>JAZSFQ010000037.1:0-13131 GCA_045532275.1 Saccharofermentans sp. | reverse complement strand
GTGAAAGCCAGCGTCTTTAGGCGCTGGCCGGTAACAGAGGCTTATAGCCTCAGTGCAAACCACCCGTTCGACGGGTGGTGCTGATTTTGCTATGCTAAGATTCACCCTACAAGCCCCGTTATGCGGCCACCCCGGTGAATTTTCCTGGAAAATTCACCTTGAACGACCTGATATGCGCCCATTACGGTGAATAATCCTAAGACTCTTCCATGCCGGAGCCGGAGTCCATCTTTACCAGATCATTTTCCATTCCAGCTCGAAATCGAGCTCGGCCTCACCATATGTAAGCCTGTAGATCCCGTCCTTATCAGCATCAAAATCATACACCAGTATTTCAGCATAAAGGTATTGTCCCGGCTTAAGTTCATATGTCTCATTTTCTTTGAGAATGACTCCCGGATCCGGTGAACGTTGGTAATGCTGATCGGGATCGCTGTTTGAAAAACTCCATAACTTAACAATAGGCAGGTCTTTTACTTTTCCTTCAGAAAGATTCATCTCACGGTTATCTCTGCTCAGGTCGATCAAAACATCACCGTCTACACGCTGTAAGTAACGCGTACCGCCAATGATCTTCGTCTCATTTCCGTTATTGGTAATGAGCACACTTAAATAGTGTCCGTAACTGGTGATCTTATAGCTGATACCGTCAACTTCATATTCATAAAAAGCATCCCTTATCATGCCCAGATCATAAGATATCGAGATTCCTTCATCGCCTGATGACGAATTGCGTTCATAGATATTTGTTATGACTTCTGACCATTTGTTTTCGGATGCATCGTAATTCTGCTTATGGCTGTCAAAGTTTTCTTTAAAAAGACTCAGTTCGAGATCATCAGCACAGATTATTATATTCATTGAATCATGCTCACCTTTTACATAGAAACGGATGATCATAACTTCGCGCGAAGGATCGATAAGGTCTGATTTTTCATAATGGCAGACTGCATTTAATATGTACTTATCCTGCTCTTCGGATACATCAAACTGCGTTTCCATCGCGCTCAGATTATTAAAGCTGAACCACATGTACTGTATCCCGTCATTCCCTTTTCCGAGGAATCCGCCTGATTTATCGTTGGTATTCTTATCAAACACAGCTGTTAATCTGTCCTCAAAAAGAACGATCTTCTCGAGTCCGAAAAGATTTCTGTGTGAGAATTTAAGCACCCTTTGCGCCTGATCTTCGTAATCAAATATATAATCGGAATCATTCTCCTCGGGTTCATCTTCGAATCCGAATGTGTAAGTAACGTTCGTGCTGACTGAAGATGACGTTTCAGCAGTAGTCCCAACAGTTGTTCCGGCTGTTTTGTTACAGGATGAAAAAGACAAAAGAAGCATCACTGCCAATACTGCCGCAGTAATTCTATAAATCTTTCTAAAAGCATTATTTCCTAATCCCATATACACATTATACCACGCATATGAAAAGGGGCTGTTCAGATGAGCCAGCCCCTTCTACCCGGTCGGGTTAATAATGAATCAGTACGGAACTAATTAATCTTTCTTAGCCAGGAAATTGTAGACAACGGCTGCAAGAGCTGCGCCTGCGAAAGGTCCTACGATGAATACCCAGAGGGAACCGAGCGCATCACCGCCTGCGAAGAGAGCAGGACCGATGGAACGTGCGGGGTTAACTGATGTTCCGGTAAGACCGATGCCCAATACATGGACCATAACGAGGGAGAAACCGATAACTACGCCGCCGAATGAACCGTGCTTGAAAGAAGGATCGGTAACACCCAAGATAACAAGAACAAATATGAAAGTAAGAAGGATCTCAACGATAAGTCCTGCAGCAAAGCTTCCGTTAACGCCGGCAAGACCATTAGATCCTACTCCGCCTGTAGCATCTGTAACACCGCCAAGGCTGAAGATCAGCTTAAGGACAGCAGCACCGCAGATTGCGCCGATAGTCTGCGAAAGAAAATACAGGAAGAAATCCTTAACATCCATTCTCTTTGCGATCAAGCATGCCAGAGAAACAGCCGGATTAATATGACAGCCGGAAATATTACCGACGCAATAAGCCATACCGACAATAA
Source organism: Saccharofermentans sp. (assembly GCA_045532275.1). Lineage (GTDB taxonomy): Bacteria > Bacillota > Clostridia > Saccharofermentanales > Saccharofermentanaceae > Saccharofermentans. The sequence goes on along the minus strand of JAZSFQ010000037.1, from coordinate 11,080 downwards.
CAAGACCAAATGCGAATGCAGTTGTAAGATATCCGCCCCAGTGATCGCATCCTGTGATCATTGCAGTACCGCATCCGACAAGCACTAAAGTGAATGTACCGATACACTCGGCAATGTACTTCTTGATTGAGTCCATAACAACACCTGCCTTATTAGATTTGAGCAGGTATTGTCCTGCCCTTAATCAATTATAAACATATTCCTCACCATTAGATTTGATAATTACTTCATTTGTGTTACCGTTTGAAGACATTTCAACGTGACCGATAACCTTGGATTCGATATTGAAAGACTTCGCGATATCGATAATGCCTGAAGCAACAGACTCATCAACATAGAATTCGATACGGTGGCCGCAGTTAAATACCTGATAGAGTTCCTTCATCGGGATCTCACCTGATTCATAGATAGCCTGGAAAAGCGGAGGCAGCTCGAACATATTGTCCTTAACATATCTGACACCCGTACCGAAGTCGCGGCACTTAGCCTGTCCGCCGCCCGTACAGTGGATGATGCCGTATACGTTCTGTCTATAAGATGCGAGCACCTTTGAGATAACAGGAAGGAATGTTCTTGTAGGCGCAAGAATAGCCTCACCTACAGTAATATCAGTACCCGGAAGCTTATCAGAAAGCAGGAACTTACCGCAATAAGCCTTGTCCTCACCCAAAGTATCGGAGAAAGACTCTTTGTAATTCTCATAATAATGCTTATTAAGGAGCATATGGCGTGCTGCGGTAAGACCGTTGGAGGACATGCCTGAATTATACTTATCTTCATATGTAGCCTGGCCGAAAGAAGCAAGACCTACGATAACATTGCCGGGCTTGATATTTGCCGCATTGATAACGTCAGACCTCTTAGCTCTTGCGACCAAAGTCGAGTCAACGATCAGTGTTTTTACGAGATCGCCGACATCAGCAGTCTCGCCTCCGCACATCGTAATGTTGATCCCGTTAGCAGCAAGCTTAGCGATTATCTCGTCATAACCCTCGATGACCTTCGCGATAGCCTTACCGTCAACTCTGTGGGCATTTCTGCCGATAGTGTTGGATAACATAAGCTTGTCAGTAACGCCGCAGCATGCAAGGTCGTCAGTATTCATTACCAGCGAATCCTGTGCAAGACCCTTAAACCAGTCGTAATTACCGGTCTCTTTATACATAAGATAAGCAACAGAGGATTTTGTTCCGGCACCGTCAGCATGGATAGCAGTGCAAAACTCGGGATCGCCTGCCAGGTCTTCGATAAGCTTACAGAAAGCTCCCGGGAAAACTCCTTTGGACTGGTTCTTTACAGCTGCCTTGACATCGTCTTTTGTGGGTGAAACGCCTCTGCTTAAATAAGATTCTGCTGACATGACTAAAATCCTCCCGTAATATAGTGCCTTGTTAACGTTTTCCGTGCAGACCGGTAAGCCGGGTTCTGTATGTGACAATCATCTATCTAGACGTAATATCTCTAAAACGTTCCAGCCGTCTCCTAAGGCCCGCGGACCACGGTTAAAGCCTACCACGACGTTGCTCCGGATGGGGTTTACAAGGCCGGTATGTCTCCACACCGCCGGTGAGCTCTTACCTCGCCTTTTCATCCTTACCCTTTCGGGCGGTTTTCTTTTCTGTTGCACTTTCCTTAAAGTTGCCTTCACCGGGAACTGCCCGGCACCCTGTCCTGTGGAGCCCGGACTTTCCTCATGCGCCTTACTTTCGTAACGTTGGCGCCCGCGATTGTCTCGGCCTGCCCGAAAAACATAGTTATTTTAATAATAAAACGCGTCAAAGTATAGATGATACTTCTTTGTTATAATTCACAGTAATTGATATTCCCGGATACTTCTCTGACAGCAGATTCTTAAGCTTAGGCAGATATGCCTGCTCGGTAGCAGAATGACCTGCGATAACCGTATTGATTCCCATCTGCTCAAAACCTACGCAGATATGGTGCTTGATCTCACCGGACAGAACTGTATCCGCTTCGCACTTTACAACGGCTTCAACTGAATCCTCATCAAATGCACCGCCCTGGATAAAGACTTTCCTTACGCGGCTGTCCGGATCATTGATGGTAATAATGCCGCTGGTACCTAATTCATCTGCGACCTTGCGGCAATATTCCTTAAGAGTAGTATCTTCAGGGAGTTCATACAAAACACCGCATGTTGCGCCATTTACTCTTTCAGGTTCGTCTGCTCCTAATATATCTGCAATCGCAAGATTACCGAACTCATCGGTAAGATCAAGATTAGTATGGCAGGCTATAACGGAGATACCGGACTTGACCAGCTTTATCAGAGTCTTTCCGACAGCATCATCCATGGTAAGCGACTTTATGCCGCCGAATATGATCGGATGATGCGTTATTATCAGATTAGCACCGGCCTCTCTCGCGCTCTCAATGGCTTTATCGGTAAGATCCAAAGAGACCAGGATAGCCGTTACGACCTTTTCCCTGTCACCTGCGATCAATCCTACGTTATCGTAATCCAATGCATTCTCATGCGGGAAGACTTCATTAAGAAATAGTTCGATATCATTGACATTCATTACGTTTTCGCTCCTCTAATGCCGACCTGATCACCGGATTGCTTCTCTGTCTTACCTCGAAAAGGCTGTTCAGATGGTCAAAGTAAGCTGCAACATCTTTATCCCCGTTACCGTATTTCTTAAGCAGTACAGGACCGTAGCAGGCTTCTTCGTCGGTCAATGTCGTGCTGATGCCTTTAAACACGACTCTCATACAATTATAGAATATTTCCCTGTCACAACAAACACTCTCATCCTCGAAAACAAACCCGGTCCTGGCAAGATTATTTCTCACCAGATCATTAGATTTCTGCGGCTGAAGGATAAATGTCACATTTTCCATAACGGAAAAACCGTTATCCTTAAGTGCCCGGGAAAGGATGTCAATGATATTAAGACCTCCCATTCCGGCAATGACGATAATATCACCGGGCTGAAGCGGGACGCCTTTTAATCCGTCAGTCACATAAACTTCAGAACGGTCTCCGAAACCGGCTTCTTCAAGAGCATCCGCGGATCTCTGAGCGGGAGCTTTATGGATCTCAGTGCAAATGACATATCCGGAAATGCCTTCCTCAAGACATCTGACGGCTACATAACCGTGATCTGAACCGACATCTATCAATCTTCCCGAACCGGGAACTTTGCAGGCATTTCTGGCCTGCTCCAACACCATTTCCAGCCTGACGGTCAGGTTCTGCATCAGAGGTCACCTATCTTATTTCTCAGAGCAAGCTTATATTCCGAGAGATTTCTCAACAGTCCGTTTATCTTCTCTTTTTCCTCAGGCGAAGCATTGACGAGCTTATTCATCAGGCGTTCTTCTTCAAACCTGATCTTAGATTCCCTAACCTTGAAGAGCAGCGCAAGATACATGTCGCTCTTAACATTTACATCAGGACATCTGTCAGCTGTTTCAACAGCTCTGAGCATTACGTCTTCAGCAGGCATGCCATTTATCGTAAGTCTCGAGAAATAATCGCTCATCCTCGCATATAACGTCTCGTCCCTTCCGTCGAAAATATTAAGGAAAATCTTAACGAGTTCCCTTAATGTATCTCCCGAGAAATCGCCGGGCCTTATTATGTCGGTCTCGTCTATCTTTTTCCTGTCTGCCAGAGCGCTTCCCAAAGAAAGAGCATAAGCGAAAAGTTCTATTTCTTCTTTTGTAGCATTATCGTTTACTTTCCTGAATGCGGGCTGGTCGGGAACGGTCACTTCTGTCATCTGATCCGCCGGCGCTCTCTCAAGCGCCTCGTCAGTATTGCGGTTTATAAGATTATCTCTTCTCTCGCGCTCCAGAGCCCTGGTATTTACCTGTGACTGTTTCTTATCTTCTATCTGTCTGTATCTCAACATCTGGCTCATTACGGCCTGCTGGGTAGCGCCAAGCAGAGGTGCTGCAGTTCCTGCTATCCTGCTCATCTTTATATCGTCGTTCATCCAGGAACCGTACCGGCAGATATCTTCCTGATATCTTCCCCTGTCAAGCTCGCCCGTCTCAGGATCTGTGTTGTCGTTCTTTGCCCTCTCCAAAAGATAATCCTCAACATAGAGCGCACTGCGGACGACTTCCCTGAACTTATCTGCACCGTTAGCCCTTATGAATTCATCCGGATCTTTTCCGTCAGGGACTTTAGCTATCTTGATCCGGATATTGATACCCGTGAGCTTATTCAGATATTCCATCATCATCTTGACGGCTCTTAACGCAGCTTTCTGGCCTGCATTATCAGCGTCGAAAAAGAAAACCACTTCTTCAGCGTATCTCGCGCAGAGTTTTAACTGGCTGTCAGTAAAAGAAGTCCCCAAAGCAGCGACCGTATTCTTAAAGCCTGCGGCGTGCATCGCTATGGCATCCATGTAACCTTCAACGACTATCAGCTGCTTGGACTGCTCTTTCCTGGCGAAATTCATCGCATAAAGGTGATTCTGCTTGTTATAGACTATCGAATCAGGAGAATTAATATACTTGGGCTTCTCATCGCCCAAAGCCCTGCCGCCGAAAGCGATTATGGTTCCGAACGAATCGAATATCGGAAACATCAGTCTTCCACGGAACAGATCATAGGGTTTATGGGTCTTCGGTGACTCCGCAAAGATACCGGACTTTAACAGTTCCTCATCCTTATAGCCTTTTGATTTAAGGACATCATAAAGAGCTGTCCAGTTTATCGGCGAATAACCTATTCCGAAATTATCCAGAGTCTGCTTTGAAAGGCCTCTCTTCGAAGCATATTCCCTCGCAGGTATTCCTATCTCAGGATCATTAAATGACTTATAGTAAAACTTGGCGGCTTCCTTAAGGATATCTCTGACCCTGTTCTTTTCTTCTTTCTGGATACTGTCACCAGAATATCCTGTCTCGGGAACTTCAACTCCGTATATGCCTGCAAGGTGCCTTATCGCTTCAGGATAGTTAAGATGCTCGATCTCCATAATGAAGCTGATGGCATTGCCGCCCTTGCCGCAGCCGAAGCATTTATAGATACCCTTGGAAGGATTAACGGAGAATGAAGGCGTCTTCTCTGAATGGAAAGGACAGAGTCCCCACATATTACCGCCCTGGCGTTTCAGAAGGACATATCTGCTTACGACTGATTCAATGTCAGCTCTGGTAAGCACTTCATCGATTACGTTGTCAGGTATCAGTCCCATAAATTCTCCGATCTATATTCAAAAGGCCCGGCAGAAACGTCCGGGCCTGAATAGATAGCCAAGCTGGAAAGGAATTACTCCTCTTCCTTCTTATCCTTCTTCTTACCGAACAGACCGCCGGTCTTAACGGGCTCTTCAACTTTCTTGATAGATCCGTCAGGATTAAGCTGGTCACGCTTTACAACTGATTGTATTGCACTTTTCGTGAATGTGACAAGAGTATTTGCCGCAGAAGTTGAGATAGTGACCTGATCATCCTTGATATTGGCCACAAAACCGACAAGACCGCCGATGGTAACGACTCTGTCGCCGACAGAGAGCTTGCTCATCTGCTCCTTGAGTTCCTTATCCTTCTTACGCTGAGGTCTGATGAGGATAAAGTAGAAGACAACGAACATTACAACGAGGAGACCCATTGATGCAATCGAGCCTGCGACGTCGCCTCCCAATCCGAAAACAGTCGTGGACGTATCCGTGTAGTTGAACATTTATATTTCCTCCAAAAATTATTTTTCTATATACTGGGCGATAACGTCAGACATGGTGTAATAACCCTTGTCTTTTCCCGCCATAAAGCTTGCAGCAGTAAGCGCGCCCTTAGCGAAAACATCTCTTGTCTGGGCGCTGTGGCTTATGGTAAGGATCTCCTCATCGCTGATAAACATTGCAGAGTGCTCTCCAACAATATTACCGCCCCTGATGGAAGAGATACCGATCTCATTCTTGGATCTTGCCTTGTTTACGCTATGTCTGTCATAGACATAATCAACATTATCAGGAATCTCCTGATCAATGGCCGAAGCGATCATCATGGCTGTACCGGATGGAGCATCAAGCTTCCTGTTGTGATGCGCTTCTACGATCTCGATATCGAATTCGGGATAAAGGATCCTTGTAGCCTGTTTGGCAAGCTCGACCATCATGTTGATGCCGAGACTCATATTGGCTGACTTGAATACCGGGATCTTTTCTGAAGCTTCAAGAATACTTGCAACAGTCTCGTCGGACAAAGCCGTTGTACAGCAGATAAAAGGCTTGCTGCGGTTCAGTGCGAATTCCAATACGCCCGGGACAGCCTTTGCATTAGAGAAATCGATTATTACGTCAAAGTCTTCCGTACACTCATTAAGGCTCGTATATACGGGAAAACTGTAATTGGGATTCTCGATGATATCCCCGCCAGCAACGATCTTGTAATCGGGATTGTTCTCACAGAGGGCGGCAATCGCCTTACCCATCCTGCCGCAACAACCGTTAAGGAAAATAATTACCATCATTCTTCTCCTGTGATCTTATCTTGCAAGAAAGCTTGCCATGGCAGACGTGTCATAAGAAGCAAGGACTTCCACTACCTTATCGTGGTTAGCCTTGCTCATCTCGCAGAGAGGAAGTCTGCATGCGCCGGCATTCCAGCCGAGGATATTCATTGCTTCCTTGACAGGAATCGGGTTAACTTCACAGAACATAGCCTTAACGAGCGGTATGAAATCGATCTGTGCTTTTCTCGCAGCCTCGATATCACCGTCGATATAATCGTGGATCATCTTTGACGTCTCACGCGGCATGATATTTGCGATTACGGAGATAACGCCCTTAGCTCCTAATGAAACCATCGGAACAGCAAGTCCGTCTTCGCCTGAATACATCGCATATCTGTCACCGCAGAGACTGTAGATCTCAGGAACCTGGCCGAAATTGCATTCCTTCACGCCGATAATGTTTTCATAAACGGAAAGTCTCTTAAGGAGCTCAGGTCCGATATTAACGTTGGTTCTGGAAGGAACATTATAAAGAATGATCGGAAGCTCGGGAACAGCTTCGGCGATCTTGGCATAGTTGCGGTAAAGTCCTTCCTGCGTGCACTTGTTGTAATAAGGAGTAACGAGAAGTGCAGCATCAGCACCGAGGTCATAAGCCTTCTTGGTAAGCTCGACACCGAAAGCCGTATCATTGGAACCTGTTCCTGCGATAACGGGTACACGTCCTGCAACAGTATCAACAGCGAACTTGATGGCAGCAACATGCTCTTCTTCTGTCATGGTAGCAGCCTCACCGGTAGAACCGCAGATTACGATCGAATCGATCTTCTGCTCTATCTGGAATTCGATAAGTCTCTTGAGTTCATCGAAATTGATTCCGCCGTCATCATAAAACGGAGTGATAATAGCTACACCGGCACCAACAAATACAGGCTTGGACATATATACACCTCCCAAAAATCATTCACAAATAATGGTTAAAATGTCTGAAAGAACTTTCTGACTGTTGGATTGTATCACCTAATATTATAAATAGTCAATTTATACTTCCAGGGTGCACATATGTACTTCTACAGCGTACAATTCAGGGGTTTTTGATATTAATCTGCTCAAACGAAGAACGCTCAGAATATCGGGCAATGATCACCCGTCCTGCGGGTCGTTATCAAAAGACATAGGATACTTTGTGTGGTCGAAGTCCGCTATCAGCCTCTTAAACACTCCGTTAACAGCAGACTTGTTTATCGCCTTGATGACAAACGACATCCTGTACCTTCCGCGGAGCTCATAGATAACACAAGGCACCGGACCGAATACCTCGAACTGGTATTTCTTATCCTGAAAACCGAGGAAATCATTAAGATACTTCGCCAATTCATTGGATCTGCGGATAAGCATATCCTCATCAGGCAGTGACAGTACTATCTCGCCGACAGCCTTATAAGGCGGAAGCCTGAGCTTCTGCCTGTACTCGATCTCCTGATCATAGAAAGCCCTGTAATTCTGGGAGCATGCATATTGAAACAAAGGCTGGTTAGGCCTGAAGCTCTGGATAAACACTTTACCGGGCGCATCTCCCCTGCCTGCTCTTCCTGCTGCCTGGGTAATAAGCTGGAATGCCCTCTCGGATGCCTTGAAAGATGATGAAGCCAGCATCAGGTCAGCGCCTAAGACACCTACGACTGTTACATCAGGGAAATCCAGTCCCTTGGCGATCATCTGTGTTCCGATAAGGATCGATGCTTGTTTATCGGCAAATTTCTCGATTATCTCTTTATGCGCTCCGGGCGTCATAGTAGAATCCTGGTCCATTCTCAGGACCTTTTCGTGCGGGAATAATACATGAAGGAATTCCTCTAACTGCTGCGTTCCGAAGCCTGCCTTTGTAAAATGATTGCCGTTGCAGAACGAACAGCGCGCTTCATATGAAGGGACGGTATATCCGCAGTAATGACAGATAAGGCTTTGTGTTCCGTTGCGCCTGTTGTTATGCAGCGTCATAGCAACAGAACAGTTCTTGCAGGTAACAGGCTCACCGCAGTCTTCACATATCAATGTTCTTGAAAAACCCCTTCTGTTTAAAAGAAGGATTACCTGTTTATTCTCAGAGAAAGCAACGGACATTGCCTGCCTTAACGGCATAGACAACATATCCCCGCTTCCGAGCTTTATCTGCTCTTTCATATCTACCGGGATTATCTCAGGGAGCCTTGCTTCCTGCCTTGCCCTCTCTTTAAGTTCGAGCAGTTTAAAAGCACCCATCTGCGCTGCATAGAAGCTCTCGACAGAAGGAGTCGCCGAACCAAGCACGACGCTGCAACCGGTGATCTTTGATCTCATCCTCGCAATATCCCTGGCAGAATATCTGGGATGTGATTCGGCCTTATAGGAACCGTCATGTTCTTCATCAAGGATTATCAGTCTGAGATCAACCGCAGGAGCGAAAACTCCGCTTCTGGGGCCTACGATAACCTTTGCTTTACCGGTCCTGATATTGTCCCATTGTTCGTAACGCTGTTTATCCGTAAGTCTGCTGTGAAGGACTGCAACGCTGTCACCCAGACGGCCTTTGATCCAGTTAATGGTCTGCGGTGTAAGCGAGATCTCGGGAACCATATATATAACGCTTCCGCCTTCGGATATAACCTTCTTGGCACAGTTAAGATAGACTTCCGTCTTTCCGCTGCCGGTTATTCCGAACAGAAGATATGTATTATCCTTCTTCTCATCTATACCCTCAAGGATCAGACTTATTGCGGATTTCTGTTCATCGCTCAAGTCATATTCTTCAGTGAACTTTCCCTCAGGCACATCGTTTACGACGGACATCTGCGGAACTTCGTTATCTGAAGATTCTTTCATGAGTCTTACCAGGCCCTTATCTTCAAGAGCTTTTACCTGCGCTGCAGAACACGAAAGATTGGCCATGAGCTCTTTGCGCGTACACTTGCCTCGTTCCAGTAGGTATTCAAGGATATTTATTTGTGCCGCGGATTTAAGTTTCTCGCTCTCCAGAACTTCAGTGGCAAGTTCCTCGGAAACCAACTCCACAAAGATCTCTAACGGATTCTTGTGATTGATAACACAAGACGGTACCATCAGTTCGATTACATCACCCATAGTGCAGTTGAATCTGTCACTTATCTTATCTATCAGGGCGATCTGGTCCGGATTAAGAACAGGTCTTTCCGAGATGACCGAGCATATATCTTTGACCACACCGATATCGCCGTCAAAAGAATCCTTCAGTTCAACAACGACAGCAACCCTTTGCGAGTTACCATTGCCGAACGGAACTGAAACCAGAGAACCGCAGACGACCGATTCTCTCAATTCATCAGGTATACGATATGTAAACAGTCTGTCGATCTGTTTAGTGGCTCCTCTGATGATAATGCTGCAAAACATTCTGTTTATCCTCACATAAGATCGAACAGATTGATCTGAGCGCTCTCGGGAAGATCATCGAGAATACCGCCGTAGTCAAGAAGTTTCTGTGTTACTGACTGACCGACACCCGTTCTCTTCATGAAATCATCACGGTTCTTGAACGGAGCTTCCGCCCTGGCTCTTTCGATCGCTTCACCGTTCGCAGGAGAAACAGCCGTAATCGCGCAAAATGGAGGCCTTATGAGCTTGGGACCGGCTTTTGCGAACTTCGTACCAAGTGATTCATTCAGGGTTATCGGTGCAAATGTTATACCCCTTGCATACATCTCTTCAACAAGCTCATAGAAATAGTACTTGAGCTTGGTATTCGGATCTCCCTTGGCATGCATCTCGTCAGCGAGCTCTATTCTTCTCTTCTTTACCTTTTCCGGCCCGTTGCACATATCTTCAGCATTAAATAATCCTTCACCTCTGTGAGTAAAGAATGAGCAATAATACTCCTCCGGATAGTAGACCTTAAACCAGGCAACGCGGAGTGTTGAGATAGAATAAGCAGCAGCATGTGCCTTAGGGAACATGTATTTGATCTTCTGACAGGATTCTATATACCAGTCAGGAACACCGCACTTCTTCATTTCCTCAACGTATTCAGGCCATTTCTTAACTTTACCTGCTGCTACCTTGCCTTTACGTACGCCTTCCATAATGTCGAAAGCATCCTTATTTGGAAGGCCCCAATATATAAGGCTTGTCATAATCGAGTCACGGCATCCTATAACCGAATTAAGGTCACATGTTCCGCTCCTGATAAGTTCCTGGGCATTACCGTTCCATACATCAGTACCATGTGAAAGACCCATAAGCTGGACAAGATCGTAAAACCTTGTAGGCTTTGTCTCTTTGATCATGCCCCGCGCCATGTTGGTACCGAGTTCTGAAAGACCGAGAGTTGCAGAGCCTGCATCAGTAGCCTCAATCGGGAATCCCAAAGCATCCGTGCTTACGAGCAGGCTCATAACCTTTTCATCCGGGATCGGAATATCGGTAATATTGATTCCAGTAATATCACTGAGCATTCTTAATACCGTAGGATCCGCATGACCGAGGATATCAAGCTTTAAGATCGTATCGTGCATTGCACGGAAGTCAAAATGCGTAGTGATAATTCCACAGTCTGTTTTATTTGCCGGGAACTGGATAGGAGTAAACTCGTAGATGTCCATTTCCTTCGCAATAACAACTATACCGCCG
>JAZSFQ010000020.1:0-41721 GCA_045532275.1 Saccharofermentans sp. | reverse complement strand
TGGGATGTTGTCCTCTTAACTCCGATGATATCTCTTGCCATGAAAGCAAGGTGTGCCTGTGTAAAAGGCTCGCCTTTCTCTTCACAGATCTTACGGCAGACACCATATGCGTTCTTATCCTGGTAAGCACCGATGGTTCCGGCCTTGAATGTATGTGTACCGCCGAAAAGGACACCTACATACGCATGTGCTCTGGGCTGGTATTCACCGGAGAAGTTAAGGTCGATATCAGGCTGCTTGTCTCCATGGAATCCCAGGAACGTCTCGAAAGGAATATCCTGACCGTCAGGAATGAGTTTCTCGCCACACTCGGGACATACCTTAGGCGGAAGATCGTAACCTGATCCGTAAACTCCCGTGTTATCGAACTCTGCATAGTTGCACTTCGGACATCTGTAATGCGGTGGCAGAGGATTAACTTCTGAAATACCGCACATCGTAGCTGCAAATGAAGATCCTACTGAACCTCTGGAACCTACTACATATCCATCATTATTGGACTTCTTAACAAGTCTGTAAGCGATATAATACATGATCGCATAACCATTACCGATAATGGATTTAAGCTCCCTGTCAAGTCTGGCCTTAACCACTTCGTTGAGGACGCCGTTATGACGGTACATACGGTTTGCTTTTGTATATGCTATATCTCTGACGTCTGCTGCAGCTCTGGCAATCTGGGGCGGATAGGAACCGTCCGGGAACGGCTTTATACCATATTCGATCATATCAGCGATCATATTGGTGTTATCAACAACAACTTCCATCGCCTTTTCTTCACCAAGATACTTAAATTCTTCGAGCATCTCGTCAGTCGTTCTGAAATACAGGTCACTCTGCATCTCAGCATCATCAAAGCCCATGCTCATTAACATGTACTTTCTGTAACGTCCGTCTTCCTTATTAAGGAAGTGCGAGTCCGTCGTAGCACAGACCGGCATATTGTGATCGTCTGCAGTTTCCACTAACAGTTCATTGATAATCCTGATATCATCCTCATTCACTGGGACGGTACCCGTATCCGATTTCTCGGGATCCTGTCTGGTAATGAACATGTTGTTGCAAAGAGGCTGTATCTCAACGTAGTCGTAAAGACTTAAGATCTTAGCGAACTCTTCCGAGTTTTTCAGGAAATCTCTTGTTGCCTGTCTGTCTTTATTAAGCGATCTGTATTTTGTGATCACATAACGGTATATCTCACCGCGCTCGCAGGCACCACCTACTATAATGCCGGACTTGAAATATTTAAGTAAGCTCTTTGGTGTTCTGGATCTTTTGGAATAGTAATGAATCTGAGATTCAGATACGATTCGATAAAGGTTATAAAGACCCATGTTAGAACGCACAAGATAAATGATATGATACATTGGCGTAACAGGCCGTTTAATTGAATCTTTTTCGTTTGACTTAATTCTCGCCGGAGTATAATGTCCGACTTTATAGTTAATTTCAAGAGCATCAACTGTTCCGGCATCCTTAAGGCAAAAAGCAAGCAAAGATGCAGATTTATAACACGAAGCAAACATCTCATCGAATTTGCTGCCGTCAGGTGCATAGTTAAACAATGCACCCTTACCAGTTAACGCATCATCAACAGTCTTGAATTCACCCTTGTAGAATGTCTCAAGTATGTCTTCATCAGAAGTAGCTGGCATAAGAAACTTATGTCTGTAATAAACGTGATCTTCAATATTGATCCCGTAACCTGCACGACGGAGGAATGCAAGCGTAGTAAAAATGTCGGGGCCTGTGACATAGGAATCTCCGATAAATTCCAAAAGCTCGCCCATAGCGAAATATGAATCACAGGGTTCGCCTGAACCGGGATAGATGACATCTTCAAATTCCGCATGGAAATCTGCCACATGCTCGAAAACAAGTTCTGTCGGAATAACTTCATCACTGCCGTCGGCATATTCACCGCAAATATCAAGATCGACATTACATGCAGTACCCAAAAGCGCATGCGGCTCCATCGGCTTAGCGTTAATATTCTCATCCTTAAGTTCTTCCGGAATCTCATCGGGATTCCAAAGCGACTTATCAATATCGTGAGATGCAAATTCCATTGCATCCTGATCTGATTCGCCCTCTTCTTCAGGCTTAACAGCTTTATAACCTCTAAGTCTGAATTTAGATGCGCAGACTGATGTAAATGTATCACGAAGAGCATCGTCACCGCTTCGTTCGATAACAATGGAAACGAATGAACCGACAGCCTTAGGCTTGAATATGAAATTCAATGAAGCATCGTCATCAACATCAGAAGGTTTGACCTTATCGTTCTTAACATCATAAGGAAGATTGTAGAAAACAGTCGGGCCGTCATCTACAAGGTAACCTTCACATCCGAGAATACATTTGAACGGCTTATCGTCAACCATTTTTTCTTTAGCTTCTTCAAACACATGCGGAAATGCCTGCACGACACCATGATCGGTTACGGCACAGGCTGAATGACCGAAGCTTACTGCGAGCTTAACAAGATCTTTCGGATCTGTCGTGGCATCACTCTCACTCATCTTGGTGTGGACATGGAGCTCGACCCTCTTACGCTCAGCAGTATCTTTTCTCTTAGGAGGTTTATCAGCGCTGAAGAATCCTGATACTCTGAGACTCTTATCACCTGTGAACGAATCATTCTCGACATTGCCCTGAATGCCGATATATCCTCCCTTACCGAATTCTTTCTGGAATCCGTCTGCTTCTTCAGGTTTTAAGAAAGCAATGCAGGAGATACCGTCAGTGTCATCAAGACACATGAACTTAACGATTACGCTCTTGCCTGTTTTTGCAAGCTTGAAAGCGTCTTCGCCGAATGAGATATTACCGGCAATATTAACGTCGAAACAGCCAACCGTAAGATCGGCGATCTTCATAAAAGTAGCCTGCTTCTTTACTTTTCCGTAAAGCTGATTCTCGGCATTCTCCTTAGCTTTATAAAAAGACTGCTTATCCTCCTGCTTGGCTTCTTTTCTGGCCTGTTCAGCTTTGAATGTCCAGGAACCTTTATCAGCCTTTGCTTCAGGATCTGCTTTTTTATCTTCGGAAGACTTTTTCTTCTTACCTTTCCCGGCAGTTTCAGCATTTACCTCTTCTTCAGGAAACTCGAGTTTACCTGACTCAATAGCACGAAGGATATCGTCTTCAGGATAAAAATCCGAACCGGGAACGTCCACATTGCTGCTGACGATCTCGGCAGAACCCCGAATATCATTACCCAGACATATCGAATACGCTTTCATTACTGATTCGATAAGCTCATCACGGTCAGACTGACCCAGCATCTGTGCCCAGCCTGCAGATATGTTAATGCGCGTGATATAAGCTAGGACATTGCCCCTGTCATAGTCAACGTCGGTGCTGAGAGAAATAAAATCAGCAAGATTGCTGACGGAGCCCTTCCCACTGTCACGCGAAATATAATATCTGACAAGATCTGCTACATGATCGCAGGTTTCCGGAAGATTGTCATAATCGAGTCCGGTAAAAGTCAGATTGACCTTCGTACCGAAATCGCGTTCTAATTCTTTAACAAAAGATACAAGAGTATTATTGTTATTAAGTGAATCTGCACCATCAAGGATAAGATTGATCGATGATCTGGCCTTATAGATATCAACCTTTATTACATACAGTTCTTCTAAATCTTTATACTGCTCATAGTCTACATTGAACAGATCAAGTAGTTTTGCTCTTTTCTTCTCCAACTCTGATCACTTCCCTTACAAATTCATCAACCGCAACAGATGCGGGAATCTTTCTTACCGGTATACCTTTCTCGAACAACAGGAATTCGTCGATGCCGCCGGCTAAGCCTATATCACATTCTCTGGCTTCGCCCGGACCGTTAACGACACATCCCATTACAGCTACCTTCAGATCATAAGGAAGTCCGGACACTTTCTGTTCAATCTGTCCTGCGAGCTCTATCAGCGGAACCTGTGTCCTTCCGCAAGTGGGACAGGAAATAAATGTAATTCCGCCGTCTCTTAAGTCAAGTGCTTTAAGGATCTGCTTTGCAGTAATTACTTCATCCACCGGATTACCCGTCAGGGAAACTCTGATCGTATCGCCAATTCCCTCAGCAAGGAGTGTTCCGATGCCGACAGCGGATTTTATGGCGCCTTCCCTTACAGTACCTGCCTCGGTAACGCCGACATGCAATGGATAATCGCATGACTTCGATAATATCCTGTAAGTATCAATAGTAAGCTTAGGAGACGATGACTTGATAGAGATAACGATGTCATCAAAATCCTGATCTTCCAGGAGCTTTACGGCGCCTAAAGCGCTTTCAGTCATGGCATCTGCATTCACCTCGCCGTACTTGGCAAGGATCTCTCTGGAGATAGAACCGGAGTTAACGCCGACACGAATAGGGATATGGCGCTCTTTACACTTATCTGCCACGAGCCTGACCTTATCGGGACCTCCTATATTACCGGGATTGATCCTGATCTTCGCAGCGCCGTTATCGGCAGCGGCAAGAGCAAGCCTGTAATCGAAATGAATATCAGCGACCACAGGGATCGGAGATTCACTCGTAATGATCTTAAGGCTTTCTGCTGCTTCCATATCAGGTATGGCAACTCTCGTGATATCACAGCCGGCATCCGCCAGTTCGTGTATCTGAGCAAGAGTGGACGCCGCATCTCTCGTATCAGTGTTGTTCATCGACTGGATCTTAACCGAAGACCCTCCGCCGACTTCAACATTACCGATGAAGACTTTCCTAGTCATAAGCTATACTCCCTGATCAGATCAGCTTCCGAAGATGATCCTTAGAATATCCGATATAAACGCTAAGATCAGCAGAAGGATTATCATTACAAATCCTACTATGGTGAGCCTGCTCTCCGCCTTCTCGGATAACTTGTGTCCGATGACCATCTCCACAACTATAAAGATGATCTGTATACCGTCAAGTCCGGGTATCGGAAGAAGATTGGAAAAAGCAAGCGCAATGGATATAACCGCACTGAGCATAATGAGCACGTATATCTTATCGCCTACAGTATCCTGTTCATCCTTAACGACATCATTTACCATGGTCGTTATTCCGATTGGACCTGATACCAAATTATAAGCTTTTTCTCTTCCGGCAATAATATCTTTTATGCCTCTTACGGTGATATTTCCAATCGTAGCGGGCATTTTGGCCGCATAACCTAAGGCATAGAAAAAATGAGCCGGTGAATCTATCCTATATGACGCCAAAGCAATTCCGCGCGAAGTGGCCGTCTCAATATATTTAGGTGCTATCTCAACGTCTGCGGTCTTTCCGTCCCTGACATAGGTAACGATAAGGATATCATCCGTAACATTGTAGATAAAATCTTCAAAGCCTTCATCAGCAACGGAAATACCGTTGATATGAGTCACATAGTCACCTGCCTGAAGCACGGGATTATAATTATTCTGCTCTTCTTCGACGGAGTAAACATGCCAGCCTTTGTACTCGTTTTCGGTGTTGGTAGACTCTACCGTAATAAGGAGCATTGCCCTGTTCCTTACAACAGGAGTGAGCTCTATATCATAAGATTTGTGAGTTTCTTTCGATTTAAGCGTGACCGTCATAACTGAAGCAGGATCAACTGAATCGAGTTCGAAATACAGGTCATAAGACGAATAGACTCTGTTACCGTTGATTTTGGTTATCGTATCACCGGCAGTATATTCCGAAGCCACCTCATATGTCTGGGTACCTTCAACAGGCATTCCGATATCCGTGCTGACGAATCCCGTAGCCCAGAACATTGCAAAAAAGATCAGGAAACCCAATAAAAGGTTCATCACAGGACCTGCAAGAGATACTATAAGCCTCTTGATCCTCGGCTGGTTGATCAGAAGATCCGGATCATCGCTCTTGACAACATATCCCTCTTCATCGACCTCGGAAAACCTTACATATGCTCCGACAGGGATCATCCTTATCGAGAACTTAACATCCTTATGCTGCCATGTAATAAGTCTGGGGCCGACAAAGATCGAGACCTCGTAAACCTTGATCTTTAACAGTCTTGCCACCCAGAAATGGCCGAGCTCATGGAGTGTTGCAAGCACTCCGAGCATTATCAGTACGAAAATTATGCTTCTAACTATACTCATTATCTTATCTTTCTTTCGATCAGTTCATCTGCAAATATCCTTGCATTCCTGTCAGTCTGACAGATGGACTCAATATTCAGTTCTATGCTGCTGACAGAAGGCTCCATCTTTTCGACTGTCTCATATATTGTTTTCTCGATATCAAGAAAACCTATCCTGCCTGCAAGGAATGCCATAACGGCAGATTCATTCGCGGCATTCATGACCGTAGGGATCAGTCCGCCCTTCTTTCCAGCTTCATAAGCAAGTTTTACGAGCCTGAAGACTTCCGTGTCACAGGGTTCGAAAGTAAGATTGGACATGGCAGCATCGAAAGGATCGAATTCGGTAACGATTGAAGGCCCGCGCTCAGGATAGTAAAGCGCCACCTCGATAGGAAGAACCATTGAAGGTTTACCCATCTGAGCAAGGACCGAACCGTCTTTGAGCCTGATCATTGAATGGATAACGGACTGGGGATGGACTACAACATCTATCCTGCCGCAATCGATACCGTAAAGGTGGTGAGCTTCAATGATCTCAAGACCTTTATTCATCATAGTGGCGGAATCGATCGTGATCTTCCCGCCCATATTCCATGTGGGATGTTGAAGCGCTGCTTCAACAGTGACTTTCTCAAGCTCTTCTCTTGATCTGCCTCTGAAAGGTCCGCCTGATGCCGTGATAAGTATGCGGTCGAGATCAGATCTTTTCTCACCCTTAAGACACTGCCAGATTGCAGAATGCTCGCTGTCTATGGGGAGCATCATGACGCCTTTTTCCCTGATCAGGGGCATTATCACATCTCCGCCTGCAACAAGGGTCTCTTTATTGGCCAGAGCGATATCTTTACCGCTTAATACCGCGTAATAAACAGGCTCGAGACCTGCGAATCCGACGATAGCGCCTACCACGGTATCACAGCTGTCCAAAGTCGCGCATGTGATGTTTCCCTCTTTTCCCGTAAGCACTTCGATATTAATTCCGGAAGATCTGAGCCTGTCTGAAAGCTCCAGAGCCTTTTTCTCATCAACAACCGAACATACCTTGGGTCTGAATTCCAATATCTGGTCATAAAGAGAATCTATATCACTTCCGCAGGTAAGTGCTTCGACGGTAAAATCAGACAGTGCTTTTCTTACGACTTCAAGGGTCTGTTTTCCTATTGACCCGGTAGAACCCAGTATTGACAATCTTCGCATCAACTATCTCCCTATCCCCAAAAACAACATCAAAGAAAATTATTGGCAATTATCGCAAGCAGCAGTGCTGTCGGAAGAGTAAAGAACGCGCTGTCGAACCTGTCGAGCATTCCGCCATGGCCCGGGAAGATATTGCCGAAATCCTTTATCCCAGTCCTTCTCTTGATAACCGAACAGAACCAGTCGCCGAGCTGGGACATGATCGAGATCAGTATGCCGAGAAGGAACATTATTATTCCGTATGGAACTATGCCCATGCTGATATTATCAAGCTTATAGATGACCATGCAGGAATAGATAAGTACAGACAGAGCGCAGAATATTGCGCCGCCGATACAGCCCTCCCATGTTTTCTTAGGCGAGATATGAGGCACGATCTTGTGTTTTCCGAAAGCAACACCTGTAAAGTAAGCAAATGTATCAGTCGCCCAGGGTGCGAAAAGACCGATGACCATATAGAACCAGCCGTGAGGCAGAAAGAGCATTGCCAGATCAAGACAGAAGAGCGGGAATGAGATATAGAATACCATTCCGCCGGTAAAAACACCGTTAAGGAATGCCTTGTCATCCTCCGGTCTTACGAGCGGCAGGTTAATACCGCACGATACGGAATACATACATACCACGATAAGGTACAGAGCCATCGTATTTTCGACCTTGAGCTGAAAAGCCAGACCTGCGACAACGATTAATGTTGCAAGACCCATGCCGATTATAAGAAGCAGCCTCGACGGATGATAACCGCCGTGCTTCAGGGCTTTATACATCTCAACACAGGCAAAAACGCATATGATCACAGACATTATTACTGCGGTGATCGGCCAAAAATATGCAGGCATGAAAAACAGCAGCACCAGAACCGTAAAGATAATACCTGTAATAATTCTCTGTCTCAATTTAAGTCTTACTTTCCTTCTTGGATAAACCGCCGAAGCGCCTGTCTCTTTGCGCGAAATCCCTGAACGCCTGTGTCAGTTCCTCATATCCGAAGTCCGGCCATAACGTATCAGACACCCAAAATTCGGAATAAGCGCTCTCCCACAAAAGGAAATTCGATAATCTCATCTCTCCGCTGGGTCTGATTATCAGTTCGGGATCAGGAACGTCAGGAAGATACAGATTATCGGATATCATCTTTTCCGTAATATCCGAAAGCTCGATACTTCCATCTCTCACCTGCTCGGCTATCTTTCTGCAGCTGCTTAAGATCTCGCGTCTGCCACCGTAATTCAGCGCAACGATGAGCTGCATATTCGGACGGTCCTTTGATCTTTCCTCTGCAGTCCTGCAGACTTCTCTTACTTTCTGCGGGAGTTCTGTATCGTCACCCGTAAACCTAACCCTTATTCCTTCTTCGGCGAGTTCAGGATCATACTTGTCGAAGAGCTCTACAAAGAGCTTCATCAGCTGGTCTACCTCACTCTTGGGTCTGGACCAGTTTTCCGTAGAAAATGCATACACCGTAAGATACTTAACACCGTATCTTACACAGTTCCGGCAGAGCTCCTTAAGGTTCTCTGCGCCTACCTTATGTCCGGCACTTCTCGGAAGATGTCTTTTCGTAGCCCATCTCCCGTTGCCGTCCATTATCACACCCAAAGATACGGGGACCTTAAGGTCACCCGTATCATAAGTCTTTTCCTGTTTTTTTCCGAGAATGGCCATCTCTGTCAGATTTCCATCAGTTCCTTATTCTTTGCTTCGCAGACCTTATCTACTTCAGCCGTGAACTTGTCAGTGATCTTCTGGATCTTCTCTTCGAATTCCTTAAGGAGGTCATCTGTAAGTTCCTTTTTCTTATTAGCTGCACGCATCTTATCGATAGCGTCACGGCGGTTGTTACGGATAACGACCTTAGTCTCGTCACCGTAGACCTTAACCTGCTTAACGAGATCCTTACGTCTTTCCTCTGTGAGCATAGGGAAAACCAGTCTGATCATCTTACCGTCATTTGTAGGATTGATACCAAGATCAGAAGCCTGGATGGCATGCTCGATATCTCTGAGCATCTTCGGATCCCATGGCGCAAGCGTGATCATTCGCGCTTCGGGAACCTGGATATTTGCTACAGCATTAAGAGGAGACGGAGCACCATAATAATCTACAGTAATCTTGTCCAGGACATGCGGATTTGCACGGCCGGCACGGATTGTGTTGAGGTTCTCCTGAAGGTTAACGATGCACTTCTGCATTTTTGCTTCGATATCATCGTAATCTTTCTTTGTAATTTCGATCATAGCCATAGTTCTGCCTCCTCTTGGATATTATTATTCAACTATTGTTCCTAATTCTTCACCCTTAGCGATCCTTACGATGTTCTCAGGATCCTTCATCGAGAATACAAGGATCTTCGTGTGATTATCGCGGCAAAGAGCAGCTGCAGTGGCATCCATAACCTTGAGATTCAGTCTCAGGACTTCATCGTGTGATACCTTGTCATACTTCTTTGCATCGGGATAAACATTAGGATCCTTATCGTAAACTCCATCTACCATTGTTGCCTTAAGGAATACGTCAGCACCGATCTCGGTTGCTCTTAATGCAGCGCCTGTATCTGTTGAGAAGTAAGGGTTACCCGTGCCGCAGGCAAAGATGACGATCCTGCCCTTCTCAAGATGTCTTACAGCTCTCTTTCTGATATAAGGCTCAGCCATCTGTCTTACTTCTATAGCCGATAAGACTCTTGTTACAGCGCCCTGCTGCTCAAGAGCATCGGAAAGAGCAAGTGAATTCATAAGAGTTGCGAGCATACCCATGTGGTCTGCCGTAACACGGTCCATCTTCTCGGAAGATCTTCCGCGCCAGAAGTTACCGCCGCCAACAACGATCGCTACCTGAACTCCGAGATCTGCAACAGCCTTGATGTTTGTGGAGATCTCTTTAAGCACTTCGTCATTGATGCCCATTTTGGCATCACCTGCAAGTGCCTCACCGGATATCTTCAGAAGCACGCGCTTGTATTTTGTCTCACTCATGAATTAAGTTCCTCCAAAATTTCCTTCAGTAAATTTTATCAATAATTTGTTCTAAGGTGAACCTATAAATTAATAAACATATTAGCCGCCTCAAAATCGCCTCAGTGAATGTTTTTTCGGGAAAACCCATCCTGCGGAGTGCAACCGGTTATCTGCACCACCCCTGCACCGCTCGAAAACCTATCAAAATTGCCCCGATATGCGGCCATCCCGATGAACTTTTCGGAAATTTTCATCGAAGTGGCTGTAAAACGGGGTGTTTTAGATAGATATGCTTGTATTTACGCGAAAAAAGAAAAACCCCGCACATTCAAGTGCGGGGCTATTGACTGATCTGATATCAGACGGTCTATCAGAGACCTGCCTGCTTTCTGACTTCCTCAGCGAAGTCGTCAACCTTCTTCTCGATGCCTTCACCAAGACCGAAACGTGTGAAACGTACTACGGAAACATTAGCGCCGATAGCCTTGATGGACTGGTCGATGTACTGGGAGATCGTGAGATCGTCATCTCTGAAGAATTCCTGGTCAACGAGGCAGTTGAGCTTGTAGAAGTTCTTGATCTGGCCGGGAACAATCCTCTCCATAACGATCTTCTCAGGCTTGCCCTCTTCGAGTGCCTTGTTCTTGATGATCTCTGTCTCTTTGTCGAGTTCAGCCTGGGGAACCTCAGCCTCGGTAACCCAGTTAGGTCTCATGGAGCAGATCTGCATGCCGATATTTTTGGCGAAATCAGCAAACTCAGGCTTTGTAATAACGGAATCATCATCAGTAGCAACTTCTACGAAAACGCCTACCTTACCGCCCATGTGGATGTAAGAAGCAACAGCGCCGTTGCCCTCTACCTCATAGATAACGAATCTTCTGACAGAAGTATTCTCACCGATGTCAGCAATAGTCTCCTTCTGGAAGATCTCAACTGTCTTGGACTCATCATTGAAAAGAGGCTGAGCCATGAGTTCTTCGATGTTTGCAGGCTTCTTTGTAAGGATATGTGTAGCAATCGTGTCTGTAAAAGCCTTGAACTTGTCTGTGTTTGCAGCAAAGTCTGTCTCGATATTGATCTCTACGAGAACGCCGGACTTCTTGTCATCAGCGATCTTGGATACAACAGCACCCTCTGCAGCGATCCTTGCGGACTTCTTCTCAGCCTTAGCCATACCCTTCTCACGAAGCCAAGCCTTAGCCTTCTCGATATCACCATCACACTCGGTAAGTGCCTTCTTGCAGTCCATAATGCCGCAATCTGTCAGATCACGGAGTTCTTTAACCTGTTGTGCTGTTATTGCCATATATAATCTCCTTTACGGTTTTATTTAAGATGAAATTAAGACTCTGAAGCGATTTCTTCAATGGACTTATCCTCGGAAGCTTCTGCAGTCTGCTCTTCAGCAACCTCTGCTGTAGCAGCCTGAGCCTCAGCTGAATCAAGATCCATACCCTCGGATGTAGCATCCTCGCCCTGATGAGCTTCGATAACTGCGTCAGCCATCTTAGCTGTGATGAGCTTAACTGCGCGGATAGCATCGTCATTACCGGGGATTACATAATCAACTTCATCAGGATCGCAGTTTGTATCAACGATAGCGATGATCGGGATACCGAGTCTCTTAGCTTCTGCTACTGCATTGTGCTCTTTCTTTGTATCAACGATGAAAAGTGCTGCAGGGAGCTTAACCATACCAACGATACCGCCGAGGTTCTGGTCGAGTTTTGTCATCTCGAGCTTAAGCTTTGCAACTTCCTTCTTTGTTCTGAGATCAAAAGATCCGTCAGCTTCCATTCTGCGGAGTTCCTCAAGTCTGGCAACTCTCTTCTTGATAGTAACGAAGTTTGTGAGAGTACCGCCGAGCCAACGATAGTTAACATAGAACTGTCCGCAACGCTGTGCTTCTTCCTTGATGGAATCCTGAGCCTGCTTCTTTGTACCTACGAAAAGTATGTCACCTCTCTCAGCGAGCTCACGCATAGCGTCATAGGCCTCGTCGACCTTCTTGACTGTCTTCTGCAAATCGATGATGTGGATTGAGTTACGCTCCGTGAAGATGTACTCAGACATCTTAGGGTTCCAACGGCGTGTCTGATGACCGAAATGGACACCTGCTTCAAGAAGCTGCTTCATTAAAATAACCGGCATAAAATAAATCCTCCTGTTTTCTTCCGCATACACCAGTAATATTCAGCTCAAAACGGCCACAGTCGGAGTGTATGCGTGATTTTTATGCTCGTGTATTCTAACAAATCGCCCCTGTCAAAGCAAGGGCGATTTACAATATTATTAATATAAAAGCAAAATCACTTTCTCTTATAATGCTTTACCGTGAATTCGACGCCCTTTTCGCTCATTACGGGAGCCTCTTCCTCCTCGAGCTCCCACTCGGGATCTTCATCCAGGTTCGGGAACCAGCAGTCCGCCTCGAATTCGGCCCTAATGCTCGTGATTATCGCCTTGTCGCAAAGCCCGATCAGCGAGTTATACATCGAAGCGCCGCCGATAAGATAAACATCATCAGCAGTAAGTGCGAGGAAATCTTCGAGCTCGCTGACTGAATGGAGCACCATCGCGCCCTCTTTCTCATAGTCAAAGCTCCTGGACATGATTACGTTAACTCTGTTAGGCAGAAGCCTCTGACCCGGAAATGTCTCAAGAGTCTTTCTGCCGAAAACCACTGTATGGCCGGCCGTATATTTCTTGAAAACGCCCTTCTGGTCCTCCGGCAAAGAGATAAGGAGCCTGCCCTGGTTGCCGATTGCCCAATTCCTGTCTACTGCTGCGATTGCGATCATTTTGATTACCCCTCAAATAGTTCTGTAAAATATCCTGACTGTGATATTGGCTCACCTGCTTCAAGAAGATGCCTTGAATCAGCAAAAGTCTGAACTCTGAAACTGGCTTCGCCCGGTATTCTTTCTTCAGAACCCATTACAGTAACAGACGTCGGCGCCATCATCATTCCCTGCCAGATCACCGGAGCCGCAGCGCCGATAAGATGGCTCATGATAAGTGCGGTAACGCCGAAGTGGCAGAAGAACACGATGTTGTCGTCATTATGTTCTATAACATCGTAGAATCCGCGGTCGTTTCTCTTATAGCCGTGCTTTTCGAGCAGGCCATCGATTCCGGCAAACACTTCCAGCGCATGCTCTTTGATGTCTCCGGACTTCATGATCTCCGTCTCAAACCACAGATCCTTATCGTGGAGATCATCACGGTGGTTAAAGTCCCGCGGATAGAAATCCCAGGCGATAGTCCATTCGCCATCTTTCTCGTCCCATATCCTGTAATAGAATTCCTTAAGCCAGTCGCAGGTTATAGCATCCCTGCCGGTCTTCTTAAGAGAAACCGAACAAGTGTCCCGCGCACGTCCCAATGGCGAACAGTATATCTGCTTTATGTCCCATTTCGCGACCCGGCCTGCGAGGATCTCAGCTTCGTGCCAGCCTTTTTCCGTAAGGGAATCCTTCTCATAATCAGGATCCCCGTGCCTGATAAATATCAACTTCATTTTCGGACCGCCGGATCAGACTGCTACCGGAATACCCTTGATCTTGGGGCCTGCCTCATAACCTTCGAGTCTGATATTATCCGTCGTGAACTGGTAGAAATCAGTAATACCTTCGTCAAGAACAAGCTTCGGCGCGGGATATTTCGGCATCTCGATTAGCTCTTTCACGATATCAACATGTCTGTCATAGATGTGAGCATCAGCAATAACATGAACGAACTCACCAACTTCGAGCCCGGAGCACCTTGCCATAAGGTGAACGAGAACAGCGTACTGGCATACATTCCAGGCATTGGCAACGAGCATGTCGTTACTCCTCTGATTGAGGATCGCATTTAACTTATTGCCCGTAACATTGAATGTCATCGAATAAGCGCACGGATAAAGGTGCATCTCCGAAAGATCCTGATGGACATAGATATTTGTCATTATACGGCGTGATGACGGATTGTTCTTCAGATCATAGAGAACGCGGTCGACCTGGTCGAACTCGCCTTCCTTATACTTATGCTTAACTCCGAGCTGATATCCGTATGCCTTTCCGATAGAACCGGTCTCATCAGCCCATGCGTCCCAAATGTGAGAATTCAGATCGTTGACATTATTAGACTTCTTCTGCCAGATCCACAAAAGCTCATCAACAGCCGCCTTGAAATTGATCCAACGCTGCGTGAACATCGGGAATTCCTCAGCAAGGTTATAGCGGTTCACGATAGCGAACGCCTTATAAGTATAAGCCGGTGCGCCGTCGTCAGCCCAGTGCGGTCTGACCTTGTCATTGATGGTCGAATAACCAGAATTAAGTATAGTTCTTATGTTCTCGTCGAAAATATCATCTGCCCGGCTCATAAAATCACCGCCTTTATAGTAATGGTTCGATTATAGCATAAAAACCTTTTGCCAATCTGAGCATGAAATTATGGCAAAATACGCTCAAGCTGAGAAAGGAACTATACTGTCAAGTTCCTTCTTTTGTGTCTCTTTTATCATTCTGATATCTATGTCATTCTGAATATCCAGAAAGTATTTATCAGTCAACCCAAAGTATTTAGCCAGCCTAAGAGAAGTATCGGCAGTAATCTTCCTTTTACCATGAAGTATCTCCAGAACTCTGGATGTCGGCACCCCGATATCCTTTGCCAAGCGATAAGCCGTTATATCCAAAGGAACCATAAACTCCTCTTTTAATATTTCTCCTACGGTAGGTGTTGATATTCTATTGTTCATTTTCGTTCTCCTAATCAATGATAATCAGTTATTTCAACATCAAGACAATTACCCTCTTCAAACCTGAAGCAAATCCTATATTGATCGTTAATCCTTATACTGTATTGACCTTTTCTGTCACCTTTTAATTGTTCCAAGTGATTTGCAGGAGGAATACGAAGATCATTTATCACTTTTGCAGCATTCATCAGGATCATTTTTCGCAAAGCAATACCTTGAATAGAATGTGGCAATTTCTTTGAGAAATCCTGATTAAACACCTTCTCCGTTTCTTTATCAGCAAAACTCTTAATCATATTCAGATTATATCCGTTTTGCATATATACGTCAAACAGATATATGGTTCCCAAAAAATAACCTCCGCACTAAGAGCGAAGGTTATTTCAAGGTATTGGTCGGAGTGACGGGACTTGAACCCACGACCTCTTGCTCCCTAAGCAAGCACTCTAGCCACCTGAGCTACACCCCGATGATCACGCCTTGTTAAGGAAAAATATTGGTCGGAGTGGCGGGACTTGAACCCACGGCCTCCTGCTCCCGAAGCAGGCACTCTACCACCTGAGCCACACCCCGGTGCAGTATTCCTCTAACAAGCTTATAAATCTTATAACAACATATAAAAATATGCAAGTTAGAATTAGAAATAAAAAATAAAAGATTTTAAGCCAAAAACTCATCTCGTGTTTCTATATCAAATTCTATTACCCCCGGTTCTTCCCTGCTTTTCATCAGCATCAAAAATGATCAACGATTTATCAGCTCCGCCAAGACATTCAACATATCCTACAAAGCAAAGATGCCCGTCCGAACTCAGATATGGTTCAACATTTTCGAATGAAGCATTGCTGATATTATTCTCATTCATATAAGAATAATCGCTGCCCAGATAATAATAATTCTTTTCCCACCAATTAGAATATGTCTCTCTTACATCGTCAAAAAACTCGTCAATATCCTTACCTATCCCTTTAAGAAACTCTTCTCCGGAAACGATCGACCCGTCCTTAATGGAGATATTGTAGACTTTACATCCGAAATAATCGTAATCTATTGCGGAAAAGTTCACGAGTATTGACACAAATGTATCTGATATACAGTAACCATAATCAACTATAAAGCCATGGAGCTCACCCGTACGCTCATCATTATGATAGTAGTAATTATCTTTGAACTCATTATAGATAGTTGCATTGGCTTCTGTAGTATCGGCAGTCGAGATGTTAACTTCCGGTATTCTGTATATGACCAGTTCTTTATTGCGTTCCACCGCTTCTGCCAACGCATCATCAACAGTAATTACAGGGGCCGGACTGGGCGTAGGTGTCGGCGTGTCGGTCGGCACAGGAGTATTGGTAGGCTTAGGCGTCGGAGTGGCTGCCGCTTCCCTTGCAGTACCGCCTTCGCCTCTTCCGGTAAATTCAGTACTGGTTTTCATGCCGCATCCCGTAAAAATCAATGTAAAAGATATAAAGATCAAACCGAAAATCAATGAAACCCTCTTCATTCAGAAAGTCCTCCTAATCATTCATTAAGCATTTCCGTCACTACTTGCGCAGCTTCATCTGTGTCATAACAACGGACCTCAACACCGTCTTTAGAAGAAAGAATGATCAATGTGCATTCACTGAAATTTGCTTCCGGCTTTAGAGATTCCGTCGCAAATACCGCATTTTCCCATATATCATCCTGAGGATCAAAGGAAATAACCAGATCCTGAATTCCGTCTTTATTAAGATCAGTCATAACCGGTTGCTTATTCGCATCATCAGTCCAGGCAAGAAGTTTATCTTTTAAAGCTGGAATCTGTTCCGACGGGATATCTGTCTTCCTGACAGGAACATAATCTACCGGTGCCAGACTGAGAAGATCATAAAAATATACCCGGTCATTATATTCTTCTTCAGATACGATATCGCCTCTTACGGTGTACTCTTCTGTAATGTTTCCGTTTTCCAATTCAAAAGAATAACTCGCATCCTGTTCAAAGACGCCGTTATTATAGTAAAGATATTCATCAAAGCCATATGAAGCAACACCCTTAACTCTTCTTATCATGAATTTCTCAAGGCTTGGCGAGTAATATAATTCAAGTCTGAGATTTCCGCCCGGATTAGGAAGATTCACATAAAGGTTATCGCCGGACATATAGCAGAGAAGCATCGAACAATAATCCTTGATCCAAATGCAGTCATCTGTACCATCACCGTTCACATCACACATATATAACTCATCAGGCTTAAACATAAATGATATCGTGTCGGACAATATCGGATTCAGCATACTGTCTTCAAGCTGAAATAGTTTCTCTTCCAGAACAGTCGTAGCTTCGGTCGTGGTGGTCGCAGTTGTAGAAGACGTCGCTACGGTCTCCTTTTTCGCTTCAGTCGTCTCCGAAGCAGTTTCTTTCGGGCTGTCATCTTTTTCTGCGCTAACAGAAGGAGCCTTATTCGAAAACAGATTGCATCCGGCCAGCAAGCAGACAGCGAGGGTTAGTGACACTGATCTAACAAGTCTATTGCTCATACAACTCCATTTCTATGTAACAATAAATTCCGTAAAGCATTTATTGCAGTTTATAAATATGATAATGACACTTTTTTATAACTGCGTATAGCAAATAAAAAAGATTTATTACAATGTTTACACGTTGTTGAAATAATCTGAAAAGGGCATACCATAAGAATTTGTTTTTCGTTGGATTTATGGGCACAGCACCTCTACTATCCGGTTTTCAACTCAACAATGTACCCATAAATCTTATGGCTTTCTAATTCTTATGGGTACGCAGAGTAGAAAAAAGCAGCCCTGCTTACAAGATTAGGAAAAACTGTTTTTTGTAGGCAGGTCTGCTTATTGAGCGCTTTTGATTCCCAAAAAGCCACCAAAAAAACTGTCCCGACTCAATATCAGGACAGTTCAGATAAGTCATATAATTACTTAAATCTTAAGCTTCTCCGGATGTATCTTCAGCCTCAGCAGGCACTTCCTCAGCGGGTGCTTCCTCGACCTCAGGATCGATAGGGGAAACTTCCTTGATGGAGATTGAGATCCTTCTCTCATCGGGTTCGATCTTGATGACCTTAGCCTGAACGACCTGGCCAACGGAAAGGACATCCTCGGGCTTCTCAAGTCTTCTGGAAGAGATCTGAGAAACGTGGCAGAGAGCGTCGAGATCGGGCTCAAGCTGAACAAAAGCACCAAACTTTGTGAGACGTACGACTGTACCCTGAACGATGCAGCCTACGGGCATTCTCTCTTCAATGTTGTAGTAAGGATCGTCCTCAAGCTTCTTGTAACCTAAGGAAATCTTCTTTGTTTCTTTGTCGAAAGACTTAACGTAAACGTCAACCTCTTCACCGACCTTAAGAACGTCAGCGGGCTTAGCGTTGCGGCTCCATGAGAGCTCGGAAACGTGGACGAGACCATCTACGCCGCCGATATCGATGAATGCGCCGAAATCAACGAGGCTTCTGACAACACCGGTGTAGTGCTTGCCTTCCTCAATGTTGTCCCAGATTTCAGCGGACTTCTTGCGGCGCTCTTCGGATGCGATGATCCTGTGGCTGCCGGAGATCCTGAGACGGCCCTTCTCTGTATCGAACTTGGTAATTACGATCTCGAGGACCTGACCGACATAAGATTCGAGGTCCTTAACTTCGCCGGTCTTGATCTGTGTTCTGTGGATATAGACATCTACGCCCTTGTAAGTACCGATAACGCCGTCCTTAACAGTACGTGTGATCTTTACTTCGATTGGAGTCTTGTTCTTGTAAGCTTCCTCAATCTCGGCTCTGCCCTTCTCTGACTCTACGTCATTCTTGGAAAGGATGATCTCTTTGCCCTGATCGGAATTCTTAATGCTTCTGACCTTAACGGTAACTTCTGTGTGCTCGGCAATTGCCTTGTCAAGATCGAAGTCAGGATCCGAATCAAACTCCTTACGTGAAATTCTACCTTCGGACTTGTCGTGTACGTCTACGTATACATAGTCGTCATCTGCAGATGTGATCGTGCCCTTTACGACAGCACCTCTTCTAACCTGCGCAATTAAATCGACAGCATTGGCAAACTCTGTGTCAAAGCCCTGATTTGTGATCTTCTCTTCTTCGTTCATTTGTTGAACAACCTCCAAAATAATAGCTTCCGGTGTAGATGCACCCGCTGTGATCCCGACTTTGTCAGCAGGAAGAATCTTCCCTTCAGAGATAAGACTTCTTACTTCCGTGCCGGAGTTCACAAGGAATGTTCTTGCACAACGACCTTTGCAGATATCCAAAAGCTTAGTGGTGTTCGAACTGTGAGCAGAACCGATGACTATCATCGAGTCTGATTCCTCAGAGAGCGAAGCGGCTTCCTTTTGCCTACTTTCAGTCGTAATACATATTGTATCAAAAACATTGTATTTTTCAATTTTATTTTTAACTGTTTGACAGATTTTTTTGAATATTTCGCTCGAAAACGTGGTCTGGGAGATCAATATCGCGCTTTCAAGCGGAAAATCAAGGCTTTCCAAGTCCTCAGGAGCCTTGATAACGGCGCACTTTACGTCCATACCTTCGGTCTCTCCGAGGATCCCTGTTACCTCGGGATGACCTTCGGTACCTGTAATAATAATATTCATGCCCTTTTCGGCATTCTCTCTTACGATCTTATGGATCTTTGAAACGAAAGGGCATGTCATATCTCGGATCTCGCAGTTCCTGGACTTTAAGATCCTTATCTCTTCAGGCGTAACGCCATGAGCCCTGACTATTACTATCGAATTCTCAGGGCACTCCTCTGCCTTTTCGCAGATCTCAAACCCGCCCTCAATGAGCTTATCAACAACGTATCTGTTGTGAACGATCTCGCCCAGCATAACGAGTTTCTGACCGCCGGAACGCGAAGCGACCGCGTTTTCAGCAGCCGATACGGCATTTTTGACGCCAAAGCAGAATCCTGATGACCGGGCGACAGTTACATTCATTTATCTTCTTCGTCCAAAAAGCTCAACAGGTATGCTCTTGTGCCGTCAATGTCATACTTGCCCGTATCGATAACGACAGCCTCAGGGACCTGGATAAGAGGAGACGCAGCTCTCTTTGAATCCTGTTCGTCACGGTAGAGAATGTCTCTTAACACCTCTTCCTTAGTCTGGGAATGGTCGCCTGCAGCCTCAAGCTCTGCAAGCCTTCTCTCTGCCCTTACTTCAGGAGCGCAGACAACGAAAAACTTATACTTTGCATCAGGAAGGACTACGGAAGCGATATCCCTGCCGTCAAGGACGAATGTCTGGTTCTTGGCGATCTCCCTCTGGAGCGCGACCATTGCAGTCCTTACTACGGGATGAGCGGAAACGTCAGATGCAGCGATGGAAGTCTGGGGAGTCCTGAGTTCGCCTGTTACATCCTCGCCGTCAAGGATCATGTGCTGGACTCCGTCTATGAACTCGACCCCGATCTTTATCTCGTCCATCATCGTCTTTACTTCTTCGGGATCTTTTGCGTTGATGCCTCTCTTAATAGAGGCTACAGCGCATGTGCGGTACATCGCGCCGGTATCAAGATACATGATCCCGAGTTCTTTGGCGATGCCCTTTGCGAGCGTGCTCTTGCCTGATCCTGAAGGTCCGTCGATAGCGATCTGATAGATTCCCATAGTGTTTCTCCTTTACAAAATGTCACCGTCTTCGGTGTTTCTGTCCCTGCCCGTCTCATATACGCGGTACTGGGACCATAATGATTCCAATGATTCCAGTGAAGACTGGATGTGTTCTTTCCTGTGCATGCCCAGGGATACGAGCAATGCATTTATAAGCGATAACGGTGCCGTGAGCGAATCTACGAAAGATGCCATCGAAGACCTCGCGAAAAGCTTGATATCTGCATATTCGGTCATCGCCGTATCATCTTTATCCGTGATAGCGATTATAGTGGCTCCCTTGCGCTTCGCGTACCCCATCGAGTTGATCGTCCTTGCGGAATATCTGGGAAAAGAGATTCCGATCATAACATCGTCTTTTCCTATCGGCATTATCTGCTCGAAAAGCTCATTCGTGCATGTGCTTCTTACCAATACAACATCGTCGAAAAGCAGCGTCATATAAAAATGCATGAACTCCGACAAAGGCGCGGATGCCCTGATACCCATGATATATATTTTCCGTGCTTTCAGGATAGAAGCTACGGCTTTGTCGAACTCTTTCTCATCAATTGAATTAAGAGTATCCCTGAGGTTGGATATATCCTGCGCGACAACGGATCTTAATGCCTCGCTGTCGCTTTCGAACTTCTCGGTAAGGCCCAGACGCTGGACGGAAGTAAGCTTTGATTTAAGATCTTCCTGCAGAGCCTTTTGAAATTCCGGATAACCTTCAAAACCAAGTTCAGTAGTAAATCTTACGACGGTGGATTCTGATACGCCGACTTCCTCGCCGAGCTTTGCAGCCGTCATATATGCGGCTTTATCGTAGGATTCGAGGATAAAGCTGGCTATGGCCTTATGACCTTTGCTCATCGTCGAGACTGCACCTTCAATAAGTTCAAGCGTTCCCGTCATCTGACTCATCCTCTTCAATATCTTCTTTCTTAGGATTCATAAGGCTCTCGATAGATATCTGTTTATCTTCACCGCCTGCAGCTTCCTTAAGCGAATCTTCCATATCCCTGATCGTCTGATAGCTCATAAGCTCGAGCGGCGGCAGATCCCTTACGGATTCGATGCCGAATTCTGTAAGGAATTTCTTTGATGTCTTGAACAGAGACGGTCTTCCCGGAGCATCGAGATTACCCGCTTCTTCGATCCATCCCCTGTCGAGAAGCCTCGAAATGATAGAGTCTGAAGAAACGCCTCGTACGAGTTCGACCTGCGCTCTGGTGCAGGGCTGGTTATAAGCGATAACTGCGAGTGTTTCATAAGAAGCCTGTGACAAAGGCGGTGTCTGCCTGGGGCCGAACATTCTGTCGAGGATCTTCTTCTGCGAAGGCCTGGTCATGATCGCATATGAATCTTCTGTCCTTCTTATTTCAAGACCGCTCCATGGATTCGAAGAATACCTGTCTACAAGAGATTTCATTGCTTCATTTACTGCATTTTTCGAGCAGTTGAGGATATCAGCGAGCTTATCGACAGAGACAGGGTCACCTGATATAAACAAAATTGATTCGATCGCGGCAGGCAGTTCCTGAGCGGTTACTTTAAAATCATCTTCCATACAGATCAGCCCTTCTTCTCTTCTATCAATATCTCACCGAAGTTCCTGTCCTGTTCGACAGTTATCTTATTGTCTCTTACGAGTTCCAAAACAGCGAGAAAACTTACAACCTTATCCATCTTAGCCGCCTTCTTTCCGAAAAGGCTGCTCAGGAGTACCTTACCCTTTCCGGTAATGCTGCGCCATATGGACTTGATCCTCTCTTTTACCGAGCGCTTATCTCTTTGCAGGATATGCGTGATCTTTGTCGTGATATCGGTAAAACGCATCTGATTGCGCTCATTGATAAGTGCAACGGCATCATTGAATTCTTCTTTGGAGAAAGCCTGTTCGGCTGGTTTTAATGAAATGCCAAGCTGCTTCGCGGTAGATGCATAGCGGAATCTCGCTCCATCGTACTTTTCCCTTCTTTCCTTGAGATCAGAAGCAAAAACGCGGCACCTTTTATATCTCATGAGAGAGATAACGAGCTCTTCCCTGGGATCAACAACATCATCACCGGTACCACCCAATGCGGCCTGCATGCCCGGAAGCATCATTCTGGACTTTATTGAGACAAGCGTCGCGCCCATTACGAGAAAATCCGAAGCAAGTTCCATATCAAAATCCTGCATCGACTCGATATAATCCATATACTGTGCAGTGATCTTGCTTATGGGGATATCGTAGATATCGACATCGTTCTTTTCGATGAGATGCAGAAGCAGGTCCAGAGGGCCTTCGAACTGTCTTAACTTAATCTCCGGCTTTACCGCTTGATCAGGCATAGATCACAATCCAATCAGTTGAAACAAAAAGTTAAACGGAATGATAAGTATATTGAGCAAAAACTGGAAAGGTAATTTTATCCAATCGATCAGAGTGCTCAATATCGGAATGGACCCGAATGAACTTGCCAGGAAAACTACCATAAGGATCATTGGCGCTATCTGCTGGAACTTTCTGTAACCGTCTGAAGACCTGACTTTATAAGGCAGTAATTCCTCCAGGACATGGAAACCGTCAAGCGGAGGAATTGGCAGAAGGTTAAAAGCAAGAAGGCTCATCGAGAAAGCATATGTATAATAGAACGCATCGGTAAGCGCACCGAAAACAGTAGTCATCGCAGGGAATCTGACATCAAGGCCTCCAAATAAGAGCATAAGTATCATTGCAATATATGCAATAAACAGATTGCCTGTTACACCAGCCAGATGCACCATTATGTTCATTCCGCGGTGGCTCTTGAACCTGTGAAGATTATTGGGGTTATACATAACAGGCTTACCCCATCCGAATCCGGCGACAAGCAGGAGAATGGTACCCATGGGATCAAGATGTGCAAGCGGGTTAAGCGTAAGCCTTCCCATATTTCTCGGAGTCGGATCACCCAGCCAGACAGCAACAGACGCATGCATGAATTCATGGAACGCAAAAGAGATCGTCAGCGCAAAAAGAATGATTATTATATAGTAAATAATCTCTTGCGCGCTTAATCCCGATCTGAACAGGTCAATTATCATAACTTACCTCAAGCCTTTACGACCGAGAATGTGATCTTCTCGCCGTTGACATTCCATTCCTTGGAATTCTCGCCTGTTCCGTTCGATATCTCGACAGCCAAAACTTCGGAAGCAAGGTACTCCTTCTTCTTCTCGATTACTTCTGCGAGCTTATCATTACCCTCGTACTTAAGAACGATACGGTCAGTAACGGTAAGGCCTTCAGTTTCCTTACGGTGTGTCTGGATCTTTGAGATCATCTCTCTTACGAGACCGTCTTCAATGAGCTCTTCAGTAAGCACTGTAGAGATCGAGACAGTAAGATTGCCGGAAGACTGTGTTGAGAAGCCTTCAGGCTGTGTTGTCTCGATGAGGAAATCTTCCTCTGTCATCTCATACTCTTCACCGTTGACCGTGATCTTTACGGAACCGGCCTTGAGAGCGGCATATGTCTCTTTGCCGGGGAGGTTTGCGATTACATCCTTTGCGTCGTTTAAGTTCTTGCCGAACTTTCTTCCGCATGTCCTTAACTGGGGCTTGAAGCTGTAATCAACAAGCGTTGATGCATCGCTTAATACTTCCATCTTACGGATGTTGAGCTCATCGAGAACGATCGGCTTATACTCATCATCAAGACCGAGCTCTGATACTACATAGATCTCGGAAAGAGGCTGACGGTTCTTGATCGAAGCGGACTCACGGCAGCTGTGACCTAATGTTACGATCTGCTGTACGAGTTCCATCTCCTCCTCAAGCTTGGCATCGATGAGACTCTCATCTGCTACAGGATACTTGGCGAGGTGTACTGAGATAGGAGCATCCTTATCAACAGAACATACGATGTTCTGATAGATCTCTTCTGTCATGAAAGGAACGAACGGAGCACAGAGTCTTGTGAGGTTATCGAGAACAGTGTAAAGCGTCATGTATGCATTGACCTTATCCTGTGTCTCTTCCGCACCCCAGTATCTGTCACGGCAGCGTCTTACGTACCAGTTGGAGAGTTCCTCCGTGAAGTCCTGGATAAGTCTTGCCGACTGTGAGATATCGTAAGCATCCATCTTCTCGTTAACTACCTTGATGAGCGTGTTGAGACGGGAGAGTACCCATCTGTCCATAGCACCCAGGGAAGCCTTATCAAGAGTATGCTTTGTAGGATCGAAATTATCGATATCGGCATACATTACATAGAATGCATAAGTATTCCAGAATGTTCCGATGAACTTCTTGATGCCTTCATTAACGGCCTCTTTTGAGAATCTGGAAGGAAGCCAAGGCTGGTTAGCGGTATAGAAATACCATCTTGCGGCGTCAGCTCCCTGCGAATCAAGAACATCCCAGGGATCTACGACATTGCCAAGGTGCTTACTCATCTTGATACCGTCCTTATCCTGGACGATACCCATAACGATGCAGTTCTCGAAAGGCGCTCTGCCGAAGAGAACAGTCGAAATAGCGATAAGAGAATAGAACCATCCTCTTGTCTGGTCGATACCCTCCGAGATGAAATTGCAGGGATAATGTGTCTCGAAGAATTCCTTATTCTCGAAAGGATAATGATACTGGGCAAAAGGCATTGAACCTGAGTCGAACCAGCAGTCGATAACCTCGGTAACTCTCTTCATCTGACCGCCGCACTTGGGGCACTTGATGTGAACGTTATCGACATAAGGCTTATGGAGCTCGATATCCTCCGGGCAGTCATCACTCATTGACTTCAGTTCTTCGATGGAACCGATGCAGTGTCTCTCACCGCACTCGCACTCCCATACCGGAAGCGGCGTACCCCAGTAACGCTCACGGGAAATACCCCAGTCGATTACGTTTCTCAAGAAGTCGCC
This sequence comes from Saccharofermentans sp., assembly GCA_045532275.1. Classification (GTDB taxonomy): domain Bacteria; phylum Bacillota; class Clostridia; order Saccharofermentanales; family Saccharofermentanaceae; genus Saccharofermentans. Next base: position 16,208 of record JAZSFQ010000020.1, on the reverse strand, counting down.
CATACGGCCGTCACGGATAGTCTCAGGCATCCAGTTGACCATATTGTTGGACTTTAAGAGCTCGTCTCTCTTCTTGCTCATGGCGATGAACCATGTTGATCTTGCAAAATAGATAAGAGGAGTGTCGCATCTCCAGCAGAAAGGATACTCGTGCTCGAACTTCGGTGCCGAGAAAAGAAGTCCTCTGGAATCAAGATCCTTCAACACTTCAGGATCAGCATCCTTTACGAACATGCCGGCAAAAGGTGTCTCCTCAGTAAGGTTACCCCTTGTATCAACGAACTGTACCATAGGAAGGTCATTGTCTCTTCCTACCCTGGCGTCATCTTCACCGAATGCAGGAGCGATGTGAACGATACCTGTACCGTCTTCCATCGTTACATAATCGTCGCAGACTGTGTAATGAGCTTTTTTCTTCTGGTTGGCAGCTTCTTTTGCAGTGCCTTCATAAAGAGCGACATAGGATTTGCCCTTAAGATCTGAACCCTTGTAGGATTCGAGGACCTCGTATGACTTCTCACCGTCCTTGGCAAGACCGCCCAATACTGAATCAAGCAAAGCCTTTGCCATGTAATATGTATAACCGTCGCAGGCCTTTACCTTGCAATATTCTGCATCAGGATTAAGGCACAGTGCCACGTTGGAAGGAAGTGTCCAAGGCGTTGTCGTCCATGCGAGGATGTATGCATCCTCATCAACGCACTTGAATCTTACGACAGCGGATCTCTCCTTGACTGTCTTATATCCCTGTGCGACTTCATGCGAAGACAAAGCCGTACCGCATCTCGGGCAGTAAGGAACAATCTTATGGCCCTTATAGATAAGGCCCTGTTCCCACATCTGCTTTAATGCCCACCACTCGGACTCGATGTAGTTGTTATCGTAAGTAACGTAAGGATGCTCCATATCAGCCCAGAAGCCTACGCGGTCGCTCATGTGCTCCCACTGGTCCTTGTATGTCCATACGGATTCCTTACATTTCTTGATGAAGGGCTCTACGCCGTAGCCTTCAATCTGGGGCTTGCCGTTGATGCCCAGAGCCTTCTCGACTTCGAGCTCTACGGGGAGTCCGTGTGTATCCCAGCCAGCCTTGAAGACGATCGTCTCGCCTTTCATTGCGTGATATCTCGGGATAACGTCCTTAATTACTCTGGTCTTGTTATGTCCGATATGGGGCTTGCCGTGGGCCGTCGGCGGGCCGTCATAGAGGGTAAAGGTCGGAGCACCGTCAGCCTTGGGCGCAATGCTCTTCTTGTAAATGTCGTTGTTCTTCCAGAATTCGAGAACCTGCTTCTCTCTGTCTACGAAATTGAGGTCTTTTGAAACTTTGTTGTACATAAACCTGCTTCACCTTTATATATAATTTTGCAAGTTAAAATTATATATATTTAAGGGCTTCAAAGTCAAGCAAACAGACTCCAGGGAAAGCCTTCCGGAAAAGGGGCCTCAAATGTAATATATTCGCGCTTTACAGGATGTTCGAAAGATAATCTGTAAGCTTCGAGAGCTATATCTTTACATCTTTTGTCCGCTGATCCGTACTTCTGATCCCCTATTATCGGGTATCCGAAGTGTGCCATCTGAGCCCTTATCTGGTGTGACCTGCCGGTTCCTAGCCTCACTTCGGCCATGGTAAGGCCGTCAGCAGAAGCCAATGCCTTATAATCCAGATAAGCCGCTTTATATCCGGGCTTTTCACGGTCTGCAACTGTGACTTTATTGCTGTTCTCGTCCTTGCTGATAAAGTTCTCGAGCCTGCCCTCGCCTTCCAGAATGCCGTCTACGACGCACCTGTATAACTTTTCGACCTTACGGTTCCTTATCTGTTCGGATAACCTTGATGCGGCTTTGCTGGTCCTCGCGAAGACCATAACGCCTGAAACAGGTCTGTCCAACCTGTGAACAAGGCCAAGATATACATCTCCGGGCTTTTCATATTTTTCCTTGATATAAGCCTTAAGGATCGTGAGCATATCAGGACTGCTGCTGCCGTCTCCCTGGGAAAGAATGCCTGCAGGCTTTAGGGCGACGATTATATGATTGTCCTCGTAAAGGACCTTTACGTCATCTGAGATCTCAATCACTTTGCAGTCCATCTTGCCGTCTGGCCGCAAGGAAGATAAATGCCCATCTTTGTTACAGGGAGCATCAGTTCCTCAGCATCGACTTTTCCGCCCGGAATGGCCAGCGACAGGATCTGTCCCGAAGCCTGTGCCGTAATGCCCGTGGCATATGAACTTGCGATAAAGAAAAGCGGATCATCAGATATGAGATTAGCACAGAGTTTAACGAGATCGTAGAACGAATCTTCCAGTTTCCAGAGTTCCCCGGAAGGTCCTCTGCCGTAAGAAGGAGGATCCATGATGATGCCATCATATTTGCGGCCTCTCCGGATCTCGCGCTCGACAAATTTCTTGCAGTCTTCCGCGATAAAACGCACATAACGGTCTTCGAGGCCGCTCTCTTTTATGTTTTCTTTGGCACGGGCGATCATACCCTTTGAAGCATCGACATGAACGACTTCATCCGCGCCGTGAGCAGCGCAAGCCAATGTCTGTGCGCCCGTATAAGCGAAAAGATTAAGGATCTTAATATCTTTCTTTCCTGACGCTTTTGCTTTCTCGATCAGATCACCGCAGAAATCCCAATTAGATGCCTGTTCAGGGAAAAGCCCCGTGTGTTTAAAGGCCGTGGGTTCTATGATAAATGTCAGTTTCCTGCCCAGTGAATCGTAACTGATCTTCCATGTTGAAGGAAAACTCTTAAGCTTTGTCCAGGCCCCGCCGCCCGTATTGCTCCTGTTATATAAGGCCGACGGCTTTTCAAGATCATCCATGGAGATCTCTCTGCCGTATTTTATAACAGGCCAGACAGCCTGCGGATCAGGCCTTCTTAATTTGACATTGCCCCAGCGTTCGTATTTTTCGCCGCCTCCGCAGTAAAGGAGTTCATAATCTTTCCAACAGTCTGATATGAACATATTATCTGACCCTCATATTTGAAGTCGTTGCAACAGGCTGACCATCATAAAGGAGCTCAACATAATATTCACCGGAATCAAATGTACCTGCCCATTCAAGACCAGCGCTGAAATCACATTCAGCGGTAACATTGTCCCTGAGCTTAATGTCCCTTTTCAGTAGCATTGCTCCATCTTTATATAACCTGGCCTCGAAAACAGCAGTTAAAGGTGAACTGAAATAGAATACGCCCTTAAGCGCGAAGGCATCATCGGAGTCTATAGATGTATAATCCGCAGGATTATCTATCACTGCGTCATACCAGACCGAATAAACATAGATACTCTTAACATAATCGAGATCGATAACAGCCGGTAATGCAGTTCCTGATGTATGAGAAGTTTCACCCGGCACAACGGTCCCGGACGGATCAGAAGTTTCCGACGTTTCTCCCTCCCGCTTCCAGTGATTGACAATGCGGGAACTGTCAGGGGTCACTATAATGGTCTCATACGATTCTTCCGGCTTTTTGCAGGCACATAAGCCAATGAATACAACGATCGACATTACCGCTGCCGTTAATATCTTCAGATCATTTGTCATCCTGCTTTTTCTCATAAGACCTCTGAACACAGCATAATACCTATTATATCAGCCTTTACCCCCCTAATAAGTCTGAACTGGTTTCCTCGAGGACCATACACGAAGCTATGAATACAACATGTTTTCTGGAAGCACTGTCATATACGACCAGTCCGTAATATCCGGGCTTTACCGCACCTGAAAAGTCAAGGTCATAACAAGCCTGATCCTTATATAAAGTAGGCTTGCATGATCCCTGGAAAACTGGCTTGAGGCCACTTACATCACCGAAATCTGATTCTTCGCTGTAATAGTATTCATAGAAAAGTTCAGAATCATTATCTTTGCTTACCGACAGCGAGAAACCGATAACCTTTGTGTCAGAACCGAACGCGCTCTTTCCCACAGAAGTTCCGTCATAGTCCCACCAGCCTGATTTGCTTGCGAAGGCTTCACCCTTCAAAGCATTGTCCTTAAACTCATAAACCTGGTTTTCAATATAGTGATCCTTCTTATAATCTTCGAAAACAATCTCATCCTTTTCGACAGGTACGGTCTTAACATCGCATTCAAATCCTGTTATCTCATTTGAATGCTCATCAAAGACCATAAAGGAATATTTTCCCGCAGTAAGATAACCGTCCTCATTTATACCCTTGGAGCCAGCCATATCAGTGTTGTAGCTGAGCTTTAAGCTGTCACTGTCAAGGCGGATGATATCAGATGTATAGAGCACCTCTTTGCCTTTGGAAATAACGCAGATGACACCCGGTACAAACCTGTAATCCGAGAGTTCCTTCTTGAATTCTATCTTTATGCCTACTTCCTTAACATTCGTATAATCGGCTTTTGATGACGGCAGGAGTTCACCCACTTTATAGAAATCCGAGAGGAGTCCGGGCATTATCCCGTTATCATCGGAATTATAAGCATATACGGCATCTATAACATCTTTCGGATTAATGATCCTGGGTGTGTCGCCTTTAAGATCGACTGTAACAGGGACCGTGATGATATTCGAGGGAGTCTTAGTGATCGCAGCCTTAAAATCGAGCACTGAATCTGCAGCTAAAGCCGCTTCGCTGTTATAGTCAGCCTGTTCCCAGGATAGATATACAGTTGCGGTCTTGGCCTTGTAATCGTAGACGGGATCCTGGACCTTATAGTTCAATGATTCTTTTACAGCACTCGAGAACGCCTCCTGTTCACTGTTTAAACCCGAAGGTGTGATGATCTCTTTCAGATCTGCTGCAGTGATCTCAGCAGAATTTAAGTATGTCATCAGCTTATCGGCATCACCGTTTTTCACGTCTTCACAGAAAGATTCGCATACGGCCCTGGCAATATCTGACTGAATATTATTGTTCTTATTGCAGCCGCAGAGAGAGAACAATATGCATGCCGCAAGAAGGCCAGACAATATTGATTTCGTTATATTTCTCATCAATTTTCCTTTTCCTCATATAAATGGCGCCCTCATTTCCGAAGGCGCCACCATTATACCAAAAGATTTAAGATTCAATTAGGCAGAATCTTAAGAAACAATGCAGAAGCCAAACATGAGTACGTTGGATGTGCCTGCCTCATAAACTACGAACATGTAGTATCCGGGATCTGCCTCACCGCCTACATAATAATCGAAATCATAGAATGTCCCGTTGGCATATGTTGTAGGATATGCAGAGCTTGAATATACCGGATTCTGAAGAGCATCACTGATCGAATCCTGATCTTCCTGATCCGTGTAATAGTAGCAGTAATCTACTGCTATATTACATGAAGGATCGACTTCCAATGAGAAAGCTATAGTAAGAACATCTGTGGAGAATGTACTGTCATCAGTCTTATAACCGTCATAGTCGAACCATTTTGCAACTTTGACATAGCTTCTGAAGTTCATATCATTGAACTGATAATATTCACCCTCGCCGTCTAACAGTTCGTTATTATCATAGCCGCCCGAAGTCGTTGTTACAGTAGGAATGATAGTCTTCTCGACTTCGATCGTATTATAATCAACGAGCACGTCACCGTCCGGTCCCTTGTAATACAGATCGATCGTGTAGGATCCGCTCTCAAATGCAGAGAAAGGTTCAAGTCCGATCAGATCGCTGTCAACGCGGCATACATAAGATGTTGAAGAACCGAAAACAAAATCAGGACTCGTATAGAGCTTAGTGCCATCTTTAGAGAGTGTGAAATAGAGTTTTTCATTCTTGTCTTCGTATTCATATACATCAGGAACAAAATAGTAATCATACTCAACAAATGCCGTATCGGCATATTTATCATTCTCCGTAAGCCAGAAGCCGCTCATGGATCTGTCGATCATACTGTTAATCATCTCTGCTGACAGGCCGAGAACGATCTCGGCAGTTCTGTAATCATAGAGTTTCATGAACTTCTTGCTGCCGACATTATCGGGGATCCACTCTTTTTCCTCTTTTGCAAATTCAGCAGTAAACTTGACCGTCGTAGTATCTGCCTTCTTAATTGCAGATGTAAGTTCATCGATACCGGTAAAGTCATCCTGAAGAACCTTCGCATAGTCAGCGACCGTGAAAGTGATATTGATCGAAGCCGAATCCTTCTCAACAGAAACCGAATCCTCGTCGATCTCATACTCTATTGTCTTCTCGACAGCTTTATAGAATGCGATCTCATCATCAGAACTGTTATCATTTGAAAGAAGTTCTGTCAGTGTAACAGCCTCATCGCTCTTCTTGCTCAGAGTGGAGTTCTTAATGAGCTTGGCAGCATCAGCAGATGCCATGTTTGATGCGAGCGTATCTGCTGCCTCGATAACAGCCTTCTTGTTTCCGCCGAAATCAAGACACCCGGCAAAGCCGAACATTACTGCACCCGTCAACAGGACAGATACAAATTTCTTCAATGAATTCCTAATCATCAAAGCACCCTCCCTTAAAAAAGTACTTTTTAAATTTTATATTTAAATATGTAAAAACACAATGAAAATGATATATTATTTTGATTTTCCAAATCAGATTGCATAATCAAGCTAAAGAATAATATAATATTTACTATTAAATCGGGGGTGTAAATATATGGCTGTAGCACCAAACATCTTGATCTGTGATGACGATCCTGTCGTACACGAATCATTAGGCATCTATCTGGACAACGATAATTTTACACATATTGACGCTTATGACGGAAGGGAATCTCTTGAGATGGCTCAGGCGAACAAGCCCGACCTCATCCTCCTTGATGTCATGATGCCTGAGATGAGCGGACTCGATGTATGCCGCGAATTGAGAAAGACTATGGCTACACCTATCATCATGCTTACTGCTAAGGGCGAAGAGATCGATAAGATCGTAGGTCTTGAGCTGGGCGCAGATGACTATATCGTTAAGCCTTTCTCCCCCCGAGAGGTCATTGCCAGGGTGAAGGCCGTTCTCCGCCGTTTCGGCGATACCCCCAAGCCCTCTTCTGTTCTTACTTTTGACGGTCTTGAGATAAACCTCAATAACTATGCCGTTAAATCCAATGGCGAGAATATTCCCTGCACGCCCAAGGAAGTTGAGATCCTTTATCTTCTTGCTTCACATCCGGGACAGGTTTTCGGACGCGACCAGATACTGGAGGCTGTCTGGGGCGTTGATTACAACGGCGATTCCAGAACCGTAGACACCCATATCAAGAGAATAAGGCAGAAGATCACATTTGACAGTGCTTCATGGTCGATCCAGACCATCTATGGTATAGGTTACAAATTCGAGGTCTCGTAAATGTTCCAAAGTACGCTTTTAAAGCGAACAATGATGCTTGTCGTAGTGTCGCTCCTTGCTTCGGCAATACTTGCGACCATTGCATTCTTGGTTGCAGGCAGAAGCGCTACCATAACGGTCGAGCTCAACAGGGCATTGGAACAGGATATTAAGTATAAGGATCTGTTCGCCAAGAAACCGGATTATTTTGATAATGTCGACTTCAGGATCTTTTTCTTTGATTCCACTTATACGACGGGCCACGATTATTATCTCGTAAATACTAACGGCGACATCGTTAACGCCACTGATATCGAGAACAGAAATATTGCCGTAAAGGACACTTCAAGCCTTGTACCCCTTCTGGATTCTCTTGCTTATGACGACCTGAACGGTCTCGAGTATTATGTCGCAAACCTGAACATCTACGACATGATTCTTATTACAAGACTTCAGATCATGATCGGCAGCAACCCTTACTATCTCTATTCCCTTTCATATCTTAACGGATACAGCGACACTATCGTAAAATACCTGAACATCCTTCTTCTCTCCACTCTGATGGCTGCGTGCGCAATGCTCGTACCAGCATACGCTTTCGTAAGCAGGATGGTCCTACCTCTGCAGAAGATCAATGAAGTTGCGATGGAATACGGTAAAGGAAACTTCAGCGTTCGTGCTGACGAATCCCATAAAGGCGAGATCGGAGAACTCGGCCAGTCATTTAACTTCCTCGCGGACAGGCTTTCAAAATCCATCAGCGACCTCACTTCAGAGCGTAACCAGCTACAGGATATCTTTGATGTTATTTCAGACGGCATCGTAGTCGTAGATAAGGATTCCCTGCCCGTTACAACGAACAAGGCCATACATAAGCTTTTCGAGCGTGCTGAAAAGAACAACATGTTCACCGAAAGACTGCAGCTCATTCCTTTCGACGATGTATGGACAGACTTTGAAGACTGCATCTCCACCGGCGAGACAAAGACCAGGCAGATCGACAACCGCGATTACGCATATCTGTGTACGATAATCCCTAAATACGATTCGACAGACAACACAAAGGTCATCGGCGCTACGGGATTCTTCCGTGATATCTTTGAAGAACAGAAGAACGAGCGTTTCCGTCAGGATTACGTTGCCAATATCTCACACGAGCTCCGAACACCACTCCAGACATTAAGAGGTCTTATCGAGCCTCTGTCTGACGGCATGGTCAAGAAAGAAAGCGACCGTCAGCGTTACTATCAGATCATACTGAACGAGACTATGAGACTGTCGCGTCTCATAGACGACATGTTAGAGCTCTCCAAGCTCCAGTCCAGAACGCTCGCGTTCAAGACTTTCCCGTTCAATCTGAACACCTTGATCTCCAATATCGAAATAAGGTTCAAGCCCATCATGAAGGAATCCGGCATCAGGTTCTCCGTTCAGAACAATTACGGCGAACTTCCTACTGTCGTCGGAAACCCTGACCGCGTTGAGCAGATCCTCGTAATCCTTCTCGATAATGCGAAAAAATATACTCCTGCCGGCAAGAGCATTACTATCCTGACCGACTATATTGAGACCGAGAAAAAGGTTTATGTATCAGTCGCCGACACCGGCCAGGGTATTCACGAATATGATATCGGTCATATTTTCGACAGGTTCTTCAAGGCAGACCGTGCCCGCGGTAAGAAAGGTTCAGGCTTAGGCCTTTCGATCGCGAAAGAGCTTCTGACTTACATGGGCGAGACCATCACCGTAAACAGCAAATACGAGGAAGGCTCCACGTTTACATTCACCCTTACAAAGGCTGAGGTTCCTGATGTCTGGGACTGATTCTGACGGCATCAGATTGAACAAGTATATAGCTTCATCAGGCCTTTGTTCGAGGCGTGAGGCTGATGTTCTTATCGAGAATGGCAAAGTTACGATCAACGGAGTTATTGCCGTCCAGGGCACCAAAGTAAATGCGGGTGACGTTGTAGAAGTCAACGGCAGAGCGGTCATCCCCGATGACGACATGGTCTATATCGCATTTAATAAGCCGTTGGGGATTACCTGCACGACTGACAGAAGAGACCCGTCTAACATCATCGATTACATAGATTTCGGTGAGCGCATATTCCCTGTCGGCCGACTCGATAAGAACTCTTCCGGTCTGATTCTTCTCACTAATGACGGTTCTATAGTTAACAAGCTTCTCCGCGCTGAGAATGGTCACGAAAAAGAATACCTGGTCACAGTCAACCGGCCATATGACAAAGCTTTTATTCAGTCAATGGAATCTGGCGTTCCTGTATTGGGCCAACTTACTCTTCCCTGCAAGCTAAAGCCCTCAGGCGACAAGACTTTCAAGATAATCCTTCGTCAGGGCCTTAACCGTCAGATCCGCCGCATGTGCGAATACTTAGGATATAAAGTAACCAAGCTTAAAAGGATCCGCTTCATGAACATTCAGCTCGGTGATCTGGAGACAGGACAATGGCGCTATCTGACTGCTGATGAGAAAAAAGAGCTGTTGAAGGAAGTAAAGTAATATCTACAACAACTACATTACTGGAGAACAGCATGGTAGCCGCCGAGAATATTGCCGGGATTATTTGTAAAGCCGGGATATTGTGTCGGAAATAAAAACGTTTTCGCTGAAATCATGTCGGAAACCTAATAAAAACTGTAGTCTCCGACATGCAATTTGAAAAAACACTGATTTTCCGACATGTAATCAAGAAGATACTATTACCGATTGCAGACCGCGAATGATTATATCCATCATGATCAGCCAAAAGATCAGGACCAGGATCGATGAAAGGACTTGTGATTGCAAACCGCCAAGAATTGCAACATAAAGCCATAAGCAACAAATATTTGTGCCTAATGTTGTAACCATTTTGCCAAGCAGAGTAATCAGCACACGCCACAGTAAAGCTTTTCCAATGGCCATTCCAGCATACAATAACGGAATAATGGAAATACAGCTAATTAGGATGACAGCTAATACACCGATTAAAGATGACAATAAACCGCCAATCTTTGTGGTCAGATAGTTGGATATGGCCGCCGTCAGGTTAGCAGCAACAAGAGCGCACAAAGGTGAAAGCAATACAGAGATAAACAATTCGCCTATACGATAACTCGTCTTACTCATATGTTTTTCCATATCAAATGAAGAACCGTTTGGCACTTTCAGGAAAATCCATGAAAATAGTCCGACAATAAGAGGTTGTATACAGGCCATTATTGCCAGCTTAAGAAGATCTGATATCAGACTTGAAGAAGTTATAAGAGGAACTGATTGCTGATACTTCATTATCTTACAGATAACTTCAACAATCTTTTTTGAGAAAGGCAGGTTTCCCATCAGTTCTCCAAAGAACGCAGACACACTGGTATCGGTATATATCAGTTCTTTGAAACCGATAGCTAATAAGACTATAACGATTATGGTAATAACCTTGGGCCAGATTTTATTGAAAAAACCGGACATAAATACCACCTGCAAATCAGATAAGGAGCTACATCCCGATGAAAACACTCACCAGAGAGGCAGCTCCCAAATTATTAATATAAATCAATCTTACTCTTCGTCAGCCTTATCAACTTCACCTTCAGCCTTTGCAGCTTCCTCGGCAGCTTTTGCTGCAGCCTCTTCTGCCTCTCTTGCGGCCTGCTCTTCGGCACGCTTAGCCATTTCGGCCTCTTCGTCAGCCTTCTTCTCGGCCTTGGTCTCTTCAATAAGTGCATCAAGATCGGTAGATCCGGAATCCTTTTCTACATCCTTCTCATAGTAGAACTTGACCTTATCCTTGCTGTAGCGGGCGCCGTAAGCTTCTGCAATAGCGAAGCACTCTTCGCGGAGCTGCTTGAAATCGTCTACAGATTCAAGATCGGATGAAGATGTCTGATAACATGCGTCTTCGAAAACATCATCAAGTACAAGATAGAATGTTGTGCCCTTCTTGAAGTTCTTGTCGATAAGAGCTTCTGCCTGGTCAGGTGTTCCGTCTCTTCCGTCAAAGTTCTCGAAGGGAATTGAGATCTTGCTGTAACGGTATCTCAGGACGACGTTCTTTTCGTTGTAATCGACTGCGACACGGAACTTTGCGATCAGAAAAGACTGAGCGAAAACAAGAATGCTGATGATGCAGCTTAATCCGCCGACAACAAGGAGCGCGATCTTGACGATATTGTCAGAAACTTTGAGCAATCCTACTAAGACTAGGAATAATCCTATTATGAAGAAAAGAGCGGAAAGCACTCTGTTTGTCGTGATCTTCGAAGGGCTGGCCGGATAACAATGGACCCCCTCCTTAGGCAGCTTATCAATTAGTTCTTTGTTCTCGAGTTCATTAGCCATAATAACTCCTCCTTAATTATTTGCTCAAAACCTCTATCCTGTCTGAAAGATTAGCATACATTTCTTCATATTTAGCAAGCTTTGCTCTCTCCTGCTCAACAACAGCCGCCGGAGCCTTGCTTACGAATGACTCGTTCGAGAGCTTACCGTTAAGACGCTTGATCTCGCCGTCAAGGCGTGTCTTCTCCTTATCGAGTCTTTCGAGTTCTTTTGCGATATCGATGAGATCTTCGAGCGGAATATAGATCTCTCCGCCGCCGAATACTGCAGTAACGGCAGTAGAAGGAATACCTTCTTTTGAAGATCTTGTCTCAAGACTGCTTACAGAAGCGAGTCTTTCGAGGAAGCCTTCACCGTCAGTAAACATTTTAGCGATCTTATCAGAAGAAGTTACAACGATGATGTGAGCTTTACGTGAAGGCGCAACGTCCATATTCTTACGGACAGCGCGGATTCCTCTGATCGCATCGATCATTGTATTCATCATTTCGGCATCCTCAGTACTGGACAATACTTTGTCAGCCTCGGGCCAGTCGGCGATCATGATGGACTCGGACTTATCTGCGATAACGAGATTAGAATAAACCTCTTCAGTGATAAAAGGCATGAAAGGATGCAGAAGCTTCATAGCTTCGCTCAGGACATAGTTAAGGAGATAGATGGCATTATTCCTGGTCTTGCACTCCTTGTCGTAGAGCCTGCTCTTTGTGATCTCGATATACCAGTCACAGAAGTTATCCCAGAGGAAATCAACGATCTTGCTCAGGGCAACGCCAAACTCATAATTATCGAGGTTAACCGTAGCTTCGGAAATAAGATTGTGGAGTTCAGTAAGGATCCACTTATCTTCTGTGGTGAAAAGCGACTCTTCAAGAAGATCAGGCGTGAAATCATCATCAGTATTCATGACAACGAATCTCATAGCGTTCCATATCTTGTTTGAAAGATTGCGGCCCATTAAGATCTTGTCTTCCTGGAATCTCTGGTCATTACCCGGAGCATTACCTGTTACAAGAGCAAATCTCAAAGCATCGCAACCGTTCTGCTCGATTACTTCGAGAGGATCGATGCCGTTGCCCAAAGATTTACTCATCTTTCTGCCCTGTGAATCTCTTACGAGACCGTGAATGAGGACATCACGGAAAGGAACGTCATTCATATGAGCCATACCTGCGACGATCATCCTGGATACCCAGAAAGTGATGATGTCGTAACCGGTAACGAGCGTATCCGTAGGATAGAACTTAGCGAGGTCTTCAGTTTTCTCAGGCCAGCCGAGTGTAGAGAAAGGCCAAAGAGCAGATGAGAACCAGGTATCAAGAGTATCGGGATCCTGACGCATCTCTTTACCGCACTTAGGACATGTGCATGTCTCATCCTTTGTAACGATCAGCTCGCCGCAATCGTCACAATAGAATGCGGGGATCCTGTGACCCCACCATAGCTGTCTTGAAATACACCAGTCTCTGATATCTTCCATCCAATTGAAATAATTCTTGGAAAATCTCTCAGGAACGAATCTGATGGAACCGTTTCTTACAGCCTCGATAGCAGGCTTAGCTAATTCTTCCATCTTAACGAACCACTGGAGTGATACACGCGGTTCGATCGTGGTACCGCATCTGTAGCATGTACCAACATTATGTGAATAGTCTTCAATCTCAGTTAGATATCCGCCTTCCTGGAGATCCTTAACAATGGCTTCCCTTGCCTCGTATCTGTCCATGCCGGCATACTTCGGATAGTCTTCAGTGATCTTTGCATCAGCTGTAAGAACAGTAATTACTTCAAGACCGTGACGCTGACCTACTTCAAAATCGTTAGGGTCATGGGCAGGCGTGATCTTAACAGCACCAGTACCGAATTCGATATCAACATAATCATCTGCTATTACGGGAATCTTTCGACCTACGAGAGGCAGAACGAGCATCTTTCCAACAACATCCTTATAACGCTCATCCTTAGGGTTAACTGCAACTGCTGTATCGCCGAGGAGTGTCTCAGGTCTTGTTGTAGCAAGATCGATATAACCTGAACCATCCTCGAAAGGATATCTCAGGTGCCAGAAATGGCCTGCCTGATCAGCGTAATCAACCTCAGCATTAGAGATAGATGTAAGGCAGTGAGGACACCAGTTGATGATCCTCTCACCTCTGTAGATCAGGCCCTGGTTATAGTACTTAACGAAAACCTCCTTAACGGCGTCTGAGCATCCTTCATCCATTGTGAAACGCTCGTGCGTCCAATCACAGGATGAACCGATCTTCTTGAGCTGCTCTACGATCCTTCCGCCGTACTGAGCTTTCCATGCCCAAGCTCTTTCGAGGAACTTGTCGCGTCCGAGGTCATCTTTTGTGAGGCCTTCCTTGCGCATAGTCTCAACGATCCTTGCTTCTGTAGCGATGGAAGCGTGGTCTGTGCCCGGTACCCAAAGGGTCTCGTATCCGGCCATTCTCTTATATCTTGTGAGGGTATCCTGAAGTGTGTTATCAAGTGCGTGACCCATATGAAGCTGGCCGGTGATGTTCGGAGGAGGCATAACGATGGAGAACTTCTTCCCGGTCTTTCCTGCCTTGGGCTTAAAATAATCACTTTTTGTCCATTTATCGTAAAGCCTGCTCTCTGCTTCATTGGGATCAAAAGCCTTACTGATAGAATCAATTCTTGCCATAACTAAATTTGTTATCCTCTCTTACTTCTTTATCATTGAGAGCGCGCCGTAGAGGATGGAATCATCGCCTAAAGCGGCTTTCTTGAATTCAACTGTTTCCCTGATTGAAGGCATGCAGTATCTGTCTACCTCGGCCAGTATCTTCTCCATGAAGATATCTCCCACGGCTTCGATGACACCGCCGCCATATACGACCACGTCAGGGCTGAAAGTATTGACCAGGTTGCCGGAAGCGACAGCGAGATAATGACATGCACGGTTAACTGCTTCACATGCTACGGCATCGCCTTCAGCCAAAGCATTCTTAAGAGCCTTTGACTTGAAAACGCCGTCCGTGACTGCTTCTGCCATTGAAGACTTTCTGCCTCTTGAGACCTGCTGCCTGATATAAGATGACATGCCCTGCTTGCTCGAAAAAGCTTCAAGGCAGCCTCTCTGACCGCAGTTGCACAAAGGTCCCTCAGGATCGAGGATCATATGACCGTACTCTGCAGCCTTGAATTTATTACCTGTGAAAAGCTCGCCGTTCAAGATAAGACCGCCGCCCATTCCTGTTCCAACGAAGAGACCGACTACGTTCTTATAGCCCTTTGCAGCGCCATACTTATACTCGCCCAAAACGCCTACGTTTACATCGTTGCCGATATAGAACGGGCATCCGAATTCTTCTTCGATAGGCTTTCTGATATTGTAATTTCTCCACGGGAGATTAGGCGAGAAAAGAACAACACCTGTCTCCTGGTTGATTACTCCCGGAGCGCCTGCAGCTATAGCATGGATCTCGTTTTTCTTTATGCCGGAAGCGTTTATGAGCTCTCTTACAACGTTGATAATGACTTCTTCAACGTTATCTGAAGAATCGCCGCCGGCCTTTGTCTTTTTCTTGAGCCTGTAAACGATCTCTTTCTTTGAGTTGAAGACAACACCTAGCACCTTGGTTCCGCCGATATCCAAACAAAGATTGTAACTTGCCATAGCTTATGCCCTCCTTTAATTGATCTCGATAATACTTATTTCTCAGCTTACTCCCAGAGCCGCGCCTGAAACGTTATTGTCGCTGAAGCCCTGTTCCTGAGTTCCGTTCTTATAGATGAGAACGGGCTGTTTACCTTCTACGATAGTCTCTTTCTTGATGATGCATTCTTTAACATCCTTCTCGGAAGGAATGTTATACATGACATCTCTCATGGACTCTTCGATAATTGCCCTGAGGCCTCTTGCACCGGTATTCTGCTCGATGGCCTTATCAGCAATGGCCTGTATTGCATCCTTTTCGAAAACAAGATCCACGTCATCCATCTTGAGCATTTTCTGATACTGCTTGATGATAGCGTTCTTAGGTTCAGTAAGAACCTTAACGAGCGCCTGGCTGTCGAGCTTATCCAGAGCAACTGTAACAGGAAGACGTCCGATAAATTCAGGGATAAGGCCGAACTTCATGAGATCGTCAGGCTTCACATCGTGGAAATATGCGCCGCTGTTACGGTCCTTCTTAGACTGGACCTCAGCACCGAAACCGTACTGCTTCTGCTCAACTCTCTGTGCGATGATCTCATCGAGGCCGTCAAATGCGCCGCCGACGATGAAAAGGATATTCGTTGTATCGATCTTGATGCATTCTTCGTTGGGGTGCTTTCTGCCGCCCTTGGGAGGTACGTTAGCAACAGTGCTCTCAAGGATCTTAAGAAGTGCCTGCTGAACGCCTTCACCGCTTACGTCACGAGTGATCGATACATTCTCGCTCTTCTTGGTGATCTTATCGATCTCGTCGATATAGACGATGCCTGTCTGGGCTCTCTCAATATCGTAATCAGCAGCGATTATGAGCTTTAAGAGAATATTCTCAACGTCCTCACCGACATAACCTGCCTGAGTAAGGCTCGTGGCATCAGCTACTGCGAAAGGAACATTAAGGATCCTTG
>JAZSFQ010000051.1:0-17149 GCA_045532275.1 Saccharofermentans sp. | reverse complement strand
CCAACAACTACTGCTGCTGCGGATACGCCGAATTCCTCTTCGATAGCCTTCTCAAGATCGAAAAGCTCGATAACTGAGAGACCCTTAATTTCTTCAAGAATGCTTGTAACTTTCTCACTAGCCATTTTAAGTTTCCTCCTATTAATTTAGCTAATTACTCTGCGGGTGTTTCCGCGGGTGCAGCAGCCTCTACTGCTGCGGGTGCTGCTTCCTCTGTTGCTGCTGCAACGGGAGCCTCACCGCCTTCTTCCTGCTTCTTCTCTGCAACTGCCTTTACGAGCATAGCGAGCTTCGTAAAAGGGAAAAGCAAAGCATAAGCAACCTGTGTCTGGAGTGTTTCCGGATCCGGCACCTGAGACAGAGCGATAACTTCGTCAACTGAAGCTACCTTGCCGTCAATGATGCCGCCCTTGATCTCCATGGGCTCAATATCCTTGGCATACTTTGCAAGGATCTTTGCAGGAGCGATGAGATCATCAGAGTATCCTACTGCTGTAGGTCCCTGGAATACTTCATCAAGTCCTTCATAGCCAAGCTCTGCGAAAACACGTCTTAAGACAGTGTTCTTGATGACCTCGAACTTTACGCCAGCCTTACGAAGCTCTGCACGCATCTCTGTGTCCTGAGCAACAGTAAGTCCGCGTGTAGCGACGAATACATATGTAGTAGCGCCCTTCAAAGCAGAAGTAAGATCTTCAACACGCTGCTGCTTAGCTGCCAGAATTTTTTCACTGGGCATAATTGGTTTTTCCTCCTTATTGTATTTCTATTAAAGCCCCCCCTGGGTAACCTGACAGGTCAAACCAAGGGGGACGAATCAATCCTTTAATAGAATCAACAGCTCCTTCCTCGGCCGGCCGTCCGTTGAACGGACATTTCAGAGATCATATCTCAATGATCTCACCTGCTGTCTTTGGCAGGAAAGGTATTTAATTGTAGTTAGTCAGAATCAGGAGAACTTTGTAGCGTTAACCTTGATTCCGGGGCCCATCGTAGCTGCAAGAGAGCAGCTCTTGATGTACTGACCCTTAGCTGCTGCCGGCTTAGCCTTGATGATAGCTTCCATCAGAGCCTTTACGTTCTCTTCGATCTTCTCGGGACCGAAAGAAAACTTGCGGACGGGGCAGTGAATGATGTTGGACTTGTAGAGTTTGTACTCGATCTTACCGGCCTTAACTTCGTTAACTGCCTTTGTAACGTCCATTGTAACGGTGCCTGCCTTAGGGTTAGGCATCAAGCCCTTAGGACCTAAGACCTTACCTAATCTACCAAGCTTACCCATCATATCAGGTGTAGCGATGATAACATCGAAATCGAACCAGTTCTCTTTCTGGATCTTATCGATCATATCGTCATCACCGACGAACTCAGCGCCAGCTTCCTTAGCCTCATCAGCCTTGGGGCCCTTAGCGAGTACGAGGACTCTCTTTGTACGGCCTGTACCGTGAGGAAGAACTACAGCACCTCTGACCTGCTGGTCAGCGTGTCTGGAGTCAACACCGAGTCTAACGTGAAGCTCTACAGTCTCATCGAACTTAGCCTTACCTGTCTCGCAGACAAGCTTAGCTGCATCGAAAGGATCATAGAGTGTAGATCTGTCAACGAGCTTTACGAGCTCAGCATATCTTTTACCTTGTTTCATGCTCTATTCTCCTTTCTTAGTCTTTCTTTACAACGATTCCCATGGAACGTGCAGTACCTGCAACCATTCTTGCGCATGCTTCTACATCAGCAGCGTTAACGTCAGGCATCTTGATCTCAGCGATCTTAAGGCAGTCTTCCCATGTTACTGTTGCAACCTTACCTACGTTAGGTCTTCCCGAAGCCTTCTCGATCTTAGCGGTCTTCTTAAGAAGTACCGGTACCGGCGGAGTCTTCGTGATGAACGTGAACGAACGGTCTGCATAAATTGTAATGATTACAGGAATGATGAGACCTGCGTCCTTAGCTGTTCTCTCGTTAAACTCTTTGACAAACTGCGCGATGTTGATACCGTGCTGTCCAAGAGCTGGTCCGACCGGCGGCGCGGGTGTTGCTTTGCCTGCAGGTATCTGAAGCTTTACATAGCCTGTTACCTTCTTAGCCATACTTGGCCACCTCCCAATTAATTAATTTTATTATCAGAGGTCTTGTTAAGACCTTTAATAAACTTAAAGATTAAACTTTCCTTACCTTGATGAAGTCGAGCGTTACAGGTGTCTCACGGCCGAACATAGATACCGTAACAGTAACCTGCTGCTTCTCTTCATTGATATCCTTAACGACAGCCTTGCTGTCCTTGAAAGGACCGTCTGTGATGATGATGAGATCGCCGACACGGTAATCCACCTCAACACTTGTAGGGATGATGAGTCCCATCTTTACCAAGTCCTCATCCGTCATCGGAATCGGCTTGTTCGGATCAGGTGCTACGAATCCGGTAACACCGTTTGTGTTACGGATCTTATACCAGAGATCCTTATCAACTTTATCATTGTTGCCGTAAACGAGCTTAAGGAAGATGTAGTTAGGGAATCTCAGCTTCTCAACTTCCTTGCGTTTGCCGTTCTTGGTCTCTACAACAATATCTGTCGGCAGATAGACCTCCTGGATAATGCTCTCCATATCCTGGGCCTTAGCATAATTCTCTATGGAAGTCTTTACTTTCTTCTCATATCCGCCGAAGGTATGGATTATATACCACTTGGCTTCATTATTTTCCGGCATTTAAATACTCCTAAATCAAGCTCAGCCTTCAGAGGAAGACTCAGTCTCTTCAACAGTTTCAGCAGCCTCCGTAGCAACTGTGATCTCAGCAGTCTCCTCCGGAGCACTGGTCTCGGTAGACTCGACGATATCATAGAAACCGACCTTGTCGAGGAGCCAGCGTCCGCCGTTACCGATCAGTGTGAGGTAAACGGCAAAGAAAACGATTACAAGCAAAACAACAGCAGCAGTCTTGGCAAGCTTCTCGCCTGTAGGCCACGTAACGCGCTTTAACTCAGCAAAGATATCGGAGATCTTCTTGCCCAGGCGCTTGAAAATGTTACCTTTATTATCAGCCATCTTAAACGTCCTTTAAGAATTACTTGGATTCTCTGTGAATCGTGTGCTTACGGCAGAAGGGGCAATACTTCTTGAGCTCTAATCTCTCTGTATTGTTCTTCTTATTCTTGTATGTCTGATAGTTTCTCTGCTTGCACTCTGTGCATGCGAGAGTCAGCTTATCGCGAGCTCCGGCCTTTGCCATGGTCCAAATACCTCCAAACGTCGTGTTACAGGGCTTTTCAGGGTCCCTGCGCGCAATTTCCGCGCAACTAAAAACAAGACCTGAACGGTCTAGCGCGAAGATTGTATCACACCCTGGGGGATAAAGTCAACGAAAATATCAGCTTCTGCGCGATCTTAACTCGGCTTCAACGTCATCGATCGTGATATTCTGATCTGCCATCAGGACCAGCAGATGATATTCGAGATCCGCGATCTCAGCGATTATCTCTTTTTTGTCACGCTGGGAAGCAGCGATAACGACCTCTACAGCCTCTTCTCCGAGCTTCTTTGATATCTTATCCGTTCCCTTTTCGAAAAGATAATTAGTATAGGAGCCCTCGACGGGATGCTCCTGACGGTCCTTGATAACGCTGTAAAGCTCTCTCATTATATCCATTTGTCATTCCTCCTTGTCACGGGCCGGATCCCACTCGTTAAGTGATGTGTAAAAACAAGATCTGTTGCCTGTATGGCAGGCTGCTCCGGTCTGGTCGATCTTATAAAGAAGAGTATCCCTGTCGCAGTCTATGCTGGCGGATATTACTTTCTGAAAATGCCCCGAAGTCTCCCCCTTCTTCCAAAGGGAATCTCTCGATCTCGAATAATAGTGCATATATCCGGTCTCGCAGGTAAGACGGAAGGCTTCTTCGTTCATATAAGCCATCATGAGGACTTCACCGTTCTCATGATCTATGGTGATCGCGGGAACAAGGCCGTCCGAATTCTTTTTCATGTGAGCCCACATTTCCTCAGGTCTCATTTCTTTTCCGCTCATGAGATGCTCCTTACCGGAATGCCCTCGGAAGCCAGATAATCCTTGAGATCCTTTATATTTATCTCTCCGAAGTGGAAAAGGCTTGCGGCGAGCACCGCATCTGCCTTGCCAATATTAATTGCATCGGCAAAATCCTTCATAGTTCCCGCTCCGCCTGAAGCGATAACCGGCACTCCGACATTCTCCGAAATGAGAGCAGTAATCTTGTTATCGTAGCCTGATTTTGTGCCGTCCTTATCCATCGATGTCAGAAGGATCTCTCCCGCACCGAGCGATACGGCCTTCTTCGCCCATTCAAGAGCGTCTAAACCAGTCGGTTTTGTACCACCGGCAATAACGACTTCGTATCCTGATGGGAAACCCGTGTCTCTGGACTTGACGTCAATGGCGCATACGATGCACTGTGAACCGAACATGTCGGATGCTTCCTTTATAAATGCTGGATTCTTTACGGCAGCGGAATTAAGCGACACTTTATCTGCTCCCGCATTGAGAAGTTCCCTTATATCCTCGACGGTCCTGATGCCGCCTCCGATGGTAAAAGGAATAAATATCTCGTTGGCAACTCTTCTTGCCATCTCTACAGTCGTTCCTCTTGATTCGAGGGTTGCAGTGATATCCAGGAAAACGAGTTCGTCGGCACCTGACTGATTATATGTCTTGGCGCACTCGACGGGATCTCCGGCATCTCTTAATGATACGAAGTTAACGCCTTTGACGACTCTGCCGTCCTTGACATCCAAACATGGGATTATACGTTTTGTAAGCATTTCGCCAAGTCCACCTTTCCTTCGTATATTGCCTTTCCGATAATGACTCCGGCACAGCCTGAAGTCCTGATCAGCTCCACATCATCATTCGAACCGATACCGCCTGAAGCTATTACATCGAGGCCTGTCGCTTCAACCATTTCTTTCGTCGCAGCAACAGCAGGTCCCGTAAGCATTCCGTCCCTTGCTATATCAGTAAACACGACAGTCTTCGCGCCTATCGCTTTGCACTTTAACGCAAAATCAACAGCCTTAAGCTCGGAATCCGAAGTCCAGCCGTCGACTGATACGAAACCGTCATGGGCATCGATACCGATCGCGACCTTATCACCGAATCTTTCGATCGCCTTTCTTGTAAATTCAGGATCCTTAACTGCGGCAGTTCCCAGGACCGCTCTCGACACGCCGTATTCTTCGATCCATTTTGCGAGAGTATCCATATTGCGGATACCTCCGCCGGTATCTACCTTGAGGCCGGTCTTTACGGCAATCTCTTTGATTATCCCGTGATTCTCAGGCGTGCCGCTCTTTGCGGCATCCAGATCGACAACGTGGATCCAGGAAGCTCCTGCTTCTTTGAACATGAAAGCCTGATCGAGGGGTGAATCGTTATAGACGGTAACGTCGTCATATCTGCCCTGTCTGAGCCTGACGCATTTGCCGCCGATGAGATCTATTGCGGGTAATATGATCATCTTTTGGTCTCCGCTACGAATTTACTTAGGATCTTAAGTCCGGCTTCGCCGCTCTTTTCCGGATGGAACTGCATTCCGAAGATATTATCGCGCTCAAAAGAAGCACAGTAGCTTACGCCGTATTCGGTCTTTGCAGCGCAGTCCCTTGCGTCGCCTAACTGGCAGCAGTAAGAGTGGACAAAATAAACGTAATCGCCTTCTGTAAGGAGCCTGCCCGTGACATCGGTCAAATTATTCCATCCGATCTGGGGAACCTTGAGGCCGTTATCCGGGAAGCGTCTCGCAAAACCCTGAATGATGCCTAATCCCGATACTACGCCTTTGGTCTCTCTTCTCTCGATGAGATTCTCCTCGGAGCCCTCGAGAAGGAGCTGCATTCCGAGACAGATACCGAGAAAAGGCTTGCCGGAGTATGCGCAGCTGATAAGAGGCATTACAAGGTCTCTTTCAACAAGTTCATCCATTGCGGGTGCAAAACTTCCTACACCCGGAAGTATAACTCCGGACGCATCATCAATAACTCCCGGATCGGAAGTTATCACACAGTCGCTGCCGATATGCCTTAAAGCTTTTTCGACAGAGCCGAGATTGCCCATTCCGTAATCTACAATCGCTATCAAAGGATCAGATTTCCTTTCCTGTTATGCGTGAATAACACTCACGGTATTTCTCCGCAGTCTTATTGATTATCTCCTCAGGCAGGTGCGGAGCGGGATATGTCTTATCCCAATCCAGAGTCTCAAGCCACTCTCTTAAGAACTGCTTGTCAAAGCTCTTTTGCGCATGGCCGGGTTCATACTCAGCAGCGTCCCAGAATCTTGAAGAGTCAGGCGTGAACATCTCATCGCAGACTGTAAGTACGCCGTCGATCTTGCCGAACTCGAACTTTGTATCAGCAAGGATAAGTCCCTTTGTGAGTGCAAACTCTGATACCTTCTTATAAAGAGCAAGCGATGCATCTCTTAATGCGGAAGCATCAGCTTCGCCGATAAGATCAACTAACTGCTCATATGTGATATTGATGTCGTGGCCCTCATCAGCCTTGGTGGAAGGCGTGAACAAAGGCTCAGGGAGTTTGTCACCCTGGAGCATGCCCTCAGGCATCTTGATTCCGCCGACTGTGCCGGACTTTTTATATTCCTTGAGAGCCGATCCCTCGAGATAGCCTCTTACGATGCACTCTGCAGGAAGCATCTGTGCCTTCTTAACGAGCATGGATCTTCCTTCGAGCTCTTCCTTATACTTGTCGAAGCCCAGGGGATACTTTGAAACATCAGTTGTGATTACATGGTTAGGAATGATGTCCTTTGTGAAATCAAACCAGAACTCGGAGATCGAAGAAAGAACTCTTCCCTTGTCAGGGATCAGCTCATCGAAGATAACGTCGAAAGCAGAGATCCTGTCCGTAACAACGAGAAGGAGCGAATCGCCCAGATCGTAGATATTCCTGACCTTGCCCTTTGATAGCACCGGCTGATCGATAAAATCAGTATCCTTAATAAGCATTTAAGTATCCTCCAAAAATTATAATGCGCCTTTAGTTGAGATGATCTGTCCTTCAAATCTCGGATCAGTCTCCGTTGCCTGTCTCAAAGCTCTTGCCAGCGCCTTGAACATAGCCTCTGCCTTGTGGTGGTCGTTTGCGCCGTAAGGACATGCAATGTGCAGGGTAATTCCGGCATTGAATGCAAAGCTTCTGAAGAATTCCTCGAAAAGCTGTGTGTCCATCGTGCCGCAGAACTCGTCTGCGAAATCACAATCGAAAACCAGGAAAGCTCGGCCGGATATGTCGAGAGAACATGTGCCAAGTGCCTCATCCATAGGGATGGAAGCAGAGCCGTAACGTCTGATTCCGACTTTATCACCCAGAGCCTTGCTGAGCGCCTGGCCCAGAACGATACCGACATCCTCTACCGAGTGATGAGCATCAACGTTGAGGTCACCCTTGCAGAAGATCTCCATATCGATCCCGGAATGCTTCGAAAGAGCCGTAAGCATGTGATCGAAAAAACCGATACCGGTATCGATCTTATTATCGCCCCTGCCGTCCAGGTTGATCTTAACCTTGATGTCAGTCTCTTTTGTCGTTCTTGCGATCTCAGCTGTTCTCGGCATTTTGGACCTCCTGCCTGATGGCATTTAAGAGTTCGTTCATCTCTTCGTCCGTACCTATCGATATCCTGAGATATTCGTTCAGCACGGGTTTATTGAAATATCTTACAAGTATACCCTTTGTGCGGAGATTTTGGTACAGTGTTCCGCAATCGACCGGAGGTTTGGCAAACAGGAAGTTTGCAGATGACGGAGGCATCGTAAAGCCCAGTTCCTTCAGTTCTTTTTCCACACGGTCTCTAGTGGCTATTACCTTAGTGCGGGTCTCATTATAGTAAGCCGTATCAAGAAGAGCGGCTTCAGCGACCTTCTGGGCAATCCGGTCAACAGGATAGGAGTTGAAAGAATCCCTTGCCCTCCTTAATCCTTCTATCAGTTCTTCCGAGCCGACGGCATATCCGAGCCTTATTCCCGCAAGGGAGAATGCTTTCGAAAGAGTCCTTACCACACAGACATTCTTGTATTCGTTTATCAGTGAGACCGCGGATTCGTAATTCTCTTCAAAGGCGACATAAGCCTCATCAACGATAACGACTGAATCAGGGTTGGCCGCAGCGATCCTCGCACAGTCCTCAACGGCTATCGCTCTTGACGTCGGCGCATTAGGATTAGCAAAGACGATACCGCAGTTCGGGACACCAATATAATCGTCCGGATCAAGTCTGAAATCCTCTTTCAGAGCGATCGCCTTCCGCCTGATATCGTAGAACTCGGAGAATACCGGATAGAAGCTGTAACTGTAATCGGGCATAAGCACGGGAAGTCCCGTTAATGCCTTTTTCTCAAAGAAGGTCTGGAAGCATATTGCGAGCACTTCGTCTGAACCGTTCCCGCAGAAGATATTCGCTTCTGACACTCCGTCGAACTTTGCCGCTGCCTTTATTACGTCTGTTGAATTTGTATCCGGATAGAGTCTCAAGTCGCTTAAGTCAAATTTTTCGAGCGCTTCCTTTACCTTGGGAGACGGCGGATAAGGGTTCTCATTGGTGTTGAGCTTTATCACTTTCTGCCCCGGTTTAGGCTGCTCGCCTGCGACATAAGGCTCTATGTCATTTATTAATCTGTTCCAGTATTTACTCAATGTTATCAGTCCTCGAATCTGGCCCTGACTGCAGCAGCGTGACAGCCCAGGCCCTCGCTGTCTGCAAATGCAGCCACGTCTTTGTATACATCTTTGAGCATCTCTTTGTTGTAATTGATGACGCTCATCTTCTTATAGAAATCACCGGTGTTGAGCGGTGAGAAGAACCTTGCGGTTCCTGAAGTCGGAAGCGTGTGGTTCGGTCCTGCAAAATAATCTCCCAAAGGCTCGGGTGAATAATTACCGAGGAACATCGCGCCGCAGTTCCTGATCCTGTTGGAGAGCATCTCCGGATTCTCAACACAGAGCTCAAGGTGCTCGGGAGCGATCTCTTCAGAGAAATCTATCGCGGTATCAAGACTGTCGCAGACTATGATGGCGCAGTAATCTTCCATTGACTTGGCAAGGATATCCTTACGCTCTGCCTTCCCGGATCTCTTGTCAGCAAGTTCCAAAACCTTCTCCGCAAGTTCTCTTGAATCGGTAAGAACTATTGCGGAAGCCATCTTGTCGTGCTCTGCCTGCGAGAGCATATCGGCAGCCACAAAATCCGGGTTGGCGGTCTTGTCCGCAATGATTAAGATCTCCGAAGGTCCAGCGAACATATCTATATCTACCTGTCCGAAAACAAGGCGCTTTGCGGTATTAACATAGATGTTTCCGGGGCCGCAGATCTTATCTACTCTCGGAACCGTCTCCGTTCCGTAAGCCATTGCGGCTATCGCCTGTGAGCCGCCCATCCTGTATATCTCCGTAGCTCCTGCGATCGAAGCTGCCGCAAGGATAACAGGGGCTATCGTTCCGTCTTTTCTGGGCGGTGTAGCAAATACTATCCTCTCAACGCCGGCAACGGAAGCAGGGATAACATCCATCAGGACAGTTGACGGCAGGGGTGCCGTACCGCCCGGAACATATATGCCTGCAATGGATATCGGTCTTACACGGACACCGATCTTTGCGCCCTTGCCGCAGTCCATCATAAATCCGTGTTCCTTCTGCTCCTCGTGGAATCTTCTGATATTGGAAGCGGCCCTCTTCATGACAGTCAGGAGTTCCGGATCAACTGAAGCGATAGCATCCTCTATCTCCTTCTCGGTAACTCTCAGTTGATCAGCTGTAAGTTTAACTCCGTCAAACTTCTCGGTATATTCGAGAAGCGCAGCGTCGCCTCTTTCCCTGATGTTGTCGATAACGACCTGAACGGTGTCAATGACGGGCTTTAAGTCCATCTTTCCTCTTACTCCGAGGCTCTGAACCGTTGCTTTAAGGTTTTCCTGTGTACCTTCCATCAATTTGCAGCGCATAGATTATCCCCCTTTGCGTCTTACTGATCTGCCTCTTCCGCCAAAGTGTTCTTGAGCTTGGCGATCATCGGCTTGATCTCTTCTTCCTTCATCTTCATCGAAACACGGTTAACTACAAGTCTTGCAGAGATGTCAGCTACTGTCTCCAGAACGTCAAGTCCGTTCTCGTAAAGCGTCCTTCCGGACTCGACTATATCGACTATAACCTCCGCAAGTCCCGTCAGAGGCGCGAGTTCTACAGAACCGTTGAGCTTGATTATCTCAACGCTCTCACCCCTGACGCCTTCGAAATAATTTCTGGTTATGTTCGGATACTTTGTTCCCACTCTCTTATTCGGGATCTCATCGAACTTGTCTTTAAGCTCCGCAGGGCCTGCAACGCACATCCTGCATTTGCCAAGACCGAGATCCAGAACTTCATAGAGCTGTCTTCCCTCTTCGAGCAGAGTGTCCTTTCCTACTACTCCGATATCTGCCGCACCGTACTCCACATAAGTGGGAACGTCAGACGGTTTGGAAAGGATAAACCTTAATCCTGCATCTTTATCTTCAAGTATGAGTTTTCTTGACTTGTCTCTTGCAGCGGAAACGTCGTATCCGGCCTTTTCCATTAGGTCAAGAGTCTGGTCGGCAAGCCTTCCTTTAGGTAACGCGATAGTAAGCATCAGGCTTCACCTCCGTCCATATACATAACTGTCTCTATTCCCTTTTCCTTCGCATATTCCTCGAGTTCGTCCTCTTTCATTCCGGTCGTATCCAGGATCGCAGGGGTGCCTTCCGCTCTGAGTGCCTCAACCGTGACAGAAGCAGCTTCGAAATCGCCTCCAACTATAACCGATGCGCCTTTTGCGGGAGCGTACTTTTCCTGTCTCATGAGAGCGGTGATCGAAAGAGTCAGTGAGATCGAGAATCCTACAGCCTCTATCTCCTTGCCGAAAGACTTGGCAACGTCGTCATATCTTCCGCCTGAAAAGATCGGGAATCCGACTTCGTATGTATAACCCTTAAATACCATTCCGGTGTAATAATCGATACTCTCTATCAGGCCGAGATCGACTGAAACATATTTAAGGAATCCGTATCTTTCCATGATGTCCAGTATCTCTTTAAGGTTGCCGAGAGCTTCCTTCGCGCCGTCATCCGTGATCCTCGGAAGGATCATGTCGATCGTGTCGTAAGTTCCGCCTGACTCGGTGAGCATCTGCAAGGTTTCTTTGTCTTCCTTGCTGATGTCGAGTTTTTCGAGCGTGACAGTATCCCTGTTGGCGATGGCGTTCTTGATCTTTACCTGCTCTTCCTCACCCATACCGAGCTGTCTCATAAGTCCCTTATAGAACTTGACCTGGCCGATCGATACCTGAAGATCCGTTATGCCGATCTCAAGAGCAGACTTGATCGCGATCGCGAGTACCTCTGCATCAGACTTCGCTCCGCCGGCGCCTAAGAGCTCGATACCTCCCTGGGTAAATCCCGAGAGCTTGCCGCCGCCCTGTTTTCCGGCACGGTACATATTCTCGATATATGAATAGCGGACAGGAAGCGTATCATTCCTTCCTGCGCAGAATCTTACCGTCGGGATCGTTCCGTCATATCGGTTGCAGAGAAGCCTTCCGTTGCTGTCGGTAAATTTATATAACTCCTCTTCGACTACGAATTCCTTATATACGTCGAAATACTCCACTCCGGGAGTCTCGATCTCTTCATAACCGTTCAAAAGGAACAGATTGCGGAGCCTTGATTCGAGCTCGCGCTTAAATCCGCATATTCCCGGGAACTGATCGTTAAAACCGTCCGGCGTGTAACACTTATTTACCATATAAAATCTCCGATATTAATTGTTCTCATATTTTAAATGCTGCAAATACTCAGGGCAAATGACTTTATCATGTCATTATCGCCGTTTCTTTAGTCGACTAAAGGATTATAATTGTGCACATGGAATATGTCAAGCATTTTCTTTAGTCGAATAAAGAATAACCATTCAGCCGGATGAACGTTTCTATACTTGAACTGTGATTTTCCGCCAGCCAAGTATAAGAAATAGTAAAAAGTATACTTGAACTATGCTTTTTCCCCTGTTCAAGTATAAAAATCGGCAAATAGTATACTTGAAGCTCCATTTTTCGAGTATCCAAGTATAACAGCTATACATCTTGAAAGTTGAGACCAGTCTCAATTAGGGGCATTTAGTCTCAACCTGCTCTAAAAGCCTTCCTTATTGAGTGGAGCCCCCTATAATGAAATCAATCATTCTGGGAGGCATTCAATATGACGAACAAAGTTATTGACATAATGAATGCCCGTAATGAGTATTTATCCAGCACCATAGAATCACTTGAAAAGAAGATAACTTTATATCCTGAGGGCAAGATAAATATCAGACCTAACAAAAATGGTTTTTCTTATGTTTTGCATGAGGGAAATACATACAGATATCTCAATAAGAACGACAATGTACTTATCAGGCAGCTTATTCAAAAAGACCTTATAGCTGACACAATCAAGAAAGCAAAAAATGAGAAAACCATTCTTCAAGAGTTATTAAGCAAATACCCTGAAGAATCCTTGGAAGACCTTTATGATCATCTCCCGGAGAAACGCAAAAAGTATGCGGTCCCGGTCTTTATGAATAATGAAGACCTTGCCGGGTATTGGCTGTCCCTCCCTTATACTCCAAAAGCATTTGGCAAAGACAGCCCTGAATACTACACGATCAGAGGTGAGCGGGTAAGGTCAAAGTCGGAAGTGATAATTGCTGACAGGCTTTATTCAAAAGGGATTCCTTACAAATATGAGTGTCCTTTGAAAGTGGGTTATGAGATCATTCATCCTGATTTCACTATTCTAAGGCTCAGCGACCGCAGGATCTTATATCATGAACATTGCGGAATGATCGGCGATAAACAATATGGAGAAGACATGGTGGATAGAGTGAATAAATACGGAAAAGGCGGGATATATACAGGTGATAGGCTTTTCTTCACTTTCGAAGCTGATGGTCATCCGCTCGATATAAGCTGGCTGGATGATTTCATCAATAAGAATTACAGGTAGAAAAATTACTTATGGTACTTCTCGCCTTTTGCTATCTTAAATCCCCTGTACAGTTGCTCTGCCAGAACAAGCCGCGTCATAAGATGTGTCAAAGTGATATTCCCGAAGCATAACCTTCTGTTGGCACGGGCTCGGACTTCAGGACTGATACCGTTGCTCCCTCCGATAACGATCTTCAATGATCCTCCGCTCTTCTCGATATCCGAGACCAGATATTCCGACAGCTTCTCTGAAGTAACATTCTCGCCGCCGAGATCCATCGCCCAAACGGTCTCTCCGGGCCTGATATGCGACAGGATCAGTTCGCCTTCGCGCTTCAGCGCTTCATTCACCGGAACGGAATCGGGACAATCGGCGACTTCTATAAATTCCAGCACGGCAAATCTCGACAAACGCTTTTTATATTCGTCTATACCGTCTTTCAGCCACTTGTCCTTAAGCTTTCCGGGACATACGACCGTGATTTTCATAAGACATAACCCTCGGACGGCACGTCCTTTTTGGCGATCTTAACCTCATAGTCGATGCCTTCGACAAAGCCCCTGTCACCCAGCGTATTGGTAAATGTCTCCCTCGCTACGTCAGGCGTATTGTTGTGTGGAGATAAATGGCCGAGGATGAATTTCCTTGTTCCGTTATTTATGAAGAACTCCGCGACTTCCGCAGATTCGGGATTGCTGATATGGCCGTGCCCTCCGGAGATCCTCTTCTTCAGAGGCCAGGGATACTCGCCGTGCTCGAGCATATAAGGATCGTAATTGGATTCGAGAAGTATTACGTCACATGATCTGGCAAACCCCTTCATGCCGTCATTGACCCTTCCGAGATCGGTCATTACCGCGAAAGAATTCCCGCTGTCAGGATTGATTATCCTGTAGCAGACAGAACCCGGCACATCGTGCGGCGTCGGGAATGCCCTTACTTCCGGGCCGCCTTCCAATTGAACGATATCGTTCTCTTCAATCTCAACAACAGGTGAATTCAGGCCGTCAAGAACAGCCAGAGTCGACCTTGTACCATAGATCGGGGTGTGATATTTCCGCGAAAAGACAGGCACGCCGTTAATATGATCCGTATGTCTGTGCGTAAGAAAGATCGCGCTGATGTCCTCAGGATATACTCCGCAGGAAACAAGCGCCTTGCTCATCATCTTGCATGACATTCCACAGTCGACAAGGATATAAGTACCACGTGATTTGATCAATGTCGAATTGCCGCTGGATGAAGAATAAAGTGGGACGATCCTGTCCTGGCCCGTCATGCTTCAGTATCCTCTTCGCCGTATTCGGGAGTGTGGTTGACTCTTGAGATCGTAGCTCCGAGATCAGTCAGTTTCTGTACTATGTGCTCGTATCCGCGGTCGATCCTCTGAGCGTTCATGATATAAGTGGTACCTTCTGCTTCAAGAGCAGCGCAGACAAGCGCCGCACCGGCCCTCAGGTCGGTGGCTTCAACTGTGGCGCCGCGGAAAGATGTCTTTCCGTTTACCCACGCGATACGTTCATAGACATTTATGTTGGCTCCCATTTTCGCGAGCTCCGGAACATACTGGAACCTGTTCTGCCAGACGTTCTCATGCATGCGGCTCTGCCCTTCGGCGGAACAGAGAAGCACTACAGTCTGGGGCTGGAGATCCGTGGGGAACCCCGGATAAGGAGAAGTCTTTACGCTGGTGGAATAGACTTCTTCATCGTAGTCATATCTGAATACTCTTATGGATTCGTCGCCTTCTTCGATCTGGTAACCCATCTCACGCATCTTCGCAGACAAAGGCTCCATGTGAGTAGGGATCAGGTTATGGATCGTAACGTCTCCGTTCGTGACCGCAGCGGCGATCATATATGTACCGGCTTCGATCTGGTCGGGAATAATCGAATAAGTGAAGTTACCAGGCAGTACGGGAACGCCGGTGATCTTTATGACATCAGTACCGGCGCCTTTGATACGGGCACCCATTGAGTTCAGGAAGTTAGCAACGTCAACGATATGCGGCTCTTTGGCGGCGTTTATTATCTCCGTCTTTCCCTGGGCCTTGCATGCAGCGAGCATCGCGTTTATCGTCGCGCCGACGCTTACTATATCCAGATAGATCCTCGCGCCGTGCAGAGGATCAGCTTCCAGGTTAACGATACCGCTGTTGATATCAGAAGGCCTTGCGCCTTTGGCACCCATCAGCTGGAATGCTTTGAGGTGAAGGTCGATAGGACGCTGTCCGAAGTTACATCCGCCCGGAAGCCTTATCGAAGCCTTGCCGCATCTTCCCAGAAGGGCACCCATCAGATAGTAGGAAGCTCGTATCCTTGAGACGAGCGGTCCGGAAGCTTTATATGTGCTTATAGTCGTTGAATCTATCCTGTAAGTGTGATTATCAATCGCATCGACCTTGGCGCCTAAAGAGCGGAGAAGGTCGAACATTACATGAACGTCAAGAATATCCGGAACATTCTCGAGCGTGCATGCGCCGTCGACCATGATGGAAGCGGCAATGATGCCGAGAGCGGCATTTTTACTGCCGCTGATCTCGATATCTCCTTTAAGCGGTACACCGCCCTTTATCTCATAAGCGTAGCTTTTGCCAACGCTGTTATTGGTCTGATCCATCAAAACTCCAACAAATCACTTGCGCGGGTCTGACTCGTCAAGAATCTTCTTTAATGACGACTTTACCGCGACATCGCTCTTATCCTGAGGGGCAGCATCAGCAGTCTTCTCCCCTTTACCGGATCCGGCGTTCGTACTATTATACCTTTTCTTTACCTCAATTGGGTGAATTACACGTTTTTCGCGAGATTCACGATTTATTTGTGAAACTGTCTTCCTTTGTTCGGCACTTATCTGAACAACAGGCTGTGTCAAGAGTTTTCTGGCCTCTTCTTTGGCCAGCAGTCTGGCTTCTTCTCTTGCCAGAGCCTCAGCCTCAGTCATCTGCTGAACCTGATAGTCTTCAGTCACGGAAGGACTGCCGGCAGGTACCGGGTGAACCACCGGCGTCTGATATGCAGGTTCCGCCTGTTTAATTTCCGCGGTTTCCTCAGCCGGAGCGGCATACATTCCTGCATAAGCTTCCTGTTCCTGAGGAATTATCTTTTCCAGCGGGATCGAAAGCTGCTCGCTCATGGGCGGCATCGGTTC
This sequence comes from Saccharofermentans sp., assembly GCA_045532275.1. GTDB lineage: Bacteria > Bacillota > Clostridia > Saccharofermentanales > Saccharofermentanaceae > Saccharofermentans. The sequence continues at coordinate 977 of JAZSFQ010000051.1, read as the reverse complement.
AGGTACTGTACTTACGGGAACTTCTTCTACTGTCGTCTCTTTCGCGATCTCACTCTCAAGACCTGTTACCGGCCCGTCCATTTCATCTTCGAAATCCTCGACATACAGGAGTTCGTCCTTCAATTCCTCGAACCGCTCATCGCCGAAAGACGAAAGGAGCTTCGCAAGAGCTTTGTCTCTAGCTGCAACTTCAGGCTCGGGTATTATCTCATATTCGTCAACAACACTCTCCAAGTCCTTATATCCCAAAGACCTGACTGCCTCGCACTCCTGAAGTCCCAGGAAATAAGCGGCTGCCCTGTGAAGAGGCTTGTCGCTGATTATTCCAGCCTTCGCATCGCTGTAAGCCGCGTCAAAGACCGTTTTACCTGTAGGGAGACTGAAGACAAATGTCGCTCCCTGTCCGAAAGTGGAAGTAACGCTGATCACGCCGTCATGCATGTCAGCTATCTCTTTGGCTATCGCGAGTCCTATGCCGGATCCTCCTACTTCCCTGTTTCCGGAGTTATCCACTCTGTAAAATCTCTCGAAAAGATGCTCGATATCTTTTGCCGGAATGCCCCTGCCGTTGTCATCGACCTGGACAGCGACTCTGTCATCGATAACGGAAATGCTTATATGGACCTGGTTCGGTGCAGTCTTCCCCTCAAATCCTATATATTTGATCGCGTTGGTAAGAAGATTTACGATCGTTCTTATTATCAGTTTCGAATTACCGTAGAGCAGCGGATATGCGCCCTCTTCAGGCAAAGTGAATATTACATTATTGGCGCCGGGATAATCCTGGATATTCGAATAAGCCGCAGCTACTGCGTCTCTGATATCGAATATCTCCATCCGGCTAGTATGCGAACACTGGGACAATACAAGGAAATCATTTACGATGTCCTGCATCCTTACGGTATTTTCTTCGATCCTTCCGCTCCAGGTGATGAGTTCGTCTCTCGACGGACCGCTGCCGTCCTGGCAGAAGTCGG
>JAZSFQ010000018.1:0-38469 GCA_045532275.1 Saccharofermentans sp. | reverse complement strand
GTCAATCGCAGCATTCAAGCTCAGAGAGGGCATGAAGATCGGATGCAAGGTTACTTTGAGAGGCGATAATATGTATTACTTCCTCGATAAGCTCATCAGCCTTGCTCTTCCCCGTGTACGTGACTTCCGCGGAATCAATCCTAATTCCTTCGACGGACACGGCAACTATGCGATGGGCATCAAGGAGCAGCTTATGTTCCCTGAGATCGACTACGATAAGATTGACAAGATTCGCGGTATGGACATCATCATTGTTACTACTGCCGGAACAGACGAAGAGGCATTTGAGCTCCTGAAGCTTATGGGCATGCCTTTCCGCAAGTGATTTGGAGGAGAATAACACATGGCAAAGAAGTCAATGATTCTTAAGTCTCAGAAGACACCCAAGTTTTCCACTCAGCAGCACAACCGCTGCAAGATTTGCGGAAGACCTCATGCTTATATTCGCAAGTACGGCATCTGCCGTCTCTGCTTCCGCGAAATGGCATACAAGGGAGAGATTCCGGGCGTAAGAAAGGCGAGCTGGTAACAGGTCTCTTTCTTAGGAATTAGAACTGTCCATAACTAAACAGGAGGAAGAATTATGCAGATTACAGATGCAATCGCAGATATGCTTACAAGAATCCGCAATGCCGGTACTGCAGGACACGCCACAGTTGACGTTCCCCAGTCCAATATGAAGAAGGCCATTGCCCAGATTCTCCTTGTTGAAGGATATATTGAGAAGTTCGAGACACTCGAGGGAAATACCCAGGGTATCATCAGGATCACTCTCAAGTATTCGGGCAGAAAGCCGGTCATCACCGGAATCAAGAGAATCTCCAAGCCCGGTCTCCGTACATATGCGGACAAAGAGAATCTGCCTCGCGTACTCAACGGCTTAGGCGTTGCTATCATTTCTACATCCAAGGGTGTTATGACTGATAAGCAGGCAAGAAAGCTCGGTGTCGGCGGCGAAGTTCTCGCTTATATTTGGTAATTTTGGGAAGGTCTCCGAAAGAGATCTTCTTAAAACATACATCTCTGAAAAGCCCCGGCTGGCGGCATACCGGACCGGAGGTTAAATCTTAAGAGCAGGAGGAAGTTTTATATGTCAAGAATCGGCAGAATGCCCATAGTCGTTCCCGCCGGCGTCGATGTAAAGATCGATGGTCAGCACGTAACGGTTAAGGGCGGCAAAGCAGAGCTCTCACTTGATGTTCATCCGGACATCACAGTAAAGCTGGAGGATGGACAGATTATCGTAACCCGTCCCTCAGATGATAAGAATCATCGTTCTCTCCACGGACTTACAAGAGCTCTCATCCAGAATATGGTAACCGGCGTACACGATGGTTTCACAAAGACATTGGAGATCAACGGTGTAGGTTACAGAGCTGCAAAGCAGGGCAACAAGGTTGTATTCAACCTCGGTTATTCACATCCTATCGAGATGGTTGAACCCGAAGGCATCACTATTGATGTCAAAGATAATCAGGTTATCGTCCAGGGCGCTGATAAGCAGCTCGTTGGCGAGACCGCAGCAAAGATCCGTTCTCTCAGAGTTCCTGATGTTTATAAGGGCAAGGGTATCAAGTATGCCGGCGAGCACCTTATCATCAAGGAAGGTAAGACCGGTGCTAAGAAGTAAGGCGCAAAGGGGGTATATTCAACATGATTGGTAGAATTGATAAAAACGAAATTCGTAAGAGAAAGCATGTTCGTGTAAGAAAGAAGATTTCCGGAACGACAGAGTGCCCTCGTCTTTGCGTATATAGAAGCAACAGCCACATTTACGCTCAGATCATCGATGATACAAAGGGAGTCACACTTGTAAGCGCTTCCACGCTCGACAAGGAGATCAAGGGCTCGGTTTCCGTTGGCAGCAACATCGAGGCAGCAACAGCAGTTGGTAAGCTTATCGGTGAGCGCGCAATTGCCAAGGATATCAAGGAAGTAGTATTCGACCGCGGCGGATATCTCTATCACGGAAGAGTACAGGCTTTGGCAGAGGCGGCAAGAGAAGCCGGTCTCTCATTCTAATCGGGAGGAGCAAATTAGATGGCTTTAGAGTCTAAGAACATTTCAAGAGAAGAGAAGAAGGATAAGGAGTTCGAAGAGCGCGTTATCCACATCGGTCGTGTTTCCAAGACTGTTAAGGGCGGTAAGAACATGAGATTTGCTGCTCTCGTAGTTATCGGTGACAGAAAGGGCCGTGTAGGTAAGGGCATCGGTAAGTCTACCGAGGTTCCGGATGCTATCAGAAAGGGTATCGAAGAAGCTAAGAAGAACATCGTCGATGTTTCTATCGTTAACGGTACCATCCCTCACGAGACGATCGGTGAATTTGCTGCAGCTCACATCGTAATGAAGCCTGCTGCAAACGGTACCGGTGTTATCGCAGGCGGTCCTGTACGTTCGGTTTGCGAGCTTGCAGGTATCACAGATATCCGTACAAAGTCTATCGGATCCAACAATCCTAACAATATGGTCAACGCTACTATTGAGGGTCTTAAGTCCTTGAAGTCCGCTGAAGAAGTTGCAAGACTTCGCGGAAAGTCTGTTGACGAGATCAAGTAAGGAGGCCCGACTCAAAATGGCTAACATCAAGATTAAGCTTGTCAAAAGCACAAATAAGGCAAGAGAGTCCGAGAAGGCTACTATCAGAGCTTTGGGCTTGAAGAAGATAGGTCAGACTGTTGAGAAGGCTGACAATGAGGCTACGCGCGGCATGATCAAGAAGGCTGTAAACTACGTAGCTGTAGAAGAGAATTAATGGAGGTGCCACATGAAGCTCAATGAAATGACTTCCTCAGGCAACGTAAAAGCTTATCGTAAGGGAAGAGGTCCCGGATCAGGCAACGGCAAGACAGCAGGCCGTGGTCACAAAGGTCAGAATGCACGTTCCGGCGGTGGCGTAAGACCCGGATTTGAAGGTGGTCAGATGCCCCTTTACAGACGTCTCCCTAAGAGAGGATTCAATAACAAGAGATTTGCTCCTGCTTATATCACGATCAACGTTAAGGATCTTGAAGTATTTGATAACGGAACAGCAGTTGACGCAAAGGCAATTGCCGATAAGGGTATCATCGCTGTTCCTAAGAACAATGACGGCATCAAGATCCTCGGCAACGGTGAGCTTACAAAGAAGCTCGATGTAACAGCTGCAAAGTTCACAGCTGCAGCTAAGGAGAAGATCGAGAAGGCCGGAGGCACGGCTACGGAGGGCTGATAGGCATGAATGGTATTTTTGATACTGCAGTTAATGCTTTTCGTGTAGAGTCTATACGCAAAAGGCTGCTCTATACCTTCATGATCCTGGGCATCTTCATGCTCGGCGGACTCGTACCTGTACCGGGAATCGACGGTGAGCAATTCACCAGCATTATCCGTCAGTGGGGTCAGCTCGGAAGCATTATGGATCTCATCTCTGGTGGTGGTCTGTTCCATGCATCGATCCTTTCACTGGGCGTTTCGCCTTACATCAATGCATCGATCATCATTCAGCTCCTGACTGTCGTAATCCCTGCTTTGGAAGATATGTCCAAAGAAGGTGAATCCGGCAGAAAGAAGATGGATAAGATTACGAGATTTACTGCGTTAGGTCTTGCTTTAGTACAGTCCTGCCTGTTTACTTATTCAACACGTTCGGCACTTAATTCGAGCCTCCCCAAGTGGCTCAATGCCGGCCTTGTTGCTTTAGCTTTCACGGCAGGTGCTGCTATCGTCGTATTCTTAGGCGAGAAGATCAATGATAAGGGCATCGGCAACGGTGTATCGCTGTTGATCTTTGCAGGTATCGTAACAAGACTTCCTGATATGGCTAAGACACTTTACCTGAAGTGTGTCAGCATCAGCGATTCGATCGAGAATGCGGCTTTGGGAATCTTAGCAGGCGTACTCGTATTCCTCGCAGTTACTGTTGTTGCGATAGCGATCATCGTCTTCGTTCTCTATGTCCAGAATGCTGAGAGAAGGATTCCCGTCCAGTACTCAAAGAAGGTTATCGGAAGACAGCAGCGCGGCGGTAACAGGGATTATATCCCGCTCAAGGTTAACATGTCCGGTGTTATGCCTGTTATCTTTACAATGTCGCTCCTTTCTATCCCTTCGGTTATTATCACTTTGTTCTTCAGCAACAGTACCAATAAGGTTGTTCTCTGGTTTGCGCAAAGCTTTACGGGCAGCCCATGGTATTACGCGATCTACTTCCTTCTCGTTATTGCGTTTACATTCTTCTATACGGCGATCAATTTCCATCCGGTAGAGATTGCAAACTCCATCAACAAGAACGGCGGTATGATCAATGGTATCAGATCCGGTAAGCCTACTACTGATTTTATTAAGGCTACCGCGCACAGACTCAACTGGGTAGAAGCATTATTCCTCGTTCTCGTCTGCATCGGACCTACTATAATCGGTATCCTTACAGGTTTCGAGAACGTATGGTTCGCAGGTACGTCCGTGCTGATCCTTACAGGTGTTGCGAATGACCTCATCGTTCAGGTTGAAGGTGAACTTGAGATCAGAAGTCCTAAGGGATTCCTCGAAGATCTTACGATCAAGACAGGAAAAAGGTAATTATTTAACTGTTATTCATTTCAAAAAAGGTTGTCTTCAAGGCAACCTTTTTTCTTTGCCCTGCAAAGGACTATAATATATAAAATGAGCAACTTACTTGATTATCTCGCATGGAGGGGAGACCTTACCCTCGCTCAGGATCCTTTTAACAGTATCGATGCACTGATACTGTCTTGTTTGTCATATGTCAATTTTGACAAGGTAATTCCCGCTAAAGGCAGAGGGAAGATAACCATGGAAAAGGCTTCGGAGAAGTTTTTCTCGATTCATTCGGAAGAGGAACTCGCGCAGGATAAGTCTTTTATAAGCTTTGCTCCTGCAATGCTCAAGGCTCTCGGAAAAACCGAAAGATTCAGGAACGCATATCTTCAGAACTTTGTGGACGATACCGATATATCAAGAGAGATACAGTTCGCAGCGCTGGAGATAATTACATCTGACGGTTTCTCATTTATTTCATTCAGAGGAACGGATGACACTGTTGTCGGCTGGAAAGAGGATTTCAATCTGAGCTTCATGACTGTCCCGGCAGAGGATGAAGCAGCAAGGTATCTTAAAAAGGTCATGAAGGGCCGTTTGGATAAGGTACGTATCGGAGGTCACTCCAAAGGAGGACATTTAGCTATTTATGCTGCTGTGACAGCGACTTCGGACGTGTCAGACAGGATCGAACGGATATACAATTTTGACGGTCCCGGATTTAACCATGAGGCAAAGCAGACAGAAAACTTTAGGCACATCCAGCCGAAGATAGTAAAGGTAATTCCGCAGACTTCAATTATCGGAAGACTTCTTGAGAATACGGTGGAGCCTGTTGTTGTCAGGAGTACGGAACTCGGGATTATGCAGCACGATCCGCTCTCGTGGCAGCTGGAAGGCAAGGAATTTGATACCTGCTCTTCTACTGATATGATCAGCGATCTTTTTGATGAGACTATGACCGGATGGCTGAATGATATGACTTTCGAAGACAGGAAACAGTTTGTCGACGAATTATTCTCCGTTTTTGAAGCATCCGGATGCGAATACTTAAGTACGATGACCAAAGTCGGCGTAAAGGGTACCAGGGCCATGATCGAGAGAATGCACCGGATAAGGAATGATTCCGGCGCGAAAGTAAGGACTCTTGTAAAGATGTTCTTTGTGAATCTCAATGTGTTAAGGGACAGCGTTGTAAAGGAGAAGATCGAAGAGGGAAAAGGACGTCTTGCGATCGCCGCAGCAAAAAAGAAGCAGAATCAATAAAGGAGGTGTCAGTGAAACACCCCCTTATTCTTTATTTATGTAATGTTTAAACGTTCAGACGATAACCGGAAATGCCAGTGTGACCTTAAACAGATCTCCGTCTATCGATATATCAAATGTTCCGCCCTGAAGTTCAGTCATGCTCTTGGCGATAGAAAGGCCGAGTCCGTTTCCTTCGGTATTACGTGATTCGTCTCCTCTTACGAAACGTTCTACCAGTTCATCGGCGCTGATGTTCAGCTCCGCGCTTGAAGTGTTCTTGAATACGGTAACAGCTTTACCGTCCTTAACTTCAAGCGTCAGATAGACTCTTGTTCCGGGCTGTGCGTATTTGCAGATGTTGTTCATGAGGTTATCGTAGATACGCATCATGCGTCTTCCGTCGGCCATGATCATAACGGGTTCGTCGGGCACAACTGTTATCAGGTTCAGATCGGCGCCCTCGAGTTTTTCTTTGAATTCTCCGGCTGTCTGTGATACGAATGTGCAGCAGTCGAGGGGTGAAGGAACGATCTCGAGGTTTCCCGTTGATGCCTTGGATGCCTCGACAAGATCTTCGATAAGCCGTTTAAGCTTTTCCGATTGCCTCAATACGACTTCCGAATATTCGCTCATCTTAGGATCCGCTGGATCTGTCGTTCCGATAAGGGAAGCGTAGTTGATGATCGAAGTAAGAGGAGTCTTTATGTCGTGAGAGACATTCGTGATGAGTTCGGTCTTCATGCGCTCGGACTTAAGCTTTTCATCAACAGCTATTGTGACTGCGTCAGATACTGCATTGAGATTATTCGCATGCTTTCTGAAGTCACCCCAAAGACCCTTGGTGCTTGCACGGTAACTTATGTCTCCGGAAGCAAGCTTATCTCCTGCGGTCTTAAGCTTTCTGAGCATCAGGGCGATGTAGAGAAGGAAGGGATAGAGAACAAGCTTTTCGAAGATCCAGCCTATGATTAAGACTTCTTCGTCTGCCCCGGAGCCTACAATGGCTATGAACTCGATAAAAGATATTGTGCCAAGGATCAATATGGTTCTCCAGACAAGAGGTATTGCAAGAATTCCCTTGATGATCAGACGGATGGTCTTATATATGAGCGAACCCTTGATAAGCATATGAAGCTTAACTCTTGCAGATAAACTTACGCACAATCCGAGCATTGCGTTGATGAATATGAAGAAGGCAACGGCAAAAACAAAAGCCTCCATGAAACCGTTTGCGTGTTCCGTAAACATGAATAAGGGAAGTGTGGCAAAGACCGTTACGACAGAAAGAAGATCAAACGGAACTTTTCCCAAAGGTCCGAGGACCACATCCTCTGTTCCGGGTCTTTTACCGGCAACACACATGAGAGCAATAAAAGCGGCAAGACCTGCGATCACGGAAAAGAAGGCAAGAGGATATACCAGATAACGGATATTAATAACAAAACCTATCACCTGTTTATCAAACTCCGAGAATGGTGAGAAGTTCTCAGGGTCAAGATAAGCCTCTATATTTGCTTCAATAACAGTAGATTCCGGAGCGGCATAATTATCGTAAAGTCCGTTGAAGTTTCCTTCGTTATCGTAGACGACCAGCGTATCGTATGTATAAAGTGTGGTGTTTTCATATTTGCCCGGTGTGCCGGCAGATTCTTTAACAGTGGTGAAATCAGATGTTGAAGCAATTACTTTTCCTTCAGTATCAACTATCCTGAGACTGATGGTGCTGTCACTGAAATGCTCGGATCTTAAGAGCGACTCGGCATCTGAATGAACGCTGTAGTCGATATTTGACAGGCTTCTGTCAAGAAAATACTGTGATTCGGTCTTGTTATACAGATCTTCCGATAAACACGCGAAAGCTCCCGCTGCACATAAAAATGCCATAAGCAGAGTGATGTTTATTACGATAAACAGCACGGTCTTGCCGGCTACAGTCCTGAAGAACTGAGTCTTTTTCTTTTCCATTAGTTTCTCCCCTTCTCGATCTTATATCCCTGGCCGAAGATGACCTTTATGTATCTCGGTTCATTGGGGGTTATCTCGATCTTTTCTCTTAAGTGTCTGATATGTACCGCTACGGTATTATCGCCGGCTGACAGGGAATCCTCGCCCCAGACCCTGCGGTATATTTCCCTGGGCGCGAAAACCTTTCCCGGCTGTTCCATAAGGAGTCTTAATATATCGAACTCCTTCGGCGTGAGGTTTACTTCATTGCCGTCGACAGTAACTGTCTTGGTGTCGTTATCAAGCTCGATGGAACCGACAGTGAGATTGCTCCCGGAGACAGTTCCTGATCCGAGCCTGGTATAACGTCTTAACTGTGATCCTACTCTTGCAGCGACTTCCAGGGGATTGAAGGGCTTGGTGATATAATCATCAGCCCCTATGTTGAGCCCCAGTATCTTGTCCTGATCCTCAGACTTCGCTGTCAGAAGGATTATCGGCATATTGAAGCTCTCCCTGATCTTTGACATCGCTGTTATCCCGTCCATTTGCGGCATCATGATATCAAGCAGAATGAGATGTATCTCTTCCTTTTGAACGAGTTCTACGGCTTCGACACCGTTATGCGCCTCGAACAGTCTGTAATCCGGATTCTGCAGATAGATCTTCAGCGCATTAACAATATCTTTCTCGTCATCGCAAATCAGTATGTTATACATTTTTTTACCTCACCCCGTCTGACTTAATGCCATTCTATGGAAAACCACCTTAATATAATAGGACTAAACTCCTTAAGATTTGATTAAGAATATTCATTTATGGCAAAATATCCTCTGAATAACTGAAAGAATAAGGATCTTTGAATAATGCTTTATATAATGAGACACGGGAAGACCGACTGGAACCTTAAGTATAAACTCCAGGGAAAGACAGATATCCCGTTAAATGATATGGGAAGACAGATGGCCGAAGAGGCGCATGAGCGCTATAAGGATGTACACTTTGATGTCTGTTACTGTTCTCCGCTCATAAGAGCAAGAGAGACTGCTGAGATTGTGCTTAGCGGCAGGGACATTCCCATGATCATCGATGACAGGCTTGCCGAGATGGGATTCGGTATCTACGAAGGTACCGAGCATGTCTTTGAGAAACCGGAGTGTCCGGTAAGGGAGTTATTCTTTAATCCGGCAGGATATAAGGCCGAAGGTGGCGCCGAGAGCCTTGAAGAACTGCTCAAAAGGACGGGCAATTTCCTGGATGAGGTCGCATATCCCCTGGTAAAAGAAGGCAAAGATGTGCTTATTGTAGGACACGGAGCCATGAACTCCGCGATTATCGGGCATGTCTGGCATAAACCCCTGGAAAAATTCTGGGAAACAGGCATAGAAAACTGTAAGCTTATTACTCTCATTTAAAAAATCCCATAAAAGGAGCGACCACCCGCGAAGGGTGGCCGCAAATATGGGGATAATAGGAATAGAAAAATGTCTTTGTTGATACTTGAAGTATAGTTTATTCTTGCTTAGATTTCAACGATATATATTGAATGTTGTATAAACGTAATTTGAAAAGAATGTTAATGGTATATTTCTCTTAGACATATTTACCAAATACCGTTCGTATACACGCTTAACCGGGTCTTTGTCCTCCTCTGTCGTCATCAGGTCTGCCGCCCGGAAAACCGCCTCCCTGAGGATCTCCTCCCGGCATTCCGCCGCCATGACCGCCAAACCCTGAACTTCCGCCGTAGATATTATCCGATAACGTTATCGTCTCGGAAAAATTACCTGCTGTGACAGTATAGCTCTTTCCGCTTACCATTTCAGGACTGCTGATGAGGACAGACTGATAACTGCAGGATGCAGTCACGCTTATTATTTCTTTACCGGTACTGTCGATGACAGCGATAAGGGTTCCTTCCGACTGGTTTCCTGTATTGATCAGGACCGCTCCCTGGGATGCTTCGGTAAAGTTGGTAGCCATATCCGACGAGCCGGCCATTACAACTGTTCCGCCGGTGATCACGGCATTTCCGTTTACATCGAGCGAGCCGTTGCCGCCTCTTGTAGGTCCCATAACAGTGAGTATGCCGCCCGTCATCTCGAATGTTCCGTTCGAATCGATCCCGTCACCTTCTGACCTTATATAAATATCTCCGTCATTTATCGTCAATGTGCTTACGCCGTCTGACCTCATGGTGTCGCCTGAAGAATCTGATACTGCATTGACCGCATCGTCGGACGAGACTATGGATATCTTTCCTCCGTTGATCGTAATGTTCTGACCTTCAATGCCTTCATATGATCCTGTGATATTTATGGTGCCGTCATCTATCTGGATGCTTGCGGCAGTTGAGATCGCGTCATCACCCGCAGCTATCGTTATGCTGCCTGAAGATATATAGATATAACTTTTGGACGGATCATCGTCATTGTCGGACTGTATTCCGTCTTTCCCGCAGGTAATGTCGAGCGTTGCATTCTGGACCGCTACAGCGTCATTTGCCTGGATGCCGTCTTTTCCGGAATTGACAGTGATGTTGCCGCCTGCGATCGAGATGTCATCCTTGCCGACGATCCCGTGAGCCGAAGATGTGACCGAAAGGGACCCCGAACCGTTTATTGTCAGATCGGTCTTGGCGAAAACAGCTCCGTCGACTTTATTGCTGTCTTTCGAATCATATTCTCCTTCGTTAACGAGCGAATTTGAAGTGCCTTCTTCCAGCGTTATGTAGACATTATCGGCATTGAGACAGTAAATAGCTGCGTAATCGGAGGATGTGATATCCGCATTTTTCAGGACTATCCTGACATCATCCGAATCGCCCGCGTCTACAACGATATAACCGTCATTAAGAGTACCGGTAATAACATAGGTTCCTTTTCCGGTTATGGTTATGACCGGACCGCTGATCTTTACCGATGAGGAATCCGAGACGGCAGAATCTCCGGTAAGCGTTATTGTCTGTGCATCACTCTCGTCATAACCGACCTCCAGATCCTTGTCGGAAAAAGCTGTTTCGGAGGTTATTACGGAGCTCTCTTCAGTTTTCTGAACTTCCTTTGTGCTTTCTTCGGAAGATAACGGAGATGTTTTATTGCAGGCTGTCGCAGACAAAAGGATCATTGAACCTGATATAAGAGCCGCTAAGATCTTATTTGATACATTAAAGTTTTTCATTGTCGTATCTCCCGTTAATGGCCTTTAAAGCTGGTCCGTACTCTGTGTCCTGTATTCGGATAAGGATATTTCGAGATTACCGTTCCTTGTACGGAGACTGTCTATGAATTCCTTCTCAAGAGAACGGTCATTCAGGACTATATCGTAATTCAGCTTGAAGAGCGAACCCATGTTGCTTGTTTTTACCTGAATAAGTTTATATGACTTAGTATATTTATTTAACACCTCGTCGAAAACGTCCGTGTAGTTGAGATTCTCGGGAATGGTGATCTTAAGGTTCCTGCGGAGTGCTTTCTGGTTGTCTTTTGATAGGTTCGAATAAATAAGCATCGCAAGTCCTATAAGGACGGTAAATAATACAGAATAACCGACATAACCCATGCCCATTATGAGTCCCAGACCCATTGCTGCAAATATCGTTCCGATCTCGCGGGCCGTTCCGGGAGCAGACCTGAATCGTACGAGACTGAATGCGCCGGCCACTGCAACACCTGCGCCTATGTTGCCGTTTACCATCAGGATCACGACGCTTACGACTGCAGGGAGGAGGGCAAGAGTCATTACAAAACTCTTTGTATACTCGTTGCGGTATGTGTGGATCAGGGCAAGGATCCCGCCTAAAGCCAGGGATACCAGTACCAGGATTATAAAAACTAAAGGCGTGATGCCAGTAGAAGGAATAATTGAATTAAACAGATTAAGCATAGCAGACGCTCCTTTCCGGATATTGTTCTGTCATAAGATATTCTTTGTAGTAGGTTCCGTATTTTGAATAACTGATCCTGGATATATTGTTAGTGCTGAGGAATCTTGCCATCCATACGGGCATCGCCCCCGGAATCTTAACTTCCATGAGCGTAGTTCCGGCAGGGAGAAGCGCTTCTCCCCAGATGTCGCTTCCCAGATCAAGATCCGTATCCCGTGCCAGGATATTCTCATCGAATGTCACCCTGAATCCGGGATTGGTGATGTCGGAATAAGCTTCACGTTCGTAGCTTATGAATGCCCTGGCTCCGATTCCTTCATAGAAATTCAGGAAGTAATCTATCTCAGAGGTGATCTGGTTCCTGAAAGGCATATTCTCTATTTTGTCTATCCAGTGTTCTGCCGAGGATTTGGGTATAGCCACGCGTCTTTTATAGACGATGCCTTCGAACTTCTTCTTGATCTCGATGAAGACCGGATCACTGCTTTCTGCTCTCTGATAGGATCTTATTCTCAGTTTTTCCTTGTAGACCGGGTGATCTAATGAATCCCTTATCAGCCTGAAACTGTCAGTATCGTAATAGATATTGCGGATCGTTGTCCTGCCGTATTGATCGAGTTTCAGTCTCCTGTCAGTCTCTTCGAGCAGTCTGCGTTTCTGTGAAGGAGTAAGGAAGTATTTATATTCATATCTTTCGAAAACATCCTGATAGTTCATTTTTTTAACCTCGTTTAAGTTTGTTGCCCTAATCTTAAGACGTGAACCTAAAACGGACTTTAAAGCAGACTTGAAAACGGAAAAAGGAACTGACATCGCCTCATTGGAAAATGATAGTATATAAATGCAGGCGGTGTCGGTATCTCAAAGGACTTAAGAGGTGCAATATGAGAATTCTTCTGGCAGAAGACGAGAAATCGTTATCTAAGGCGTTGAAGGCTATCCTTACCAAGAGCAATTATTCGGTCGACTGTGTCTTTGACGGCGAAGAAGCCGTTCTTTACGCAATGGCAAGTGAATATGACCTGGTGATCATGGATATCATGATGCCTAAGCAGGACGGCATCTCGGCCTTGAAAGAGATTAGAGCAAAACATAACAGCGTGCCAGTCCTTATGCTTACCGCAAGATCCGAAGTGGATGATAAGGTGGAAGGTCTTGATTCCGGGGCCAACGATTATCTCACGAAGCCTTTCGATACGAAGGAACTGCTTGCGAGGATAAGGGTACTTACCAGGCAGCCTGCAGCCGCAACCGATAATGTCCTGAAGTTCGGCAATCTGACTCTCGACAGAGGAAGCTTCGAACTCGCTTCACCCAAGGGCAAATACAGACTTGCAGGCAAGGAGTTCCAGATGATGGAAATGCTCATGATGAACCCCGGTATTCTGATATCAACGGAGAAGTTCATGGATAAGATATGGGGCCTGGATTCGGAAGCGGATATAAGTACTGCCTGGACGTACATATCCTATCTGAGAAAGAAGCTTTCCGCGCTTGAAACTGATGTCCAGATCAAGGCCGTAAGAAACTCCGGTTACACTTTGGAGGAGATCAAATGATAACAAGGCTCCGCAGGAAGTTCATTATCATTTCCATGCTGTCAGTCACACTCGTTCTGGCTGTTCTGATAGCGGCTATTAATATCTTCAATTTCAGAAAGGTTGTCAGGAACTCGGACGAAACCCTCGAAATGCTGATCGCAAATGAAGGCTCATTCCCGGATGAAGAACAGCCGGGAGGAAAGCCGCCTGAAGATCGTAATAACGGAGGCGGCAGAAGAGGAAATCAAATGTCCCCCGAGGCCAGGTATGAGACCAGATATTTTAAAGTCGTTTTTGATAACGACGGAGATGTCATCGTTATTGATACCGGAAAGATAGCAGCTGTTGATTCTTCGCGGGCGGCAGAACTTGCCAGGGAAGTTTACTCGGGCGGTAAGACCTCAGGCTTCAAAGGCGATTACAGATTCAGAAGGATCACTGAAGATAATGAAACGCTGATAATTTTCCATGACTGCGGAAGAGGACTTGATAATGCCAGATCTTTTCTCGGAATAAGCATCGTAATATCGCTTATAGGACTTCTTATCTTTTTCGCGCTCATAGCCGTATCATCAAAGGCAGTGACCAGACCTGCAGCAGAAGCTTATGAGAAACAGAAGAGATTTATCACGGATGCGGGTCATGAATTAAACACGCCTTTGGCTGTCATCAATGCAGACTGTGACGTACTCGAGATGGACAGCGGGGAAAATGAGTGGCTCGCTGATATAAGAAAGCAGACGGAAAGACTGACTTCACTTACGAACAGTCTTATCTTTCTCGCCAAGACGGAAGAAGGCTCCAGATCTGATGTGGTAAAGATCGATTTCCCTTTGTCAGATGTGGTAACGGAAGAAGTCGAATCATTTAATGGACTGGCAAAATCCTCCGGAAGGAATGTTGAGACTTCGATCACACCGGATATCACATATAACGGCGATCAGAGATCTGTCACTCAGCTCATCTCGATACTGATGGACAATGCGATAAAGTATTCACCCGAGGGAAGCGTCATAAAGGTATCACTTAACAGGAACGGATCAAAGGTCGTACTCTCTGTAAGCAACGATACTGAAGAGCCGTTAACAAAGGAAAATACGGACCGTATGTTTGACCGTTTTTACAGGACTGACGAATCAAGGAATTCCGAGACCGGCGGTTACGGTATCGGACTGTCGATCGCGAAAGGTATAACCGAAGCCCACGGCGGGAAGATATATGCGGCGGGAACCGAAAACGGGATCGTTATTACTGCCGAGCTATAGTATGACATAAACAAAACTTAGGGGCTGCCACAAGACAGCCCCTTAAAACATTAACTGCAGATCACTTATCAGTGCAGGAATTCAAAACTCAGCAGAGAAGTACCGCCGACGCCCCTGAATGTGAGATAGAGAGGACATACTCCGTCGGGAAGAGTGAACTCTGCTTTGCCGTCTTCCCAGCTCGTGCAGAACCTGACTGGAATCTTACCGAGTATATCACCGCCGACGGATGTGCTGATCTCGAATTCGCCCTGGCCGTAGCCTCTGGTTGTGATCCTTAATCCCTTAACGCCTTTGAGGTCAAAATACTTAAAGCCGATCGTGGTACTGTCACCGATGCTTCTGATATGCGAAGGACCGTCAACAGTATTGCGGATATCCATTGTGATGTTGGCAGACTTAGGCTCACCGACATACATCTTGTTCTTATCATCAAAGATATTGCATGCGATATGCGCAGGATACTCGCCAATGTCAGAAAGGGGGCCGTTGTTAAGTCCGCAGGAAGTGATCTCGACCTGTTTGATCATGCCTTTTTCGTCAAAGCTGATCTTCTCTGCACATCCCTGACGTGAATACCAGTCGTTGTTGGTTTGTCTGTGATAGAAGATATACCATTCGCCGTTGATCTCAACGATGCTTCCGTGGTTGTTGGCACCGAATGCCGTGGGCTTGTCAGCGGGTTTATATGTATCAATGCCGATGTCACAGTTGCTGACGATGACTCCGCCGTACTTGTAGGGTCCTAACGGGTTATCCGAGTAACCGTAGCAGAGTTCGTGCATAACCTGTGATGAATATATGAGGTAATAGATGCCGTTTCTCTCTCTGATCGAAGGTGCTTCGAAGAAAGCATGTCCTTCATACTCCGTACCTTCGCTGTACTGTGTTGAAGGAATAACGAATTCCGGTGCGCGCTTTACCGTGAGCATGTCCTTATTGAGGACTGTCAGCATACAGCCGTGACGGGATTTGTCACCCTGTCCGCAGAAACCCGTAAACAGATATGTCGTATCTCCGATCGTAAGCACTCCGGGATCGAACTGCTGCTCTTCACCTTCCTTTTTACCGAGAAGGGTTCCGTCTTCATAGTGAACGTTTCCGATGAACTCGAATCTGCCTGAAGGCGAATCGCTGACTGCGACGGAGATAACGCAATCATTATCAAGTGCGTAGTACAGATAATATCTGCCGTCAGGCCCGACCGTCATATCAGGCGCGTAGAGGCATCCGCGGTCATCTTTGTTGGCGGGATCATCTGTTCTCTTGAAGATAACGCCCTCATATGTCCAGTTGCCGAGATCATCAACAGGAGCGGACCATGTTACATAATCACCCGGGCAGAAGTATTCACCGTTGAATATATCGTGCGAACCGTAGATATAGACTCTGTTATTGAATACATAAGGTTCGCCGTCAGGAATGAATTCCCAGTTGGGCAGGTAAGGGTTGAAGGCCTGTTTCTTCGGAACGTTGTAGAGCTCTACTCTCGGCTTTGATTCGCCCTTGCGGTCGACGGCAACGCCCATGGCGGATTCTTCAATGTGCTTTGTCATGAATGTATAGAATGCATTCTCCGGATTATCTTCCTGGAGCGCTGTCTTCGCGCCGTCACGTGTGAAGTGCATCTCGTTTTGGAAGTCAGGTGTATAGGGCTTCCACAAAGGAAGCGCGCTGCCATCAACATCGTTGCCGTTCGGGTCGCCGCACTTTACGAAGTTAGCGAAATAAGTGCTCATCTGCCTCGCAATATCGAAATGTCTTCCGGTCATCGGCCTCCAGCATTTATCGAGATTATCGAAGAAGAACCAGAGATCTACGGAATGGAATGTGCCGGGATTATCATAGCCGGGGATGTCAGGTTCGAAGCAGTAATAATATCCCGGTTTGTCATTGTGTGCGAATGCTGCCTTGACCGCACACTCGATAGCGCGGACCGGCGCATACATATTGCCGTTATGAACGTGCGCTTCAGGATAAGAGAGGAACTCTTCAGCCTTGCTGCCGAACAGTTCTCTTGCCTGCGCTTCGAATCCCTCTTCCGAATCCGCGAAGATAACGCTCGGAAATTCGTCAAAAGTGTTGCCCGACATTACGGGAACGTGGGCATGCTTTCCTTCGAGGAAGAGCTTATATGGCTCGTCATCCATAAAGACATTATCGATCATGGGAGTGAAGAAGAAGTTTTCCGATTCTCTGAACGCCGCATATTTCTCACGGATGAATCCGGCGTCAAGCTTTCTTGCTTCCACTAACGAATCAACGCCGAGTGCCTTGAAGAACTTATCGCCGTAACTGCAGGCATCTTCGATGGTCCTGGGAGTCATGACGAAATCTTTGACGTAAGGAAACTGGATGAGTCCGGAAAGAATGATGGCGTTGTTATACAGACCTATGCTGGATTTTGCCGTCAGGTGGTTAAGAACGCTGCCGCCGCCTGCGGACTGGCCCGCGATAGTGATGTTATCGGGATCTCCGCCGAATCCTGCAATATTTCTCTTAACCCATTTCATGGCCGCCTGCTGGTCTAAAAGACCGAAGTTTGCAGGAGCCTCGGGTGATTCACTGAAGAGCTCTGAGTGTGCGAGGAATCCGAATGCGCCGAGCCTGTAGTTTACGGTTACGACGATGATGCCTTTCTTCGCGAGATTCTCACCGTTGAATTCCATCTCCGCTGAATAACCCCACTGGAATCCGCCTCCGTAGATCCACACCAGGACAGGAAGCTTATCGTCAGCGCTTTTTGCATTTGTCCAAATATTCAGGTAAAGACAGTCTTCACTCATCTCGATGTCCGGATCAACATGCCATTCCCTGCAGTATATGTCTGTGCCGATACCCGGCTGGTCCTGGTAAGCTATAGGACCGTACTTATATGCATCGTATATGCCGCCCCAGTCTTTGCAGGGCTGCGGTGCCTTCCACCTGTTCTCGCCGACAGGGGGCAGTGCGAAAGGTATTCCTTTGAAAACTGAAATGCGGGTATTGTTTGCGGGAAGGCCTCTTACCGGTCCGTTCTCGGTCTTGACGATTCTTAACATGCGGAACTCCTCATAAAAGTTTTAGACGTAATAATAGTAGAAAAAGAATCGGTATTATTCAACGGGATAAAATAATGATAAGAGCAGGGAAAAATCTGACACTTTGATATGCCGCCCGGTTTGCAAAGGCAGGATGATTTCTATAATATGGATAGGTATTACACTATATTTATTGGGGAGCAGCACTCTTAAAGGGCTTTGGGAATTATGGGCAGGAAAGTCAGAGGAAATCTATTCGGAAGCCTGAAGCTTAGTAACAAGTTCCTTTTGATGTACATTTTCGGCGTCATACTTCCGCTCGTCATTACCGATGCCTTCCTGATCCGGTCAGTCTATGAGGCTGAGCTCAAGAACCAGTACTTCTACAGGGAGAACGCAATCGCTTCTTATTCGAATTACTTCGAGAACCTTCTGAAAAACGATGCGGCTATGGCATCTGCTTTCGATCTTAACAAGACGCTCAACTCATTTATCAATAAGCTCTATGAGACACCGTACGATTACTATTACCATTACAACACGACCATAGAGAATTCTTTCTTCACAACGCTTGCTGATTATAACCGTGACAGGATCGTTATCTATTCGGATAACAGGACAATGCTCAACGGAAACTATTTCCATCCGCTGTCAGAAGCCGCGAATGAAATATGGTTTAAAAAATATATGGAGAGCGGGGCTAACGAATCGTTTTATGCGTATTTCGATTACGAGCCCGTTATGAGATCTTTTGACCAGAAGAGGTTCATCTATGTGCGTAGGATGACCAATACTAAGACCGCCGTTGACAAGATAGTTACGATCGAACATAAGAACTGGAGGATCAGTGAAGATCTTTCCGAGATCCGTGTGGACTGTGCGATGGTCGTATGTTGTGATGACTATATAATCTATTCCAACAAGTACCCGAATATTGATTATCAGACACTTCTGGATAAGGCAAAGAAAGCACCTTATATTACTGTCAAGGAATACCCGATTTACGGCAATACTCTGACGTTCTATGCTTTTACGGAAGACCTGACGATCTCGAATGTCATGAGCAACAATCTGCCGGTGATCATTCTTATCGTTCTGGCTACGCTCGTTATTCCGATCCTTCTCATGAAACTCCTGGAACGTTCCATAACCAAGCGTATCAGTATCCTGGGAAAAGCATTCGGTGAAGGAGGAAATGATATCTTCCAGCCGATCAAAGAGATAAAAGGTACAGATGAGATATCTGCCCTGATGCATAACTACAACAGGATCGTTGAAATAAATAATGAACTTACCAATACGATCTATAAGGATAAGCTGAGGGAGCAGGAAAGCGATCTTGCGCGTAAGAATGCAGAACTCCTTGCTCTCCAGAGCCAGATCAACCCGCATTTCCTTTTCAATGCTCTGGAGAGCATAAGAATGCACAGTATCCTCAAAGGAGAGAACGAGACTGCCGAGATGGTACAAAGGCTTGCAGTCATGCAGAGACAGAACGTTGAATGGCATGATGATGCGGTTACGATCGAAGAGGAAGAAGATTTCATCGACGCATATCTTCAGCTCCAGAGTTACAGATTCGGAGAGAGGATATCTTTTGATATCGATATCGATGAAGAATGCAAGAAGATACTTATTCCGAAGCTCACTCTCGTTACTTTTGTTGAGAATGCGTGCGTACACGGTATCGAGTCCAAATCAGCCCAGGGCTGGATCTTCGTAAGGGTCAATAAGAAAGAGGACAATCTCATTATCGAAGTCGAGGATACGGGAGACGGAATGGATGACGAAGAAGCTGCTGCCCTTCAGGAAAGAATGAATAATGTTACTATTGAAACGATAAAGAAGGCCAAGCACGTTGGTATCCTTAATGCCTGCCTCAGAATAAAAATGATGTTCAGGGATCAGGCGAAGTTTGCGGTCGACAGCGAGAAGGGTATCGGAATGAGCGTCATCATTACGATACCTTCGGAACTCGTCACCGTGTCAGAGTGAGGTGGAATATGCTCAAAGTAATGCTTGTTGATGACGAACCTTATATCCTTCAGGGTCTTCAGGTCCTTATCGATTGGGAGGGCGGCGGATTCGAGATCGCCGCTACATGCTCCAACGGAAAAGAGGCTTACAGGTATCTTTGCGAGAATCATGTCGATCTTGTTATCTCCGACATCCGCATGCCTGAGATGACTGGTCTTGAGCTTCTTGAGAAGGTGAAGAAAGAGAAGATCTCTGACGCGGAATTCGTTCTTCTTACGGGATATGATGATTTCGCGTATACCCAGAGGGCGATAAGGAACGGATGTCTTGATTACATCTTAAAGCCGGTCATCGAAGAAGAGCTCATATCCGTTCTTCAAAAGGTTACGAATCTCAACAGGGAATCCATCTTACTCAAAAAAGACAGGGAAAAGATGGAAGATGCATATCTTGCGAGGATAATAAGGCATATCATCAAGGGGAAATTCAATGACGAAGATATCGAATACGCCAATAAGCATCTCCAGCTCGCGGACAACCTGAGATTTATAGACATAGAGTTCGTTCACAGGGAATCAGATGAAGACAGCAGTGAATCGGATGATCTCGGCATGATGCAGAGGCAGCTTTGCAATGCATGCAGGGAAGTGCTGAAAGAGTATTCCAATCATTTTGCGCTTGATTTCACATATGACGAAGATACTTACAGTGTAAGCTTCGTTTATTGCGAGAATATGGCCGTAATGCGCGATATGACGGAGGAGGAGTTCCTGAACGCATTTATAAGAAAGCTGGAAGTCCTCATCATAAAACCCATAAGGATGTTATGCGGCCAGCTGGTTCCCGATCTGTCCATGCTGTCGAGATCATATGTATCCTGCAGAAGACTTAAGAGCATTACCGGATTCCATAATAAAAAGAAACTGTATTTCGCTGAAGAGACTGAGGAGACACAGGGTTCTTACGGCGGTATCGTCCTCTGCAAGAACACCATAGACGAGATCATTGACTCGATCGTAAAGAATGAACCCCAGGAGATAGAGACCGGAGTAGAGAAACTGTACGGTGAGCTTCAAGGCAAAGAAAGTAATAAAAGGGCATTTGACCTTAATATCAATTACCTTCTTTTCCAGCTCATCCATTTGGCCAGCGAACTCGATGACTCTGTCAACCAGGAGGAGATCATCCAGTACATCTCCGATCAGGCTTCGGAGGGAGTATTCCTCAGGGGAAGCCATCAGCACCTGAAGAAATTCGCATTGGAATATGCCGCTTATCTTTCCGAACTCCGGAAGAGCATCTCGCACGGAATACTTGCCGAAGTCGAAGCGGAGATAAAGGAAAACTTTGCGGACAATATAAGTCTTAAGGATCTCGGAGATAAATACCATATCAATAATTCATACCTTGGACAGATATTCAGGAAAAAATACGGGATGTCTTTTAAGAATTACCTGACAAATTACAGGATCAGGGAAGCGGCCAGGCAGATCATCAATACCGACGAGAAGATAAACCGTATCGCGGAGAATGTCGGATATAAGGACAGTGACTATTTTATCCGCAAATTCATTGAGATCATGGGCTGTACCCCTTCCAAATACCGTAAGACCAACCGCGGGGTTTGAGTTGACCACTACGCCTAACAAAGCTTGAAGTTTTTATGCAATCTGCATAAACGCAGGTTGCAATCTTTGTTCATCCATGTCGAAATTATTGCATTTTTGTTGAGTTTATCGGTTGTTTAGTTAGACTTTTTCGGGTTGTGGCAAAAATAGGGCAAACATATAATCTAAGTGCTAAATACTCGTTTATTAGCGAGAATCTAATTCGGGAGGTCTAGTTAATGAAGACTAAGAAAATCGTTTCATTGGTTCTTGGATCAATGCTTGCGGTATCATCTTTTGCTGCTTGTTCTACCGGCAACCCCGGCACAACAAACGCTACTACCAGTGGCGATCAGCCCGCAGTAACTGATGGTGGAAAAGAGATCGTTGACTTCACAATGTTTGCTGCTATGGCAGGCAAAGAGAAGAACGACGGTAACGATATCATGGAGATCATCGCTCAGAAGACCGGTGTCCGTGTTAAGGAAACATGGCTCACAGGTCAGGATGCTGGCGAAGCTATCGGCTCCATCATCGCTTCAGGTAAGCTGCCTGATCTTATCGATGGCGGCGACGGCTCCGTAACTCTCTATGAGAACGGTTTGCTCGTAGCTTGGGATCCTTATCTTGAGAAGTATCCTAACCTCAAAGAAATGTACACAGATGAAGAGTGGGATAAGTTCCGTATGGACGACGGTCACATTTACTGGGCTAACGTTTTCGGTAACTCCTACAATCACATCAACACAGCAACAGGTCAGAACGGTGAGGCTTTCTGGATCCAGGTTCGTGTCCTTGAGTGGGCAGGCTATCCTAAGATCGAGACACTTGATGAGTACTTCAAGCTCCTCGAAGACTACGCAGCAGCTAATCCGACACTTCCTGACGGAACACCTGTAATCCCTTACACATGTCTCTGCGAAGACTGGAAGTATTTCTGCCTTGAGAATCCTCCGATGTTCCTCGACGGTTATCCGAATGACGGATGCGTTATCGTTAACATCGACGCAGGCATGGATAAGCCGAAGGTTGTTGACTACAACACAACAGAAACAGCTAAGATGTATTTCAAGAAGATGAACGAAGAGTACGCTAAGGGCGCTCTCGATCCTGACTTCGCTACACAGACATACGATGAGTATATTGCTAAGCTTTCTACAGGTCGTGTACTTGGTCTCTGCGATCAGTATTGGGATTTCGCTTACAGCATCATGGGACCTTTCGCTTCACCTCTCGAAGCTTCCGATGGTTCTACATTCCGTCTCGATGAGATCGGATGCGACTATGTACCGTTGGGACTCGTAGCTAAGAAGGGTATGGAGCAGCAGTGGCACTCCTATGACGACGAGCTTAACCAGTCTTCCGGTTGTGCAGTTACAACAAGCTGCAAGGATCCGGATCTCGCATTCGAATTCCTGAGCAGACTCCTTGATCAGGACATCCACAACCTCCGTTTCTGGGGTATTGAGGGTGAAGACTACCTCGTAGACGATCAGGGCCTCTTCTACAGAACAGAAGAAATGAGAGAGAACTGGAAGAGCGACAGCTTCAAGGCTAAGCATACATGCGAATACTCATACTGCCCTCAGTGGGCCGGCATGAGCAGAGACGGCATCAACAGAATGCAGCCTGGTGAGCAGCCTTCAGAGTTCATCCTCGGTCTTGCTGAGCCTATCAGAAAGTGCTTCGAAGCTTATGGCGCAGGAACATACATTGAGTTCCTCGATTCAAAGAAGGTTATTAATGCTCCTTGGTATCCTCTCTGGTCATGGTCTAACAATGTCAGCACAGACACTCCTGGCGGAATCGCTTGGAAGAAGATGGGTGAGACAAAGCACCTCTGGCTGCCTACAGTTGTTATGAGTAGCGACTTTGAGGCTGATTGGGCTAACTATATGGCAGCTTACAATGAGTGCAATCCTCAGGACTTCCTCTCTGAAGCTCAGGCAGAAGTTGACGCTAGACTCGCAACAGCTCAGTCTTACGGCTGGACGCCTACTTGATCCTTCAATTAGGTTTGATTGATTAATCGTGTGGTGGCAACCATGGCAATAACAACTATGGTTGCCACCATTTTTAACAGGAGTGGCTAACATGGAAAATTCGATAACAAGATCGAAGAGAACTAAAGAGGTTGATATAAACAAACCGAAGTTCACTGTCAAAGAATTCAAAAGACAGTGGATCCTGGTAGCAATCAGTGCCGTTTATGTCGTTTATGGAATAATTTTCTATTATCTTCCTCTCGCAGGATGGATCATAGCGTTCCAGAACTTCGTTTATGCAAAAGGTATTTCCGGTTCCAAGTGGGTCGGATTCAAGAAATTCCAATTCCTTTTCAGCGATAAAACGTTCCTGATGGTTATCAGAAACACATTTGCAATGGGCGTTCTTAATCTGTTTTTCGGTACGGTCGTTGCAATTGCTTTTGCTATTCTCTTAAATGAGGTAAGAAATAAATACTTTAAGAAATCCATCCAGACGATTTCTTATCTGCCTCACTTCCTTTCCTGGATCATCGTTGTTGCAATCGTTCACGATGCTCTTACATCTACAGGTATCATCAACGAGCTCCTCATGAAGGTCGGTATTTTGAAAACACCATATGCTTTCCTCGGTGATCCGAAATTGTTCTGGGGTATCGTTACTTTCAGTAACCTTTGGAAAGAGACCGGTTGGAATGCGATCATCTATCTTGCAGCTATTACATCTATCGACCCCTGCCTCTATGAGTCAGCATCAATCGACGGTGCAGGTCGTTTCCAGAAGATGCGTTATGTAACTCTTCCGGGTCTCCGTCCTACCATCATGATCCTCCTCTTGATGAACATGGGTAACGTACTTAATGCCGGATTCGAGCTCCAGTACCTCCTCGGTAACGGTCTCGTACAGAACGTTTCAAGAACGATCGATATCTACATTCTCGACTGGGCATTAGACGCCCGTAACCTTGACTACTCGCTCGGTACTGCAGCCGGTATCTTCAAGACCGTAGTATCCATGACGTTTATCGTAGTATCGAACTATATCGCCAAAAAGCGTGGCGATGAGCGTCTGTTCTAAGGAAGGGAGGATAGTATCATGGCACAGATTGAACAAGTATCTTTTGAAAAGATCAAGCATAAGAAAAAGATGGCAACAGAGGATCTTATCTTCTATATCTTCAATACGGCTTTCCTCCTGTTGTTCGCGTTGGTAACGCTTTATCCTATTCTTAATACGCTGGCTTATTCCTTCAACGAAGGTAATGACGCCGTAAGAGGAGGAATCCACCTTCTTCCCCGTAAATGGTCATTGAGAAGTTATCACGAGATCCTTTTCGAGAGACCCGGTATCCGCGTAGGCGCTAAGATCACAGTATTAAGAACAATACTCGGAACTCTTACATCTCTGGCAGCAAATGCTCTGCTCTCATTCATCCTGAGCCGTAAGAAGTTCCTCTTCAAGTCAGGTCTTTCACTGTTCTGGATCATCACGATGTATGCTTCAGGCGGTATGATCCCTGTACTGATCCTCTTCAGATACCTCCACCTCACATCCAGCTTCTGGGTATACATCATCCCCGGTATGGTAAGTGCATTCAACGTAATGGTCATGAGAACATACATGCAGGGTATCCCGGATTCACTGGAAGAAGCTGCTCAGCTCGAGGGCGCAGGTTACATGAGAGTATTCGTAAGCATTATTACTCCGTTGTGTAAACCGGTTTACGCCACGATCGCTCTGTTCGTTGCGGTATATCATTGGAACTCATGGTTCGATGCTATGCTCTACAACAGATTCGACCCCCAGTACACAACACTGCAGTACGAGCTTATGAAACTCCTGGATTCAGTCTCTGCAACAACGGGTGCTTCCGCATCTGCTGCACAGATGACCCAGGCTAATGCAAATACCATTACGCCTATCACGGTAAGAGCTGCTGCAACAATTGCCACAATGGCACCTATCGTTGCCCTTTACCCGTTCCTCCAGAGATACTTCGTTACAGGTCTCACGATCGGCGGCGTTAAGGAGTAAAGAACTGTTAAAACCAGTAATAATTTCGGGCTGTCTCATATAAAGGGACAGCCCTTATTACGTAAAAGACGGAAATATAACTGATGATTTGTTGTAGAATATAACGGTCGTCTAAAGACAGATAGTAATACTTTTGAGATTAAGGGTAACAGAAATTAAATGAACATATTGAAGCCTGACAGTCCGGTAATGAATTTCCTCAGCACGATAGCTGACCTTATCATCCTTGACATTCTATGCATCATCTGCAGCCTGCCGGTCGTAACTTTCGGCGCGGCATATTCTGCCAAGTACTATGTCGCGATGAAAAAGATCAGGGGAGAAGACTCAGGTACCATAGTTCCTTTCTTTAAAGCATTTAAACGCAATTTCAAACAGTCGACGATCGTATGGCTGATATTAGTCGTCGTATTTGCGATCATAGGTCTTGACTGGCAGTGGATCATCTATAACGGCTGGAGCAACACGCCGCTTCTCTATAAGATCGGCATTATCGTTTTTACGTTATTCGCATTCCTGATGACGATAACTATCTTCCCTACGATTGCCAGATATGAGATGAAGACGACTGAGCTTTTCAAAGCTTCACTCATCTTCGTCATTATCAAATTCATACCTCTTGTCCTTATAACTCTGGTCATGATTGGTTCTGTCGTAGCAAGTCTCTGGTATGCCCAGTGGTTCCCGCTGATATATGTTTTCTGTTCAACGACTATCACATATTTTCTCAGCGTCATATTTATCAAGCAGTTCGATAAGCTTGAGAAGAACCAGGCTGAGAAGCTGAAGGCGCTTCAGGAATCAGTGGAATATGATCCCGAGACTGATGCCGCAGGCAATATCTCTCTGGCAGCTTCCAAAAAAGATGTCAAGGAACTCGAGAAGAACCTCGAAAAGCCTGATGAGGCGGAAGATAAGTCAGGAAACAAACTGACTAGATTTATCAGGGGCGAGAAAAAGAAACTCAAAGGACTTACTGCCAAGCAAAAAGCTCTTTATCTTGCACAGTACTATCTTCCCGGCACTTTGCTCGTGATCGCACTTGTAGCGGCTATAAGCTGGTATGCATATGATGTCTACAGGGACAATATGCGTGTCATAGGCGGAGGACTTGTCAATTGCTATATCTCCGAAGAAGGCCGGGATTACGCGACCAATGGCTTCCTCTCATGGGGCGGTTACGGCAAGGCGAGAACCGCAGCGATCCTTGATGCCGAAGATCTGAACTTCTCAAGCGACAGCGAGTATGAGACTAAATATCTTGAGGTCTCTTTTAGGGCATCTGTCCTTACGGGAACCTACGATTACCTTATCATGCGCGAGGACGCGGTCTACAATTATTCCACTCCGGACTATTTCCAGGATATGTCCCAGCTCGTAAACATGGACAATTTTACCGAGGATGATTTCTACTACTATGTTGCGACGGAAGAGGAGAAGGCTAAGAACTCGCAGGGCATTTCTTTCAGGGATATTTTCAATGCCGGAGAAGAAGAGGATCCTGACCGTCCGGTACCGCTCGCTTTGAAACTTACGGATGATATAGAGAGAAAGCTCGGCCTCGATGAGCAGTACACATACTACATCGCTTTTGCATATTCGACCCGATCGAGCGGCAACACCGATTATCTTAAGTTTATCGAGTATCTTTTCGGCAAGTGCTGAGATTGCTTGACAATAAACACTCTCCCTAATATAATTTTCAGGTTATATTAAGATTGTCGTATTATGCGCTGCCGCCAGAAACGCGGGTGTGCAACTTAAAGAAACAACGATCCGGAGGATTATATTATGGCAAAAATGACATTCCAGCCAAAGAAGAGACAGAGGGCAAAGGTTCACGGCTTCAGAGCAAGAATGGAGACTGCTAACGGCCGCAAGGTTCTTGCTGCAAGAAGAGCCAAGGGCAGAAAGAGAATTGCGGTCTGATAATCAGACTGTGGTCGCAATCTCGCTTTGAAATCGGTAGCGCTCAGATTCAATTTTGAATTTAACAGGGTTTACCGGTACGGGAAATTCGCAACCGGCAGGTACCTGTCGGTTCACGTGCTTAAAAGACGGGAAGGAACCACGCAGAGCGGCTATAAAGTAGATCCTGCACTGAGACGAACGGGTTTTTGCGCTAACAAGAAAGAACTCGGAGCAGTCGGAAGGAACCGGGCAAGGCGTCTGATGAGAGAAGCTTACAGACACTTGGAAGACAGACTTCCCGAAGGATACGATTATGTATTTACTTTAAAGGCCAAGGGCGGAATTCCGGATTACCACGAATTAAGCACAGATATGGGGAAGTGCCTTGCGAGGCTTGATCTTATAGATGGTGTATCCGCATGATCAGAAAAGCCGTAATAGGAATGGTCCGTTGGTATCAGAAGCATATTTCTCCCGCTATAGGTCCGCATTGTAAGTATCAGCCGACCTGTTCACAGTACATGATAGATGCAGTGACAAAGTACGGCGTAATAAAGGGCGGACTTATGGGTATCTGGCGGATACTGAGGTGCAATCCTTTTTCAAAGGGCGGATACGATCCTGTAAGATAAGCAGAAAACGCATTCATTAATAGAACCGGAGTTCAATAATGGGAGACTTTATAGTTCAGTTATCAATTCTCGACCCGCTGTACACTTTGTTTGGCTGGCTTACGAGAGTTTTATTCAATTTCTTCGGTAATTATGGTCTGGCGATCATCTTCCTTACCATAATCATCAGAGGAGCCCTTATCCCGCTGAATATCAAATCGCAAAAGTCAATGCTCAAGATGCAGGCTTTGAGCGGCAAACAGGCTGAGCTTCAGCGTCAGTATGGCGATGATAAGGAAGCATATCAGGAAGCTTTCATGAAGATGCAGAAGGAGAATGGCGCAGGCGGTCTTTCGGGATGCCTCCTTCCTTTCCTTCAGTTATTCTTTATCTGGCCTATCTACCGTATCGTCAGCGGACCTTTGATCTATCTTTCAAAGGTAAGCAAAGAAAATATCGAGGCCATGATCAACCTCGGAAACAGATTCGGCGAGAGCGGAATCTTTGAGGGCAGAGTCAGCGTAGATATCCATATCGGTCTTATCAAAGCGCTGACGGAGAATGCCCAGTTCCTTAAAGAGTGTATCAGTCAGGGATTGATCAGTCTTGACCAGATGATCGATCTTCATTTCCTCGGAATGGATCTTACGGTCACACCCGCATGGAATCCTTTTGTAATCGCAAAGGATCCCAAGACATACATTCCGATGCTTATCATTCCTATTCTTGTAGTTGTTACGAATATCGTAATGATGCAGCTGACCAAGATAATGAAGCCCGGCTGGAAGGAAGAGGAAGAAGCCAAGAAGCGTGCCAAGAAGAATCCCGCAAGGGCAGGTCAGGCAGGCGACGGCAAGAGCGCTGCAGAAGACGTTACCCAGAACTCCATGAAGATGATGAACTGGATGATGCCTATCCTCATGCTCGTTACGACATTTACGATGCCGGCTGCAATGGGCCTTTACTGGATCATCTCAGGTCTTATGAGCATCATTACGAGCATTATCGTTTATTACATGTTCACCAAGCCTTATGAGATGAAGAAGGCTGAGATAGAGGCTAAGAAGGATGCTGTTTTCAAGAAGTCCGGAAAAGCTGCTCTCGCAGGCGTTGACGGTGAAGCTGATTCAGACTCATCCAAAAAGAACGGTAAGAAAAAGAAGAAATAATTTTGGCTCGAAGGAGGCCTTGTACATATGGAAAAGACAGTAATCAAGACAGGCGCAACAGTTGATGAAGCAATCGAGGCAGCTCTTTCCGAGCTCGGCTGTACAAAAGAGCAGGCAACGATCGAAGTCGTTGAGGAAGGTACAGAAGGCGGCTTTCTCGGATTAGGAAGAAAGGACGCTGAGGTTAAGGTTACATTTAATTCTGAGGATACAGTCGAGAATGCGGCTGCTTCAGATTCAGATGATACATATTTCGGAGATGATGAGAGCTTTGAAGGTGATGCAGTAAGCGAAGCTGAAGATGCAGCCGCTAACTTTGTTGCAGAAGTCCTCTCAGGCATCGGCATTCACGGCAACATGGATTCCTACAGGGAAGACGATACTATCTATATCTCTGTCACTGGTTCTGACTGCGGTGCGGCAATAGGACGTCACGGTGAGACTCTCGAAGCCATCTCCTACATGACAAATCTCATTGCAAATAAGCACAGCGAGCAGAGAGTTCACGTTTATCTTGACGTCGGCGGATACAGAAAGCACAGAGAGCAGGTCATCAAGGGCCTTGCAGACAAGGCTGTATCCAAGGTAAGACGTTCAGGACGCAAGTTTGTCATGGAGGCCATGAGCCCTGCCGAGAGAAGGATAGTCCACTCTTATCTCCAGGATGTAAACGGCGTAACAACACACAGTGAAGGCGTTGAGCCTAACAGATGCGTCGTTGTAACTCCCGACACCGACAAGAAGTAATTCGCTTCGGATCTTTCCTTAAGGATCTGGCGGGCTGTTTTTCAATGTATTCGTATGATGACGAACCTATCTGTGCCTGCTCTACGCCGGCCGGAATATCTGGCATAGCTGTTATCCGCATATCCGGTAACGGCTGTGGAAAGCTTGCCGATAAATGTTCCGTTATCTTAAGGAGCAGCGGCGATTATTCCAGACTGTCGGAACTGCCCGGTTACACATGCGCTTTCGGCTATGTTAAGGATCCTTCAGATGATGTTAAGGTTGATGAAGTTATCTTCACTCATTTTGAAGCACCTCATTCCTATACAGGTGAAGAGATGGTGGAGATATCCTCGCATGGTTCCGGAGCGGTTAAGCAGGAGATATTAAAGTGCCTCGGCATGTCCGGGATCAGGATGGCATATCCCGGAGAGTTCTCCAGAAGAGCATTCATAAACGGCAAGATGAGCCTTGCTTCCGCAGAAGCGGTAATGGATGTAATCAATTCAGAGACCGAAAGACAGCTTGAGGCTGCTGGAAGCCTTTTATCGGGCAAACTCGCTGAAGAAATTGCACATATAGAGGGCAATCTATATGACCAGGCAGCGATGCTCGAGACATTTACCGAATTTGATACGGAAGATCCTGAAGAAGAGGAATCAAAGCTTGAGACCGTTAAAGATAATCTCAGTGACTGTCACGACAGACTGACAGCGCTCTGCAAGGGCTACGGAAAAGGAAGGATCCTTTCCGAACGCCTCCGTGTCGCGCTCCTGGGACTTCCCAACAGCGGCAAGAGCACTTTGCTCAATACTCTTACCGGTTTTGACAGGGCGATCGTAACCGAGGTAGCAGGTACTACCAGAGATACCATCGAAGTCCAGCTCAACATAAACGGCATTCCCGTTACTCTTATAGATACCGCAGGCATCCGCGAGACCGATGACATAATAGAATCTATGGGTATCGGCAAGGCCTACGAGGCCGGCAGGGGCGCTGACATGATCTTTTACATGATCCCTCCCGACATGGATGCCAATGAAGCATATTCAGGCGTTAAGAACATTATTGAAGACTGTGATTCTGTTACGGCGGTATTCTCGAAAAGTGATACCGGAGATAACCCTTACAGGGAAGAGATAGAAGAAAAACTCAGGAGTCTGAGCATTGAGAACTTTATTTCGATAAGCGCGGAGGAAGACCTCAATATCGATAAGCTGGAAGATGCTATCATCGACTACTATCAGGAATTGGGCGGCGGCGCATCGGAGGGTCTACTTATCACTAACAGCAGGCACTACACGAAGTTCTTAAAGGCTTCGAAGAAGCTCGCGCTTGC
The DNA here is from genome assembly GCA_045532275.1 of Saccharofermentans sp. Taxonomy (GTDB): domain Bacteria; phylum Bacillota; class Clostridia; order Saccharofermentanales; family Saccharofermentanaceae; genus Saccharofermentans. The sequence goes on along the minus strand of JAZSFQ010000018.1, from coordinate 7,666 downwards.
GCTTGATGCGCTCGACAATAACCTCGGTACTGAAGTCTGTGCTTCCGCATTAAGGGCTTGTCTGGATGAGATCGGTGAGGTAACCGGAAAGACTGTATCTGCCACTCTTGCAGATACTATCTTCTCAAGATTCTGTATAGGTAAATAAATGACTATCCGTGAAGCTTTAGAGTTGGAACATAGCTTTGAAGCGGGAACATTTGATGTTGCCGTGGTAGGAGCAGGTCATGCCGGCTGCGAAGCTGCTCATGCCGCTGCTAAGCTTGGACTTGATACGATTCTTTTCACGCTCTCTCTGGACAGCCTCGCAAATCTTCCCTGCAACCCGAGTATCGGAGGTACATCCAAAGGACAGCTCGTAAGGGAGATTGATGCCTTGGGCGGTATCATGGGAATAATGGCGGATAAGTGCGCCGTGCAGATGAGGATGCTCAACCGTTCCAAAGGTCCTGCAGTTTATTCCCCGAGAGCACAGGAAGACCGTGCGATGTATTCCGTCGAGATGAAGCATTATCTGGAAAATCTTCCTCATCTTACACTGAAGCAGGCACATATAACAGAACTCCTTACGGACGAAGACGGTCATGCCGCCGGAGTCATGACGGAAGGCAGGGCCGTATACAGGTCGCGCGCTGTCGTTATCTGTTCCGGAACATATATGGAAGCAAGGATAATAAGGGGTGAGGTCATAACTGAGAGTGGCCCTGACGGACTCCCGAGATCCTGCGGATTATCTTCTTCGCTCGGATCGCTCGGCATACCGATGTTAAGATTTAAGACCGGAACGCCCGTGCGAGTAAATTCCAATTCCGTTGATTTTTCACAGATGACGAGACAGGACGGAGAAGATGATATTCCGCCTTTCTCTTACAGAAATGAAATGGAAGGAAAGCTTCCTGCTCCTTCTGAAGAACAGATCCCCTGCTGGTCTATATGGACTACAGAAGAGACGCGCAGGGTCATAAGCGAGAATATGGACAGATCGCCTCTTTACAGCGGCGAGATCAAGGGCGTAGGCCCCAGATACTGTCCTTCGATAGAAGATAAATTCATGAGGTTCAAGGATAAGACAAGGCACCAGATCTTTGTCGAGCCTATGGGCAGGCATACCAATGAAATGTATCTCCAGGGATTCTCCACGAGTCTTCCCGAAGAGATCCAGGAGAAGATGGTAAGGTCTTTGCCGGGTCTTTCAGAAGCAAAGATCCAGAGAGCCGCCTATGCGATCGAATACGATCTGGTAGATCCGCTCTCGATAAAGGCCACCCTTGAATCGAAGATAGTCCCCGGTCTTTTTACCGCGGGCCAGATAAACGGCTCATCCGGATATGAGGAAGCGGCAGCCCAGGGCATCGTTGCGGGAATCAATGCCGCCATGACCTGTTTGGGCCGTGATTCGGTAATAATCGACAGGTCACAGGGATATATCGGAGTCCTGATAGATGACCTTGTGACCAAGGGAACGAACGAGCCCTACCGCATGATGACTTCCCGTGCCGAATACAGACTGTTCTTAAGACAGGACAATGCTGATGAAAGACTTATGCCGGTAGGGCATGAGATCGGTCTTATAAGTGATGATGTTTTCGGAAAGTTCGAGGAGAAGGTCAGACTGATCTCTGATGAGACAGAGAGGCTCAGGAAGACATATGTCGCTCCTACGGAAAAGCTTAAGGAACTTCTGGATTCATGCGAACAGACACTGCCCAAATCCGGCGAGAGCCTTGCGGATCTTATCAAGCGCCCGGGTGTTACGTATGACCTTCTTGGTCCTGTGGATAAAGAGCGTAAGGAACTTCCACGCAATATCACATTTGCGTGTGAGACGAATATCAAATACGAAGGATACCTGGCTCTTGAGAAGGAGAAGATAGAGAAGTTTAAGAACCTCGAGAAGATAACCATTCCGGAAGATACGGATTATTCGCTCATAAGGGGATTAAGGATAGAAGCGACACAGAAACTCACAAAGATGAAGCCTGAGAATGTGGGCAGGGCTTCAAGGATATCAGGCGTATCGCCTGCAGACTGTGAAGTGCTGCTGGTATATCTCGAACAGCAGAGAAGGAGACACGACAATGGCTGACGGTTTGTTCTCGAACAGAAAACCTCTTACCAAGGATGATATCAGGCGTTTGAAAGAGAGCCTTCCTAAGAAGGTCGAGATCGGCGTGGAAGGAACAAAGGTCACGGAACATGATGAGGAGCCTGCTGATGTTGCTCCGATCCTTGAATCGCATTCCGGAGAGATAAGTGTTCCGCTGTCAGCTGAAGAGATCCGTGCTTTCCAGACATATGCGACGATGCTGAAAGAGAAGAATAAGGTCATGAATCTTACAGCCGTCGATGACGATAAGGGAATAGCCATGAAGCATTTTATCGATTCCCTTACGCTCTGCCCTTATATCAGGGAAGAGGAGGCCAAAGCCGGTAAGGCAGGTTCATTGTCATTTGCTGATGTCGGGACCGGTGCGGGATTCCCGGGACTTCCTGTAAAGATATCCTGCCCTGAGCTGTCCGTAACGCTCATGGATTCGCTCGAGAAGCGCCTCAAGTTCCTCGATGAGGTGATTACTGCACTGGATCTTAAGAACTGCACAACTGTGCATTCCAGGGCCGAAGACGCAGGCAGGAATAAGAAATACCGTGAGAAATACGATATCGTTACCGCAAGAGCCGTGGCAAAACTCTCCGTACTGGCCGAATACTGTCTTCCTCTTGTCAAAGTCGGAGGAGTTTTCCTGGCCATGAAGGCACATTCGGAAGAAGAGGAGAATGACGGAGCAAAGGCTATTGCCCTCTTAGGCGGCACGATAGAGAAAAAGGATACATTTAAGCTTCCCGGAACGGATATGGAGAGAACGATCATCGTCGTAAGGAAGATCCGTCCTACTCCTGCAAGGTTTCCGAGAAAAGCGGGCACACCTTCCAAAACCCCTATAGTCTGATAATGGGACATTTGTGCTATATATTATAATTATATACGCGCGTGTGCGTATACTTATGGTATAATACTTTAGTTTGAGTAAATAATCTATTTACCTAAAAAGATCTATATATTTCCCGTGAGGCTGAGGTTTTGCGGGCGGAGGCGACAGATGGCAGACAGCGACGACAAGAAACAGGCCAGGCTTCAGCAGGAAGCCGAGATGGACGAGGTGTTCAAGTCAGAACAGACAACGATAGTTCCGGTTGACCTGGACGGTGAGATGAAGAAGTCCTTTATCGATTACGCTATGTCGGTTATTTCCGACCGTGCGCTTCCCGATATCAGAGACGGACTTAAGCCGGTTCACAGAAGGATCCTTTATTCGATGTTCACTCAGGGATTCACCCCTGACAAACCTTTCCGTAAGTGCGCTACGACGATCGGTGACGTTTTGGGACGTTTCCATCCCCACGGCGACGCTTCCGTTTACGATGCACTCGTAAGACTTGCACAGGATTTCTCACTGAGACATCCTCTGGTTGACGGACACGGTAACTTCGGTTCACTGGATGGAGATCCGCCGGCTGCATACCGTTATACTGAGGCCAGACTTGAGAAGATCGCTCTCGAGATGATGAGGGATATCAATAAGAATACGGTCGATTTCAGACCCAACTTCGATGAACACGAGATGGAGCCTGTATCTCTTCCTTCGCGTTTTCCGAACTTCCTCGTTAACGGCGCCGTAGGTATCGCCGTAGGTATGGCTACGAATATCCCGCCTCATAATCTTGGCGAGGTTATCGACGGCTGCATCATGATGATGAACAACCCTGACGTTACCGTTGATGAACTTATGACAGTCGTCAAGGGACCTGATTTTCCTACGGGTGGCGCGATCCTCGGAACATCCGGTATCAGAGAGGCTTATCTTACCGGTAAGGGACGCATCATGGTCCGCGCTCATGCCGAGATCGAAGAGCATGCAGGCAAGACGAGGATCATCATTCACGATATTCCTTATGCCGTTAACAAGGCCAGACTCATCGAGCGTATGGCAGATCTTGTTAAGGAGAAGAAGGTGGAAGGCATCTCCGGATTAAGAGATGAGTCCGACCGTAACGAACAGGTAAGAATAGTAATCGAACTTAAGAAGGATTCCAATGCCGACGTAGTCCTTAACCAGCTTTATAAGAACTGCGCTCTTCAGGACGCCTGCTGCGCGAATATGCTTGCTCTCGTTCCTGATGCAGACGGCAAGCTCGAGCCTAAGCTTGTAGGTCTCAAGGATGCGCTCTTCTACTACATAAGACACCAGGAAGACGTCGTAACACGCCGCACACAGTATGATCTCGAGAAGGATGAAGCCAAGAAGCATATCGATGAGGGTCTCCTTATCGCAATGGATTATATCGACGAGATCATCGCCATCATCAGGTCTTCACGTACCGAGGCAGAAGCCAAAGTCCGTATGTGCGAGCGCTTCGGACTTACCGATAAACAGGCCCAGCATATCGTAGATATGAGACTCGGACGTCTTACCGGTCTTGAAAGAGAGAAGCTCGAAGCAGAGATAGAGGCTCTTACTAAGGAGATCGAGTATTTCCGTCAGGTCCTTTCGGATAAGATGCTGCTTGATGACATCATCAAGAACGAGATGACTGATATCAAGAATAAGTTTGCTACTCCGAGAAAATCCGAGATCATTAACGGCTCGTTCGAGGATATCGATGATGAATCCCTGATCCAGGAAGAGAACATCGTTGTTACGCTTACTCACTTCGGCTATATCAAGCGTCAGAGGATCGATACATACAAGGCGCAGCACAGAGGAGGCAGGGGCATCTCCGGACAGTCCACACGCGAAGAGGACTATGTCGAGAAGATTATCACCACCACTACTCACAAATTCCTCCTGTGCTTTACCAACACGGGCAGGGTATTCAAGATCAAGGGATACAAGATCCCCGAGACAACATCACGTTCCGCAAGGGGAACTGCTCTTGTAAATCTTCTTAACCTGAACGAGGGCGAGACAATAAGGAATATCATTCCGATCGACAGTTTCGAAGAAGAGGATCTCTACCTCACGACTGTTACCAAATACGGCGTTATCAAGAAGACGTCTATTGATAAATATGCAAATATCAACAGGAACGGCCTTATCGCTACAAAGATCCGTGAAGGAGACAGCGTTGTAGCTGTCCAGCTCACGAAAGTCGGCCAGGAAGTAATCGTTGTCAGTGCTGCCGGTAAATCAGTCAGGTTTAATTCTGATGACGCACGTGACATGGGCAGAGGCGCTACGGGCGTCAGGGCGATGAGACTTGCCGAAGACGATGCAGTTGTAGGTATGGAGCCTGTCGATCCTGCACGTGAGATCCTTGTTATTTCAGAGAAGGGATACGGCAAGAGAAGTAAGATCGACGACTATCGCGTACAGAGCAGAGGCGGTAAGGGTATCATTACATATAAGGTTTCCGAGAAGACCGGAAGGCTCTGCGGTACCGTTTCCGTTACTGATGATGACGATCTTCTTATCATCACGAGCCAGGGTGTTATCATCAGGGTAAGGGCTTCCGAGATTCCTACACTTTCAAGAGCCACATCAGGTGTTAAGCTTATAAAGGCAAACAACGCCATGGTAGTTGACTTTGCTCTTACTGATAAGGAAGAGGACGAACCTGAAGAGGGTGAAGATATCGCTGCAGGTGAAATATTATCTGAAGAAGACGTATCAGATGGATCCGGCCTCAGCGCAAATGCCCCCAAGGTTCAGGAACTGGCAGATACGCTTGCTGCCGAGATAGAAGCTGACGGCATAGCTGCTCCGGAGGATGACGGCGATGCCGACGGATCTGACGGCAATGACGAAGGTGACGATATTTGATGAATATTAATAGGGCAGCAGGATCGTTCTTAAGGAAAACGGCGGCATTTACAGTTTCGCTATTCCTTGTTTGTTCTGCTGCTTTATTCTTCTGTCCCGGAAGAGATCTGTCCGCCGACGTCGGCCAGCCGGATATACCGGTTCCCGCATTAAGTGATGTCCATTGCGCATCTTATTGCGTTTACGATAAGACCACGGGATATATCGTTATTAGCATGAATCCTGATGACCGCATCTATCCGGCTTCCATGACCAAGATAATGACGTGCATGCTGAGTCTCGAGTATCTGGATACTTCGGCTAAACTTGAGGTAAGCAAGAGCGCTCTGGCGGGTCTTGACGCGGATTCATCGCTAATGGGCATTCTTGAAGGCGAGAAGGTCAGGGTCAGCGAGCTTTTATACGGACTTATGCTGCCTTCCGGAAATGATGCGGCCAATGTTCTGGGAGAAGGCTGTGTCGATGCTTTCTTCGAAAAGTTCCCTGCAGGCGGGACAGAGGTTAACAGTGACGGCGTTAATTCGCAATATATCCTTGACAGATTAAGCGATACCAAGGATCACATCCTGGCATCACGTAAGCTGGATGCATTTGCAGTACTGATGAATCTCCGCGCGGAGAAGTTGGGATGTAAAGGCACTCATTTCGTAAATGCCTGCGGCCTTCCAGATGATAATCACTATACGACGGCTTATGATCTTACGCTTATCATGGCTGCCGCTTCCGAGAGTGATGATTTCAAGACGCTTATCAGCGCTCCGTCCCATGTTTTTGTCGGGACCAACAGGCATAAGTCTGATGCATGGAGCTATGTCAAGAATTCAAATTACCTTCTCTATGATCCGTGGCTGGCTTCCAAGACTGCCAACGGTACAGATTCACACCTGTCAGCCGTTATCGGAGGAAAGACCGGAACCACATCACAGGCAGGTAAGGGTCTTACTATATATACCGTTAATGAAAACGGCCACGATCTGATGATATCCATCTGCGGTATCCCGCAGGACTATTATTTTTATACTACTATGTATCTGGCTTCGGTCACCGCATACGGTAATCTCGCCTGCTGGGAATCCGATCCCGTTACCAGAGTTTACGGAACGACCGGAGACTACAGATGGGTAAATGCCCCGAGAGCTGAGCAGCCTGTATTTGATCCACTCATTAACCCGGGCGATGAACCTACGGGTTATGATCTTACGACTCTTACTCCTTCTCCCACTCCGTCACCTGAAGAGGAAACGGTTGAAGAAGATGAGACTGAGACAGCTGATACGCTTGAACTGTTTATTAGACATAACCCTGTTGTGTCCGCGGTGATCGGCGGACTCATGCTGATAATAACCATACTTAATATCGTTCTTTGGGTAAGGATCAACCGCATAAAGCATGCGGCCGAAAGAAGAGCGAAGAAGACTGTGGCGAAGAAGAAATAAGTCATCAGGATCGAGGCTGATTCTCAGTCTATCTGCCCGGTGTAAACAATGATTCTTCTAACGCCTGAAATTTAATCGGATAAAGGGTTTTGTGACTTTTGAAAAAATTTTAAAAAAGCACGAAAAAACTTCTTGACTTAATTCTCGTGGTGGTATATCCTTTACAAGCACTTTGACGGAGGCAGTGAATGAACGCGGCCAAAAATCGAAGGAAAAGCGCGGATCTTGAAAATTGAATAGAATGCAAAACTTGAAGTAAAACGGACCTTATTCAATTCTGAGAATTGAGTTTTTGTTAAAGTAATTAGAGCCAAACTGGCTCTCAAAAGTTTTTTTGAGAGTTCGATCCTGGCTCAGGATGAACGCTGGCGGCGTGCTTAACACATGCAAGTCGAACGGAGTTTAAGAAGG
>JAZSFQ010000040.1:0-4200 GCA_045532275.1 Saccharofermentans sp. | reverse complement strand
TCTTCGCTCCTAATCTCTTGGACTGGGACTCACGGCCGTTCTTGGTGGAACCCATTCCCTTCTTATGTGCGAAGAGCTGTAAATTAAACTTAATCATAATTACACCTCCGGTGTTCTTGAATTAATTATCTCTACGTACTTGTTCTTACTGTCGTTATAATCTCTTGCTATCCCGATAAGACCCAGTTCGCAGGTCCTCATTATTACCTGAGCCCTGTTCTTAGTCTCATCGTCTCCCTGATCGGGAACCGTTATCCTTAAGCTGACATCCTCTGTTCCCTCGCCCGTTACACGAAAGAAGGACTCGCTGTCGTAACCGCAGATATCTTCCAAAGCGCTTGCCGCTGTGAAAAGAAGTGTTGAAACTCCGCTGCATATGATGTCTCTGCCGGGATCATCGTAACCTGCATGTCCGTTTGCATATATCGCACGGATCAGATTAGCTTCCCTGTTAACGATAACGGAAATCATGAAGCCTTAAGCCCTGATCAAACGTTGATAGCCTTGATAAGTACACGTGTGTAAGGCTGTCTGTGGCCGTTCTTTCTTCTGTAGCCCTTCTTAGCCTTGTACTTAGAGACGATAACCTTCTTGTTTCTGCCCTGCTTTACGATCTCACCGGTAACAGTAGCCTTAACATCGCCTGCTGCGATACCGTTGTCATCAGATACTGCAAGTACTTCATCGAAAGTAACCTGGCTGCCAGCCTCACCTTCAAGTTTCTCAACGAAGATCTCATCGTCTACAGAAACCTTGTACTGCTTGCCGCCTGTCTTAATAACTGCGTACATATTATTTCCTCCTGTTCTTCCAGTCTCGCTGCTTAAACCCTAGGCAGTGCCCTAAAAGAGCGCATTTAAAAAAGCCCGTCGCATGCGGTCACCCGCGTATAATAAACCACGGATAGGTCAAAGTCAACATAAAATTTATTATATAAGGAGCTCTCCCCAGCGCTTTACCCTGCTATGAGCACGATAAGAGCCGCTGCCATTCCGAACAGAAGGCCGGTTATCTCATAGAAATCGGAGATCCTCTTTATAGGCGTGACACATCCGAAAGGAATGGTCCCCAAAGCAATACCGGCAAGCGAGGCCCTGATAAGATCGACATTTTCCTGAATAAGGCCCATGATAAGCATTACTACGGGCGGGAAAAGAGCTTCAAAGAAATACAAGGGGCTTCCGAAATAAGCCGATGCTCCCTGGCCTGAGAATCTTGACTTCTTGTCGGCAAAGATCAGAGCAACTGCCGAAATGCTCATTAATACAAAGACTATAAGGGCTGCAATAGGATTGGCATCATTTTTCAATGTGTTCTCGACATTTGTGAGGTTAAGCGAAGCCGAAACAAGTATCATCAGCTCGATGATGCCCGTAATAACTGATACCAGGAAGATCGTAAAGCCGTAGTCTTTCCTGTTGTATTTGACCTTGTTGGACAGAAGGAGCTTTATCTGGGCAAAAGCCATCATGGCGATCAATGCTATAGGAGAATAAAGAGCCACATACGCCGTAAATGACCTGGTCTGCGGGATAAATGTCATCACAGCGCCTGTCAGCGCTATCCATCCGGAAAGTCCCAGGAAGATTATCGCTCCCAGGCTGTCACGTCCTTTGAGCTCTCTTGCGCCCTTGTCAGGTACGGTTACGGGGACCATGAAAAGGAACAGCGCAAGTGATGCAACTGACATGAACAGGCAGAATACTACTCCCACAGTCCACAATGTGATCCTCGAAGACGAATAACCGTTTCCGAATGTCGTTCCTACATACTGGGCCAGCTCATTCTGAAAAGACGGAGAAGATAAGAGCACGGTTAATCCAAACATGTTTTGCGAGAGTGACAGATATCTCATCTGATTCTGAGACACAAAAACCTTTGACGGAAATATCTTTCCTCTCATCGCAGGACGTCCGTACATCGTGTCAACTCCGGAGATCTTCTCGAAGATCATTTGAGACCCGCTGAGTTCAGTCGATGTCTTTGCCTTGCTGTCAAATCCGAAGACCGCGCACGGAACCGAAGGATAATCGCTGTTATATCCTTCAAGAGAAACATTTCCTGGATAATCGGGATCAATAAGAATATAGCCTTCTATATTCTCTTTTCCGGAATTTGCGAGATCGTCCATGACCTTAAATGCATTGCTTCCTACAGCGCATACCACAACGCTGCCCTTGTTATATCCCTCAGGAAGGTCATAAACAAAGTCTGGCTTTGAACTGCGCTTATCGGGCTTGATGATCTCATAGTCAAAACCTGCAGACGCAAGGCTGTTCCTTAATGCCACCTCAGCTATTTCGGTCCCGTCAGAATAGATGAGAAGTGTTTTTCCGGCGTTCCCGGAATCCGTAAAAGTCATTCCGTAAAATACAAAGAGCAGAACGGCCATGATAAGGGACACACCCAAGGCAAACCATGCTCCCTTAGGTATCTTCGCAGGCCGCATCTTGCGGAAACCATATTGCGGCGCGGTCTTCTCTTCCGGCTGAATGTCAGAACTTTTCTTCATCATGGCTTAAGGGCACAGCTCATCGCCCAAAGTCCTGATATCTTCAGGTCCCAGGATCAGTATTATATCCCCGGGATTAATGAGCTCGTCTATCCTTTTCTTTAATTCTTCCCTGTCTTCGTAGAATTCCGCGTCTCCGCCGCGCTTATTGATCTCGTCAGAGATGTCTTTGCTCGAGATCTCGTGAGTATTGATCTCCCTGTCAGAGAATATCTCGGCGAAAAGCACCTTTTTACAGGGCAGAAGACTCGTCACATAGTCTTCAAAGAGCATTTTCGTGCGGTTGAACGTAAGCGGCTGGAATACAACAAGAATATCGTTATGAGGCATATTCGAAGCGGCCTCGATGGTAGCTCTGGCTGCCGTCGGGTGATGGGCATAATCAACAACCACATCACATCCCTTGTACTTGCCCTTCACCGTGTATCTGCCGTCGGCACCGCCGAAGCTGTCCAGAGCACTTTTTATCGATTCAAGCGAGGCTCCGTTAAGATATGCTGCAGCTGCAGCATTAAGAGCATTGGATATATTGTGCCTTCCCGGAATGTTAAGGCTTACCCTGACCGAACCTTCGTCCTTTACAACTATGTCGAATTCGGGAAGTCCGTTGTTAAATACTATATTCTCAGCTGTAAAATCAGCTGTCTTTCCACTGACTTCGCAGACTTCGTTATCGGTTGCGCATGTAATGATATGGGGAAGCTTTCTTCCTGCTCCAGCGAAATACTCTTCAGCCTCTTTAACGGCCTTCGCGATATTAGAGTCGTGACCTGATACGACCACATAGCCGTTATCGTCAACAAGTCTGATGAAACGCGCGAAAACATCGATAACATCTCCGATCGTCGGATAGCAGTCAACATGATCGTGATCGATATTTGTAATGACCGCGGTAGTAGATGAAAAGTTCAAAAAAGATCTGTTGAATTCACAGGCCTCAGATACAAGAAGATCATGAGAACCTGCTCTTACCGTGCCGCTAAAGATATCGAGATCTGCTCCGAGATGAACAGTGGGATCCAGACCTTCATCTAACAGCATAAGTGAGATCATGGATGTTGTGGTGGTCTTTCCGTGTGTTCCGGATACATTGATCACGTTCTTGTATGTTCTGGTGAAAGCACCGAGGAACTCAGCCCTGTCAAAGATCTGCAGATCGAGTTCCGTTGCTCTCTTAACCTCTTCATTATGAGGAAGGATTGCAGCCGTTTTGACGAGATAATCAGGCTTAAAATCATCTATGTTCGAAGCGATCTGGCTGTTGTAGATCCTTATTCCCTGCTCTTCCAGGATCTGGGTTCTCTCGGAAGGATGGTTATCCGAACCTCCGACAATAAATCCTGCATGCTTTGCCAGTCTCGCAAGGCCGTTCATCGAGATCCCGCCGATACCGATAAAGTAGATACGGGCACTTTTCTTAATATCATTCAGCGTAAACGTTTTTGGTTCTAACACAGATAACACTTCCCTGTCTTAAAATTTCGAAGTAATTCTATCATTTTAGGACCGCATAGCAAAATCGCCGACTACGGCATTTGTAAAAGAAATCAGGTCTGAGGGCTTGAGCCTTAACTGCACTCCCCTCTGCCCTGCGCTGACGCAGATGCTGTCAACGAGCTCTGCCATCTCATCGATAAAAGTCCTATACTGCTTTTTCATGCCGATCGGAGAGCACCCGCCTCTGATAT
>JAZSFQ010000017.1:0-118274 GCA_045532275.1 Saccharofermentans sp. | reverse complement strand
CATTGTCTGGTTAGCATCGAAGAGTGAACCGAACTTCATGCCTACGATATCAGAAGAAACGAGCTTCTCTTCTGTGTAGCCGAAAGACTCGTTTGTAGCAGCCTTCATAGCAGCGTTGATGCCCTCAACTGTAGCTTCACCCTTAACAACAGCGTGAAGGATTGTTGTAGAACCTGTGAATGTAGGAACTCTCTGAGCAGCACCGATGAGCTTGCCGTTGAGCTCAGGGATTACGAGGCCGATAGCCTTAGCAGCGCCTGTAGAGTTAGGAACGATGTTAGCAGCACCAGCTCTTGCTCTCTGGAGGTCACCCTTTCTCTGAGGACCGTCGAGGATCATCTGGTCACCTGTGTAAGCGTGAACTGTTGTCATGATACCGCTCTGGATAGCTGCATAATCATTGGGAGCCTTTGTCATAGGAGCAAGGCAGTTTGTTGTGCAGGAAGCTGCAGAGATGATCTTGTCGTCAGCTGTGAGTGTTGTGTGGTTAACGTTGTAAACGATTGTAGGGAGATCGTTGCCTGCAGGAGCAGAGATAACAACCTTCTTAGCACCAGCGTTGATGTGAGCCTGTGCCTTTTCCTTAGATGTGTAGAAACCGGAGCACTCGAGAACTACGTCAACACCGAGATCGCCCCAAGGACAATTATTTGCATCGGGTTCCTTGTAGATCTTAAGTAACTTGCCGTCAACTGTGATTGTGTTAGCTTCGTCGTCAGAAGTAACTGTGTGCTTATTCTCGCCGAATACACCAGCATATCCGCCCTGAGCTGTGAGATACTTGAGAAGGAGAGCGAGCATGGAAGACTTTGTAAGATCGTTGATAGCTACAATCTCATAACCCTCAGCACCGAACATCTGTCTGAAAGCAAGACGACCGATACGACCGAAACCGTTAATCGCAACTTTTACTGCCATATTGAATTCCTCCTAAATTCCCTTAACCGGGATTATTAAACTTAAAATAGTGCTCTTCAATCTGCACCGTAAGAATTCTACTCCACTGATAATATGTTTTCCACAGAATAAATGTCATAATATTGTAAATTTTAATAAAAAAGAGAGCGATTGCCCCTTTTTTTCCTCAAACGATTTTTGCTTTGCTTTCATCCGTCATTTCCTTGGGGCCATATTACGTCTATGTGCATGATTTGGTATGGACTGAGCAAAATGCTATAATCACCGCATATTCATTTTTCCGGGGGAATGGAAATGAGCGGTACCGACGGTTTTCTCTCAATAACCGAAGAACAGCAGGCCGAACTCGAGGTCATGAAGGAACTGCATTCTTACTGTGTTAAGCACGGCCTTAAGTATGTTCTCGGCTACGGAACGCTGCTCGGCGCTGTCCGTCACCAAGGCTTTATACCGTGGGACAATGACATGGACATCCTTATGCCGAGATCTGATGTCGAGAAACTCGTTGAACTGAATAAGACTGAGCCCATCGGTCATAATATCCGGCTTTTCCACTATACGACCGATAAGAATTACCATTACCCGATCGTACGCGCCTGCAACATGAAGACCATCGTCCAACCGACTTATCTCAGGGAACAAATCGACGATATGGGAGTATGGGTTGATGTATTCCCCCTGGACGGCATCTCCAGGCCAAAGCTCATTTTCCAGAAACCTTTACGCAATTTCTATCTCAAGATGATGAACGCCACGATGTATGTTCCGGAGAGCGAGAGCGGAAAGAAGGAAAAGCTTCGCAGCTTCATTATCAGACATATGCCGGATAAGAACCACAAATACGAGCGTCACCTGTCATCCGTATGCGCATGGAGCAAATACGAAAAGGCAAAGACCGTATGTGTTATTTGCGAGGAAGAACCGCCTTTCGAAAAGCAGCTGATGGATCGCGAAGATGTGGAAAATCCCATGCTCGCGCCTTATGAGAATGCCGAATTCTTTATTCCACGCAATGCGGACAAATATCTGACATTGCAATACGGAGACTATATGCAGCTGCCCCCGGAAGAGGACAGAATGACTCATTCCATATGTTCGCGTTACAAGTAATTATCAGAACTCGATCTTGTAAGCCACGTGGCAGTCACGTTTTGAAGGTTCAGGAATCTGCATGTAATCACCGAATACGACTCTCAAGTTCTCATCGTAATCTTTAGGAACCGGAAACTGATATCCGCAGAATTCCGCAGTCGTGAGTTCCAAATACATCTTCTCCGGGAAATTCTCCACAACGCAGCCGCCCGAAGGGATTCCGAGCCAGCCCGTGTGCTTTTTCATGTTGCCCACCTTCTCGCACTGTTTAAGATAGAACTTCATTCCCCCGATGTGTGAGAAAAAGCTGCCGAGTCTCTTGCGTGTCTTCCAGTATTTAGCGAGCTCAGGATAATCCTTTGCCTTCTCCTCGATTACCGGGGACGGATACTTATAGTCAACGCAGACGCTGGCTGCCTTATAAATGAAGTTATAGTACTTGCTGTGGATAGTTCTCGCGAGCTTGTTTGCAGGAACATTCTCGATTACGAGAACGTCTACAAAGAGCATGTCGAATTTGCTTAAACCTGCGAAAGGAATCTCGACATACTTCGTACCGCGCTTGAAGATCTTGATCGATTTAACGACATACTGCTCGTCGCAAAGAGGTTCACCGACCATATATTTCTCCGGGAATTCCTCGCGCATTGCAGTGCAGAGTTTTACAGCTTCACTCCTGATCATCATTAGATCGATATCGTCGTCCCACGGAATAAAGCCCTTGTGTCTGATAGCACCAATGAGTGTGCCGCCGCAGAGCATGTACTTGATGTCATGCTTCTTGCATACATAATCGATATCAAGGAGGATCTTCAAAAGTTCATCCTGAAGGCGCTTCAGCATAGCGTCATCCAGGATATACTCCTTGAAATATGTTGAATACATCCTCTTACTGTCGAGCAAACCGGATCATCCTCTCAAAACATTCTTGACCTGGGATATTATCGCATCATCAAGTTCAGGTCTCATCTTGCCGGTCTCGAACTTGATCTTCGGTGTGAGGAAGCTCTCCTCAGGCAGACTGATATCGAAAAGGCAAGGCTCATTATCATCTATCCAGTCTCTGTAATTGTCAAGTTCTTCATATGAACTCAGCGTTGCAGCCCTTATCCCGTATGCTTCGGCAATCTTTTGGAATGAAGGAACCGTATAACCGCCTGACAAAGCAGTAGCGGCATATCTTCCGTCATGCTCGAAAAACTGTGTCTCTGAGATCTTGCCCAGGACTCTGTTGTTGAGAATGAATATCTTGATGGGGAGATTCTCTCTGTGCACAGTCTCCAGTTCCTGGATATTCATCTGAAATCCGCCGTCACCTGTTACGCAGAAAGACTTAGCTTTACCCTGCGCGATGGAGGATCCGATCGCAAAAGGCAGACCGCAGCCCATCGTGCCGTAACCTCCGCTGATGTGGATCCGTCCGTTATAACCCTTCAGGTGAAGTGACTGTGCGCACCAGCACTGGTTCATGCCGACGTCTACTGATACGACCGGATCTTCGGGAAGAAGTGATGAGATCTTCTCTACTGCCCTGTTGCCGGGCTGCTTGTCATAAGATTCCAGAAGATGCATTGCTTCAATGCACCTGTTCTTCCATTCGGAATAATCAGGAATATCCTCATTTAAGAGCATCTGGAGGAAATCCCTTGCGTCTGAATGATACTTCCTCTCATCTTCCTTGATGGAACGGCTCAATTCGTATTCGTCTATATCGCAGCGGATAAGATCTGCCTGAGGGGCAAAGTTCCTCGTATCCTTTCCTGCCTGTCTGATGCCGAGTCTTGCGCCTATCGAAATGATAACGTCGCATTCTTTGATGATCATGTTCGCCACACGGTTACCGTGAGTTCCGATGAAACCTATATGAAGATCGTCCTGCGCCAGATCGACTCCGTTCATGGTAGTCAGGACAGGGATGTTGGTCTTCTTCGCAAATTCGTGTAAAAGCTTAACGGCGCCTGATGTGCGTATACCGTTACCCGCCAATAATATCGGTTTGCTGTATGTCGAGCGGAAAATCAATGACAACCCCTCCTTTCCTTCCGAGCAGAGCCATGTTGTATGCTCTTGATACGATCTCGGGGAAATCTTCCCCGCTGTTTGCAGTAACTGAATACTTGGAAACGCTTCTTGTCATTGAGACGAGGTCCATTTCCTGGAAACCGTTCTGGCGGATACCTGAAAAGCCCTTCATCTCATGTGTCGGAACATTTCCGCAGACACCCATGATCGGGAATCCGTCGAACCAGCAGTCTGCAAGGCCCGTCAGACCGTTGACCGCGCCGGGACCGGATGTGGTGAAATAAACACCTAACTTGCCGCTTGTCCTGGCATATCCGTCTGCAGCCAGGGCGCATCCCTGCTCGTTGTAGCAGACATGCGTTGTGATCTCGTCACGGCGCTTATAGAGCGCATCCATAAACGGGACGATATAACCGCCAGCATATCCGAACACGTCGGTTATGCCTTTCCTGATCAAAAAATCCACCAAGTACTCTGAACAATTCATTAGATAATTCCTTTA
Source organism: Saccharofermentans sp. (assembly GCA_045532275.1). Taxonomy (GTDB): domain Bacteria; phylum Bacillota; class Clostridia; order Saccharofermentanales; family Saccharofermentanaceae; genus Saccharofermentans. The sequence goes on along the minus strand of JAZSFQ010000017.1, from coordinate 113,740 downwards.
GTTGTATAAGTGTTCTTCAGGTATCTTCAAAAGTGCTTCGAACAATGCCAGATCTTCTTTTCTGGTTATCTTAATATTACAGGATGTTCCTTTCGCGAAGTAAACACGTTCGTGGCAATGTATCAGCAATGAACTGGTGAATGTCGATGTGTGATAATCCTCTTCCTCGGCCTGTTCATAACATTTAAGAGCCAGCGAGAACCTGAATGCCTGCGGAGAAGCCGTCAGCATGACATGCTCCCTGTCGACATCGGTGATTCCCGATTCGTGATCTTCCGTATAAACGATAGGCGGATGGCACTCGATCGATGAGGAAGCATTGCCCTTTTCGTGGGATACCCTGATGACCTCATCTATAGCCTTCTGCGGGAGAACGGGTCTTACAGCATCATGGACGATGATGTGGTCGTCGGGATCTATCTTATCCTTAAGGAAGAAAACGCCGTTCCTGATGGAATCGTGGCCTGTGCTGCCGCCTTCTATGATCCATTCGACCTTTGTAAGGGAATACTTCTTAACAAGTTCCCATGTCTTATCGATCCAGTCCTTAACGCAGACGACGACGATCTTCTCTATCTGAGGATTTCTCTGGAAATTCTCGATCGAATAAACGATTATAGGTTTTCCGTCAACCTCAAGAAACTGCTTGGGTATATCAGAACCCATCCTTTTTCCGACTCCGCCTGCAAGAAGGATCACATAGTTCTTCATAGACCGGACCTGAATCACTCCTTATCGAGCTTAAGAAGCGCATCCATGAAGATCTCCATGTACTTCTTGTGCGCGATCGTAAGTCTGAGCCATCCCGTAAGTCCCTGCTTGCCGCAGAGGATAAGGATGCCGTTCTCTTCGAGGAGATCCGTGATCTCTCTTGAGGTCTTATACTTCGGCTTTATGCAGACATAGCAGCCTTCGGAAGGAAGAGTCTCGTAGCCGTTGTCATTCAGAGCCTTCATTATGTATTCCTTACCCTCGAGATAGGACTCCTTTAATTCCTTCATGAGCCTGTCGTGATTGTCAACGATAGCTTCAACAAACAGAAGGCCGATAGAGTTGACCGTATAATGCGGCTTGTAATTATCCATATAACGGATATTCTCGGGTGTTGAGATGATAGCGCCGACTCTCATCGAAGGGATGGAGAGCATCTTGGAGAATGTTCTCAACACAACTACATTGTCATATTCCCTGACGAGATCTACTGATGACTGGTCGTAGAAATAGTAGTAAGCCTCATCGATGATGACCAGGGCATTGTATTCCTTTGCCTTCTCAACGATCGCCTTTATGTCGTCTTTTGGATATACATTTCCTACAGGCATATTGGGGTTTACGAGCACAACGATGCCTGTGTCTTCATTGATAGCAGCAAGAGTATTCTCCACTTTGTAAGTGAAATCCTTCTCATACTGCATGTTAACGACCTTCATGCCGATCATCTCGGCATATACTTCATACATTGCAAATGAAGGGGTTACGGTAATGATGTTCTTGCCGGGCTCGCCGAATGTCTTGATGACATAACCCATTCCGACAGAGCTGCCGGCAGTAAGTGTTACATTCTCTTTCTCAAGACCTAACAGATGAGCATACTTTGCTGTAGGTATAGTCTCTTCAGGATAAATAGCCAGAAACTGAGGCGTGACCTTCTCCATTACAGAATCAAAGAGCCACTGCGGAACTCCGTCCGGGTTCTCATTCTGGTCAAGCCTCACATAAGCGCCTCTGCCCTCGGGCTGGGGAACGCGATATGTGTTTTTTATCTGTTCGTCTACGTAGATCATTATCCTGTCTCCTGTTTCTTTTTATTACTCTGAGTATTTTAACCTACTTCTTGTCTTTGTAAAACTCCCCGCCGAAGATTATTCCGCCCCTTTTCATATTCGGAAATCTTTACAGTATCCGTTACATGCTATAATAAATTAATTCATTAAGCGGAGTATCAAAATGTCAGAGCATCAGGGCAGTTTACAGCCAAATTCAGTCAGATTTCGTAAATGGAGTAAATACCTGATCCTTTCTCTGCCCATTATCATTTCTTTTTTCCAGATCCGGATACTCGACAATGATTTCTATTTTCTGTATTCAATGGGCAAATACATAGTAAATCACGGATTTCCCTATACTGATGTATTGTCAATGCACTCAAATATGAAAATTGTTGTTCAACAATGGCTGAGTTCCATAATCTTCTATTTCGTATATAATTTGCTGGGGAAATTCGGAGTAATAGCTCTGGTCTATATAAGCAACATTTGTATTTGTATCCTGACTTACCGTTACATCTCTCTGGTTACCAATAACACAACAATTGCTGCAGTATTATCTGCCGTAATTGACCTGGTTTTATTTGATCCTTTCATGGTAACAAGGCCACAGATATTTACATATGTTATTCTGCTTTTGGAGATCATACTGCTTGAGAGACATGCCCGGACAAAGAGCATTAAATATCTCTTCGCTCTTCCCGTTCTGTCATTGCTGCTGATAAACCTTCATGCTGCCATGTGGCCGATGCTCTTTATCTTTATGCTTCCGTATGTTGCCGGATCTATCTCTGTTCACTTTGAATCATACAAAAATGATCCTTCAGGTAATCTGTTAGCATTATTGGCTGCAATGGCTGTCAGCATCGTTTTAGGTTTTCTGAACCCGTACGGACCGGATAACATGTTATATCTCACAACTTCATATGGCCATGACAGTTTTGAGATAATCGCAGAGATGAAAGCTCCGAGTCTTTCAATGATGGAAGGAAAAGCTTTATATGCCTTTTTGGCAGTAATCTGCATCCTTGCATTTTTTATCAAAAAAAGACAGTTCTCAGTACGCTTCTTTTTACTTTTCGCAGGAACACTTTTGCTAGGCATGATGCAGATAAAAGGTATTCCATATTTTCTGTTGTTTGGTGTTCCTGCCTCATCATATCTGTTAAAAGATCTCAATACAGAAACCCTGACTAAACCATTTAAGAAATATCTTACTAAACGCGTAAAGATCCTGTTAATTGTATTTCTGACCGTTTCCTTAGGATACATCTGCGAATCAAGATTCTTCCAAACCCTTGATATCAAGGAGTCTCAGGATATCCGTTTTTATCATTTGAACAATATTATTGAAATATTGAATGATAGTGATGAACCTGTGATCCTATATACCAATTTCAACAACGGGCAATATCTGGAGTTTAACGGATACCATCCTTATATAGACGGCCGCGCTGAAGTTTTTACTGTAGATAACAATAAAAGATACGACTATTTTGACGAATACTATCTGATATATAATTCCGGGATTTATTACAGAGATTTCATCGATAAATACCAGTTCAATTATCTGATCATTAATTGTGATATTGACAGTTACCTATATCTATCTCTGATACACGACGATGATTTTGAAATCGTTTACTCCGGTTCTGATATTTTACTCTTTAAATCAATAACTCAGGATCTCGAATAATCACAATTTCAATAATCAACCGGAGATTCTGTTTATTTCATTTTTGCTACTACTCTTTTTATGCTTATTCCCTGATCGGCAAACTTCTGCTCGAATTCGGTACGGATATTATCTTTATCAAATTCACTGTTATGAAGATCCCTGGTCTCGTCTTCCAGAGCAAACCCGGTCTCCTTAAATTCATTAAGTGAAAAATCGAACAGGTCGTCATTATCCGTCTTGAACTCGATCGCTCCGCCTTCACGCATCATAACCTTATACTTATTCAGGAAATCCCTGTAGGTCAGACGTCTCTTGGGCTTATTCTGTCTTGTCCACGGATCCGAGAAATTAAGGAAGATGCGGTCGACTTCATCTTCGGCAAAATAGTTCTCAATAATACCTGCATCGCCTCTGATAAAGAAGAGATTCGGTATCTCAAGTTCATGCGCTTTCTCTATGGCCGCGAGAGTTACAGAAGCATCCCTTTCCATCGCGATATATAGGACTTCAGGGTGCCTCAATGCCATCTCGGCGCAGAACTTTCCTTTACCGCAGCCTATCTCCAGCCAAAGCGGGATATCTTCGGGGAAGCCGCACGCTTCCCTCCATCTGCCGCGGTTTAATAAGGGCGCGTCAAACCAGCGCTCATGGCATTTCTCCATGCGCGCAGGAATATTGCGCTTGGTCCTCATTCTTGCCATAGATTATCAGACGATTTTCTCGGTAAACTTAGTGCCGCCCAGCACATGGAAATGAACATGCATCACAGACTGGCCGCCGTCTTCACCGCAGTTGTTGACAGTCCTGAAACCGTCGCTGATACCCTTGATCCTTGCAACTTCAGCAATAGCCTTGGTGATCTCCGCAGAATAAACGGCTCCTTCAGGATCAGCTGCAAGCTCATTGATATTGTCGAAATGCTTCTTCGGAACAACGAGCACATGCACGGGAGTTACCGGATTAATATCATTGAAGCAAAGAACATAATCGTTCTCATACACTTTATTAGACGGGATCTTGCCCGCAACTATATCACAAAATAAACACATAGCTTTTCTCCTTTAAGCATTGACCTGTGAAGCAAGGACTTCCTCTGCCTTGGCAAGAGCTTCAGCGAGCTTTGATACATCCTTGCCGCCTGCCTGTGCCATGTCGGGACGTCCGCCGCCGCCACCGCCTGCGACCTTTGCAGCTTCCTTGATGATGTTTCCGCAGTGAGCACCCTTCTCATTAGCTGACTTTGTTGCCATAGCCGTGAAAAGGAGCTTGTCGCCGCCGTTTGCAGCAAGGAATACGACGCCGCAGTCCAATTTATCCCTGATCTTATCAGCTGTATCTCTCAAAGCAGCCGCATCAGCAGCATCACATGAAGCAATGACTGCCTTGACTCTGCCGATATCCTTGGCACCGGAGACTGCACTGTCGGCAAATGAACCTGCCTTTGCCTTCTCAATGTCAGCAAGTTCCTTTTCGAGAGACTTGACTTCAGCGTGGAGAGCTTCGATCCTCTCAACGATCTTATCCTTAGGGGTCTTAAGAGCTGAAGCTGCCTCATTGATCAGGCACCTGTCAGCCTTATTCATCTCGTAGCACTTAACACCGGTAACTGCTTCTATCCTTCTGATGCCTGCAGCAATGCCTGATTCGGATACGATCCTGAACTGGCCGATCTGCGCGCTGTTGGAAAGGTGTGTGCCGCCGCAGAACTCGAGATCGAAAGGATCATTAAAGTCACCTACAGCAACGACTCTTACGACTTCTCCGTACTTCTCACCGAAGATAGCAGTAGCGCCGAGTTTCTTGGCTTCTTCGATGCCCAATACCTTTGTCTCGACGGGAAGAGCCTGGAGAACAGCATCATTTACCATTTCTTCAACCTTTGCGATCTCTTCGGCAGTCATTGCCTGGAAGTGGTTGAAGTCGAATCTCAATCTGTCGCTGCCGACATAAGAACCTGCCTGCTCGACCTGAGGACCCAATACCTTCTGTAAGCTTGAGAGCAGGATATGTGTAGCCGTATGGTTTCTTGCTATGTTAAGTCTTTCGGCCTTGTCCGTAATTATTGTGACCTTGTCGCCCTGTCTGACAGTGCCTGAAACGATCTTCAGCGCATGCATGTATTTTCCTGACTTATCCTTATCAACAGAGATAACCTTGGCTTCAAAGCCCTCGCCCGTGATGATTCCTTCGTCGTGGATCTGACCGCCCATTGTCGCATAAAGAGAAGTCTTGTCGAAGATTGCGATAACATCATCGCCCTCCGAAGCTTCATCCGCAATATTGAGACTTCCGTCACCTTCTGCCTTTATAAGGTGGAGCAGTGTTGCTTCTGTACCGAGCTGCTCATAACCTGCGAATTCCGTCTGCCTGTCATCGGATACGACTTCAGCGGGAAGGTCTTTGGTACCCAAAGCAAGATCGGAAGCATTCTTGAGCGTAGCTTCTCTCGCACGCTGCTTCTGTGCCTCCATTGCCGCCTTGAAGCCTTCTTCATCAACCGTAAGTCCTTCTTCGGAAGCCATCTCGACAGTAAGTTCTATAGGGAAACCGAAGGTATCGTAAAGATAGAATGCGGACTCGCCGTCGATCTCTTTTGAACCTGCCTTGTTCTTGTCATCAAGGATCTTCTTGAATTCCTTGATACCGTTCTCAAGAGTGCTCTCGAATCTTGCAATTTCCTTATCGAGTTCATTCAGGATGAAGTCACGGTTCTGTGTAAGGAGCGGGTAGCTGTCATTGTAAACAGTATCAATATAGATCTTTGCAAGTCCTTCGATCTGCTCGGTCGTCATGCCGAGAGTTCTTGCGTGTCTTACCGCGCGTCTGATAAGACGTCTTAAAACATAGCCTGCGCCTGCGTTAGAAGGAACGAGCCTGGCAGCATCGCCGATGAGCATAACACTCGTACGGATATGGTCAGCGAGAACTCTCATGGACCTTGTAAGCTTCTCATCGGAATCGTACTTAACGCCTGAAGCATTCTCGATAAAAGCGATGGCATCCGTGAAAAGATCAGTCTTATAAACATCCTTTGTTCCGTTAAGGAATGCAAGGATCCTCTCAAGGCCCCAGCCTGTATCAACGTTCTTCTGCTTGAGCGGAGTAAGTGTTCCGTCCTGATGTTTCTCATACTGCATGAAAACATCATTACCGATCTCGGTATACTTGCCGCAGGAACATCCCGGACCGCAGTCAGGGCCGCAGTCGGGAACGTCAGCGATATAGAACATCTCGCTGTCCGGACCGCAGGGACCGTACTCAAGGCCCCACCAGTTGTCATCTGCGCCCAAGTAATAGATATTCTCCGGCTTGAATCCGGAAGCAATCCTGTACTGTGCGCCTTCCTCGTCCCTGGGAGCATTCTCATCTCCGGCAAAAACAGTTGCCGCAAGATGATCCTTGTCAAAACCGAAAACATCTGTAAGGAGTTCGTAACTCCACTTACATCTGTCTTCCTTGAAATAATCACCGAGGCTCCAGCTGCCCATCATCTCAAAGAATGTAACATGGCTCCTGTCGCCTACTGAATCTATATCATTCGTACGGACACAGCCCTGGACATTGCAGAGCCTTGTTCCCATAGGATGCTTCTCGCCGAGAAGGTAAGGCATAAGGGGCTGCATTCCGGCAACGTTGAATAGTACGCCGGTAGAACCGTCAGATACTAATGATACGGCACCTACATCAACATGACCTCTCTCAATATAGAAATCCTTCCAGGTCTTACGAAGTTCTTTTGAAGTAAATTGTCTCATCTCTCGGCGTTGCTCCTTAATAAAAATAAAACTCAGAAATTATAAATCGTTTAATTTCTCTTTGCAATCAGGTGCGGATCACAGATCTGCAAGTTTCGCGGCACGTGCGGCCTTCTTTATGAATTCACCGTATTCACGGCAGATCTCATCGTTATCGATCTCGATATTCACATTCTCGAAAGTCGATAATTCGAAAAGGTCAGTATAGAGTGTCGGGGCCCGTCCTGTCGTTACGCTGATCACCAGAATGCCCTTTTCAAGCTTTGTATCATCAGCGATCCTGACCTTGTCACTTACTTTTGAAGCGAAAGCTCCGTATGCCTTGAGCACGTCCTTGCGTGTCTTGCCCTTTATGGTTATCCCTACCACGGTCAGACCGCTGCTGGAATACGCCGACAGAGAATTTTCGATGAAGCTTTTTAGTTCCTGCTCCCTGAGTTTATCGTTCTTATAATCAATATAATCATCGTCCGAAAAGTAAACATTAGCCATGCGGTCGACTCTGTAACGCCTGAGCGCCGAAGACAGTTCATGGTCTCTTTCCAGATCCTTAGCTTCGGCATTATCGATAGCTATCAGATAATAGCAGTTATTCTCCCAGTCAAGAGCCATCGGTGATACGATCTTATCCGTTTTCTCGGTCAGTTCGCTCCCAAGCTTATAGCCGTACGGTATCCTCAGAGAAGATCTGTCTTCTATCGCAGTCCTGATGTTGTTAAGTCTGGAGATACACTTTCTGTCGACCTTCTCATAATGCGGATAGAGCGCTCTTTTCTCATATCCGTCCGGAAAATAAGTCGGAAACATCTTGATGATCTTGTCGCACAGATCTGAATCGACGAAGGTCGTCGTGCTTATTGCATCTACTATAAGTCTTGCTTCATCTATCAGGATCTCATCCTTAAGCTCGGTCCTCTTATACCTTTTGCCCTCGGTAAAGATCCATGCATCATCGGCAGTCAACCCGGATTTACGTACATATTCGTTGATCTTATTGATATCCGCGTATATTGATTTGCGCTCAAAAGCGGTTCCTGTCTTATCTTCAAGGTAAGATATCAGCTCGCTTACCGATACAGATTCCTTTCCGCCGGAAGAACTGACACGGTTCTTGAAATAATCGTATATAAACAAAATCTTAAGTTTTGATAATTCACTGTTTGCCATAGGACCGCCTCCTGAAAGTTTTATGGGTTCATAGTACCATTAAAAGTACTGTGAGTTAAGCCGGATTTCGCTGTCCGGCAGCAGAAGCGCAAAAAGACAAAAAATGCCCCTTTTTATCCCCAAAACAGTCTCTGACCGTGATAGAATGTAAGGCACTTTTATTGATTTTTGAGGGGTAATTTGAATTGAGGACCATCAGTGATCTCGGTTTTGCGGTGCCGGACATCCTTATTCCGCAGCAGGGGACAGACCTTAAGAAATGGGCAGTTATTGCCTGCGATCAATATACATCAGAACCCGAATACTGGAAGGCAGCCGCTGACGAAGCAGGCGACGCTCCGTCCGCGTTGAATCTCGTTCTTCCCGAAGTCTATCTCGGAACAGACGAAGAAACAAAAAAACTTGAATCGATCGCCAGAACGGCACGCAGTTATCTGGATAATGCCGTTCTTAAGGATATCGGGACAGGTTTTATCCTGACTGACAGATCGACCTCCCTTCATCCTTCAAGAAAAGGCCTTATGGCAGCAATCGACCTTGAAGGATACAGTTTTGAACCGGGCAACAAGAATATATGCAGAGCGACAGAAGGAACCGTTCTTTCCAGGATCCCTCCGAGGATCAGGATCAGGGCTAATTCCCCGCTCGAGCTTCCGCATATAATGATCCTGATCGATGATCCGGAAGGCATTACGATCGAAAAGGCTTTTGATATGGTAAAAGCTGAAGGCATCGCGCCTATATATGATACGGATCTTATGCTCGGTTCAGGTCATATCACAGGCACGTTCATCCCTGACGGTTCTGAAATAGCAGAATCGATAATCGCAGGACTTTCCAGACTTAAATCAGATAATAAGGACGGTCTTTTATTCCTGGTAGGAGACGGTAACCACTCACTGGCTTCCGCTAAAGCCCATTGGGAAAATATCAGGAAAGATCTTTCCGAAGAGGAAAAGAAGGATCATCCTGCAAGATACGCACTTGCAGAGATCGTCAACATCCATGACAAAGGACTTGATTTCGAGCCTATCCACAGAGTCATCTTCAACATCAGCTCAGAGGAATTCATTGAAAAGGCCGGAGAATTCTTTAAGGATTCGGGCTTTGAGCTTAATACAGATCCTGACGGCAGACAGAGCTTTACCGTAGTATCTGAAGGAAAAGAAGATATCACGGTATCTCTTTCCAACCCGCCTCATACTCTTGCGGTCGGTTCGGTCCAGATGATGATAGATAAGCTCGGACTTGAATGTGATTATATCCACGGCGAAGATTCTGTAAGAAAACTTGCCACGGAAGGCAGCACGGGGATCCTGGTCCCTGCCATCAGCAAAGATACCTTCTTCCGAACAGTCGAGAAGGAAGGAGTATTCCCCAGAAAGACTTTCTCCATGGGAGAGGCTTTCGAAAAGAGATTCTATCTTGAGGCCAAGAAGATCGAATGACAGAATCTGATATAGAACTTATAGATGAGAGGAAAAATGTCTGCATAATCGGATCCGGACTGTCGGGTCTGACCTGCGGCATGAGACTGGCAAAAGCAGGCTTTAACGTTACTGTCGTTGAAGAGCTTGCTTCACCGGGCGGACTTCTCGCTTATACGAGGATCGGAAGAGAATATCTGGAGCTCCTCCCCCACCACCTCAGAAAGAGCGACAAATCACTTCTTGCTTTGTCCAAGGAGATGGGTGTCGACGATAAGATCGAGTGGTTTGATTCCGCATGGTCGGGAAAAGCATCCCACCGCAAGGTAGGATACTATAGCGGCGGATTCGCATGTCTCATCTCCAGTCTTATGCAGGAGATCACCGACAAGGGCGGTCAGATCTACTATTCCACGACCGTAGCAGAGATCGCCAGACTCGGCAGCGGAATGTACCGTACGAGCTGTATCCTTTCCAATTCGACAAGAGTCGTTATTGACAGCGCATATGTCATCTTCACGGGTTCATGCAGGACTTTCGTAAATGTCAGCCACGGACTTCCGATAAAAATGGATGACAGGGACATCCTCATGAACGTCACATACAGTGCAAAGATCACTGCCATGATGGTTTTAAAGCATGAGATATCGCAGATGTTCTATCAGGTTCCCCCTAAGGATTCGGGGCTGCCTTTCAAAGCCATAATCAACCATTCCAGTGCATTCGGTGAAAGGGGGTACGGTGGTTCCGTCGTATATCTTGTAGGTTCATGTTCCATAACCGATACACTCTGGATCGATTCGGATGCTGAGATAATGCTCAAATACTTTGCAGGGCTTCGTAAACTCTATCCTTCTTTGCGCAAATCCGATGTCAGGTCCTGGCGTCTTACCAAGACCAGATATGCCCTGACTTCACAATATCCTGAGATCGATCTTACAAACCCCTGTGAAAACCTGTATGTATGCTCTACGGGGCTTACCAGGTATGCGACCAAAGATACGCCGGAGAATCACATGGATTCCGTCGTAGCCCTCGCAGGAAAAATCAGTTCCGAGATAATAAGATCTTATGAGGAATCATTAATAAGGATGTCTGTTCCCACACCGGTAACAGAACTCGGTTCACAGGAACTCAATAAAAAAGAAACTGTTGAAGGAGTCCTGTCATGAGCAAGAATCAGTCTTCGCTTATCGAGTCTTCCCCTCTCCGCTTTTTGCTTCTGTTGATCCCTTTTGCCATAGCCGGCGTGCTGGGCATCTGCACCATGGGAGCAGACGATACGTCATTGTGTTTCTGGTGGGTGGCTTTTCTTCTTCTTTTCGGATTCGTTACTCTTCCGCTGGCAGCAAAACTCTGGGAGAAATTTTCTTCCGGAGGCTTCTTCCTTTCACAGCCGATGGGGCTCATATTCACCTGCCTTGTACTGTGGACACTGACACACCTGAAGATCTGCAGGATCAATCACCTCTGCATATTGATTTCCGCGCTGATAGTGGCCGCCTTCTGCTATATTCCCAAGACATTCAGGGATTCGCTTGCCAGGAAGATCAGCAGCAAAGGCTTTATTGAAGCTGTAGTTTTAGAAGAGACTGCTTTCCTTGTCATCTTCTTCCTGATGTGTTTCTTTAAAGGCTTCCTGCCTGACATCAACGGCCAGGAAAAGTTCATGGATTACGGCTTTATCATGTCCATGCTGAGAAACGGATCCCTTCCGGCAAATGACATGTGGCTGTCAGGCTATTCGATCAACTACTATTATTTCGGTCAGTTCATATGGTCAGTCGTTATCAAGGCAACATGCGTTCCTTCGGGAGCAGGCTATAATCTTGCCATGTGCTCGGCTACTGCAATTCCTTTCGCTATGAGCTTTTCGATAGGCAAATTCCTTATCGAGGCAGCGACTGTAAAGGGATTTAAGGATAATAAGATCATTAAATATGTCGCAGGGCTTCTGACAGGCTGCGCCGTCTCGCTCTGGGGAAATTCACATTCATATTTCTACGATCAGAACAGTGTCGGCAATAAGTTCCTGGGGCTTTTCAGCAAGCTGGGGATAAATGTCGGAAAGACGGACGGTTTTTTCTATCCGGACAGCACCAGATACATCGGCTGGAATCCTGATCTCAAGAATGATTACACTATTGAGGAATTCCCTTTCTATTCCTATCTCGTAGGAGACCTTCACGCGCATGTTATCTCCATGATCATCGTCCTTCTTATCATGGCGATAGTCCTGTCTCTGATATGTACGGTTAAGCTGCCGACGGCTGAAGAAGCGGATATTATGCACAGCCTGGACAATCTGAGCGGAGAATCCAACAGGTTCTTACCCGAACTCGAATCTGACATAACGCTTCATCTTGTTTTATGCGCCGTCCTTTTGGGCTGCGCGCAGATGACGAATTACTGGGATTTCCTGATCTACTTTGTTTTCTGTTCGATGGGATCGCTCATCTATAATACGATCAGGTCTCCTAAATTCGTAAATGTTCCCGGCGCTATCGTATTCATTATCAATGTAGGCGGAATACTCCTGATCTATCTTGCCAAGGGTGATAACCCGGCCATGCTCTTTGCGCTTGAGCTGCTTCTTATGATCGCTTCTTTCCTGTTCTGTGTCGTAAGCCCAACGGCTCTTCCCAGGACATCATTCCAGATGAGTTTCCTTTTTACGGTTGCATCCCTTACTGCGCTTCCGTTCAACCTTAACTTCGATATGATCTCTAATTCCCTGGGAGCCGTTAAACACCGCTCATCGCTCTATCAGCTCTTTATACTGTACGGAACCCACGTGATGATCAGCGTTTTCTTTATGATCATAGTCTTCGCAAACAAAAACTACAGATATGTATCTGCTGCAAAGGCAAAAAAGAAGACCAATTCGAAAAACAGCCTTCCTGATGTTATAGACGGTGAGAAAGATTTTTATAATCCCGTTCAGGCGTTCTTTGCCAGGCGCAATATTATGGATATCTTCTGCTGCGGCATGACTGTAGTGGGACTTATGCTCCTTGCCGCACCAGAGATCTTTTACGTAAGAGACATCTATACCGGCGGCTATCTGCGTTCGAATACCATGTTCAAGTTCGCGTTTGCGGCCCTTATTATTCTGTCGGTCACTATGATCTATTCGGTAATAAGACTGTTCTGGTTCGTAAATAAGAAAGGTCAGTACTCTTTAGTGCTCTTCGCCATCGCGATAGGCTTTGCAATTCTCCTTTTCGTTCCCGCCCATTACACTATGGCAGCTCTGAAGCAGCGTTCCGGAGAACTTAAGCGCGAGAACTATAAAACCATCGACGGCACAGCTTATATAGAGACTTACTCCAGCCCCTACATGACAGAAAATTATGCCGGTAATCTGAAGCCCTATATGGAATGCATAAACTGGTTTAATACCAAGGTATCAGGCAGTCCGGTCATATGTGAAGCCTACGGTGACAGTTATACTGACAGCTGCATAATATCAGCTTATACTGGTCTTCCCACCGTTTTCGGATGGCAGACTCACGAGTGGTTGTGGAGATTCCACGGAATCGTCAACGAAGAGACGGACACCCTGGAATCAGATCCCGACAGAGATGTATGGAAGCTCTATATCACACCGAGGCACACAGACATCGATATTATCTACTGGAGCGAGTATCCTGCCGATGTCCAGTCACTGGTAAATAAATATCAGATCGAATACATAATCATAGGTGATATTGAGCGCTATAAGTACGGATACGACAATTCGGAAGTATTCTCCATGATAGGTTCCGTCGTTTTCCAGTATGAGGATCTGAGAGTCTATAAGGTTACTCCGATACCGGTATAACCGGATCAGACTTCGGGAAGTTCCTTCAGAGGATCGGCCTTAATCGTGACGGGCTCTGTCCCCTCGCCTTCATCATATGTCAGTTCGCCGCACACAAGAGCTACCGGACATTTGATCCTGCTCCCGTATTTGCCGTCTCCTGCGAGCGGATGCTTCCTGGAAGCGAACTGTGTCCTTATCTGGTGAGTGCGCCCGGTATCCAATACGACAGAAATATAAGATATGTCTTTTTCTGCACTATAAGACAAGACCTTATAACTGAGTCTTGCTTCCTTTACGCCCTTCCTCATACGTTTTACGGGGAAAGTACGGTTGCTTCTTGAATCATGGAACAGAAGATCCTCCATGACGCCTTCGGTCTCTTCGAATCTTCCCTGACAGACCAGGTAATACTTTTTATCCGTCACGCGGATCCTTTTACCCGAATCAGCAACGGCGATTATGCCTGGAACCGGAACATCCAGTCTCGAAAGTGCTGCAAAACCTGAAGGAGCGATCTTCTCGCTGTCTTCTCCTCTTTCTTTATAAAGGATCTGATATCCTTCTCCCTCTGCAAGCACTCTTGACATGATCTTCAGCAAACAAATAAAGAAACCGTCTCGCGGCCTCCGTTAAGGAAGACCTCCACTGTACCTACATCTTCCAGAACACTTATCTCAGGGCACTCCCTGTATGCCTTATCGAATAATGTCCTTCCTTCGAATAACACTTTTAACCGTCCCGAACCGAAACTGACGAATCTGCTCTCCTTTATCGTCCTTGATCTCAAACTCCCGTACGGGATCATGCACACTTCACCTTTTCTCGAGATCAGGAGTTCTCTCGGACAGCTTATCGAAAACGAATTCATCTTCATAGAGAACATCCAGCCCATCAGCACCACTGCGCCATTCTCATCCGTACAGGTAACGGGATTATACAGATCATTACCAATCTCCACGGATCTGAACGGATCACGCGGTTCATCAAAGACAAAGCTTTCTCCGTCATACTCTCCCGTAGCGAACAGGACCTTGGTCGGGAGATGCCTTTCGCTCTGGATAATAAATACCCATTTCCCGTCGATCTCAAAGATATTCGGAGCTTCGATCACGCTACCGAATCTTCCGTCGGATAAGAGTTCTCCCTTGTAATTCCAGTTGATAAGATCGTCTGATTCATACCGGAGAACTTTGGCTATGCCATACTGCCCTGCACCTGCAAGCATGCGGAATCCGTTTCCATATCTGAAGACAAAAGGATCCCTGAATTTGTTGCTGCCTTCAAGGGGATTTTTCGCAACCGGATTACCTTCATATTTTTCAAATCGGATACCGTCAGACGAATATGCAGCGCAGATCTTCTCGCTGTAATCATATGAGACCGAAGTATAGAACAACCATATCTTTCCGCCATGAACGATTGCAGAGCCTGAATTGCAGCTCATTTCCTCTTCGGGACTTATGGCAACCGGACACTCTTCCCAGGATATCAGATCATCCGAGACTGCATGTCCCCAATGCATCCTGCCGTATCTGGCGGCATAAGGATTAAGCTGGAAAAAAAGATGATATTTATCTTTGAAATAAACTAGACCGCAGGGGTTACCCAGCCAACCTTCTTTTATTGAAAAATGGTATTTCACGGGATATAACCTCTGCGGTCTGAAATTCAGTTAAACAGTCAATTAATCAGCAAGCTCTAAGAGAGATACTTTGAGTACGCCCTCAGCCTTTGAGAGCTCATCGATGATATCCTGAGATACAGGCTGGTCGATAGCAACGAAAGCCTGAGCATGCGGGTTGTCGGAACCGTCCTGGTTCTTTCTTCCCCAATGCATGGAAGCAATGTTGATATTGTGGCTTCCGAGAACGGTAGCGATCCTGCCGATAACACCCGGAACATCATCATTCTTAAGAGCAAGAACGGTGTCGGACAGAGGGCAGTTCATCTCATAACCGAAGAACGATACGATAACTTCCGTATCAGGTCCGAATACCGTACCGTTGATCTTGAGCTCTCTGCCGTCCTCTGTGCAGAATTTAACATTGATCAGGTTGTTGTACTTCTGGATAGACTCAGTCTTAGTCTCAACAACTTCGATTCCGCTGTCGGCCATGCACTCCTGAGCATTAACGTAAGATACGTGATCATTACCCATACCCTTCAAGAGACCCATCATAAGTGAAAGCGTGATGATTCCTGTTCCGGAACTCTCAGCGAGCTCACCTCTGTATCTGACTTCAACCTTATTGATGGGAGTAGCTTCAGCCTGGAAGTACATACGGCCGATCTTCTCAGCGAGTGAGCAGTAAGGCTTTATGTCTTCGATGCTGCCTGAGAACTGGGGCATATTGATAGCTGCAACGAGTTCGCCCTTCAGAGCGCCGTCGATGAGCTCAACGATCCCCTGACCTACCTTAGCTGTAGCTTCAACAGTGGAAGCTCCGAGGTGAGGTGTGATGTAACAGTGGGGAGCATGGAGAAGAACATTATCGTATTCCTGCTCTCCGGGGGCCTTGTTGTAAGAAGGCTCCTTGTCGAAAACGTCGATTGCAGCTGCAGCAACCTGGCCTTCAGCCAAAGCGTCTGCGAGATCCCGCTCGTTTACGAGACCGCCTCTTGCTGCATTAACGATCCTGACGCCTCTCTTGCACTTATAGAGCTGCTCCTTGGAAAGTATTCCGTATGTTTCCTTTGTCTTAGGTGTGTGAAGCGTGATGAGGTCGCACTGGGGCAGAAGCTCATCTAGAGTCTTGCATCTTGTAACTCCGAGCTTGTCGAATTTCTCCTGGGGAACATAAGGATCGTATGCAATTACGTTCATGCCTACGCCCTTGAGCTTTCTGGATACGATGGAACCGATACGGCCGAGACCGATAATACCTGCTGTCTTGCCCTCGAGCTCGATTCCTACCCAGTTGCCGCGTCTGAAATCGCCGTGGTGAACGCCCTCATTAGCCGTGCAGAGATTACGGAAGATTGAGAATGCATGACCTACTGCGAGCTCGCCTGCAGCCATGTTGTTAGCCGTAGGAGTGTTAAGAGCGATAACGCCGTGCTCTGTGCAGGCCTTAACGTCGATGTTGTCGATACCTGTTCCGGCTCTTCCTACTGCTTTAAGGCAGTCAGCGTTGTTCAAAAGTGTCTCGTTGATCTTTGTTGCAGATCTTACAATGATTGCATCAAATCCTTTGATATACTGCTCGATCTCTTCCTGAGAATGGCCTAAGTACTCTTCGACTTCATAGCCTCTGTCTCTTAAGTACTGAACGCTCTCTTCGGCAATGCTCTCTGTGATAAGGATCTTCATTTTTTGTTCCCCCCGTAATTATTCTGCTGTATATGATCAAGCCTTAGCTTTAAGTTCTTCGATAGTATCTTTCAGGTCTTTAAGATATTCCTTAAGGCCTTCTTCGGTAAGATCGCCCATATGCGCGATCCTGAATGTCTTATCCTTCAAAGGACCGTAACCGTTGCTCATGAGATAACCCTTCTCGCCCATAGCCTTGATAAGGTCTGATGTAGGGATGCCTGTGGTATTTGTTACGCAGGTAACCGTTACCGAGAGGTGATCCGGATTGGAATAGAGCGCACAATTCTCTCTTGCCCAGTCCTGCGCGATCTTTGCAAGTCTGCAGTGCTTCTGATATCTGTTCTCAACACCTTCTGCGAGAATCTTGTCGAGCTGATAATCAAGCGCGAACATATGCGACTCTGATGGAGTTGAAGGATACTGATAAGGCTTTTCCTTTACGAACTTAACAAGTTCGAGATAGTCAAAGTAAAGTCCTCTGTTCTCAACCGTCTCAGCCTTCTTAATAGCCTTCTCTGATACGGAAGCGATAGCCATTCCAGGAGGCAGGCCCAAACATTTCTGTGTTGATGTGATGCATACGTCGATCCCCAGTTCGTCTACAGGGATATAATCGCCTGCCATGGATGAAACAGCGTCAACGCATACGATGACATCGGGATATTTCTTATAAACCTCGGCAAGCTTATCCATCGGATTGTGAATGCCTGTAGATGTCTCATTCTGTGTAATTGTGATAAGGTCGTACTTACCTGTTGAGAGTGCTTCTTCGATCATCTCGGGTGTTGTGGGCTGACCGAGTTCTGATTCAAAAAGATCAGCTGCAATGCCGTTGGATGTGCACATCTTGTGCCATCTCTTACCGAATGCGCCGATCGAGAAAACAGCTGCTCTGGTCTTTGTAAAACTTCTTACGGCACCTTCCATAAGACCACTGCCTGATGATGTGGATAAAACGATAGTGTTATCGGTCATCATAACCTTCTGGAGTTTTTCGGAAATAGACTGCTGAAGAGCAGACATATCCTTGGTTCTGTGTCCGATCATCGGAGTAGCCATCTTCTCCAGAACATCCTCTGAAACCTCGATAGGTCCGGGTATGAACAGTTTCTTATGCATTAATATTTACCTCTTTTCGCGCGATTAAATAAGAGCAATAGCATTATATACTTGAAAAAACGATTTTTGTAGAAAACTGCTTTGACTAAATAGCCAAAAAACAAACCGCCTGCAGTGAAATACACAGCAGGCGGTCCTATAAATTTTCAATTACTTTTACGAGGGAATTATGTGATGTGGATCGAACTTGTGATCTCTCCCTGTGAAGCATCTGCGGCAGTGGTCTCACCCGTTGAGGTTCCTGCATTAAATGTGATCGGTATCTCACCCGTCAGAACGCCCAAAGGAGGCAGGAGGAGCTTATCTCCGCTGTTAGGACCTGTGTATGTCGCAGGATCGAGCTTGTTATATGTGAGGATCGTCGCAATTCTCGGATCGCTGCAATTCTCGATATCGATGTCATAAACAGTATGGAACAGATCCCACCATGTTCTGAATCCGATATTGTCAGAGAAATCAAAATAGCCGATAGGAGCCGAAGCATCCGGCAATGTAGCCTGTGTTGACGGCATTGTAGTCTCTGTCGTGATCTCTGTCTCGGACAGGGACGGAACAGTCTCCGTAGGCTTTGTCTTCTTGCTGCAACCTCTTGCAATCAGCGCAACAACGATTACTATGCAGATCAAAAGGATAGCGAGGAAAGCAATAAACATATAACCGTTACGGTTAAGCTTCATCTTCTTTCCACCGCCGTTTCCGCCTCTTCCGGCAGATGAACCCGGACGCGGGCTGCTTCCTGTGGGCCTGCCGTTATTATTCGGACCGGAACCCGAGGGTCTGTAGGATGTCTGGCCGGGGTTGGTATACTGGGCCTGCTGCCGGGCAGTGGCAGTTGCAGCCTGAGTGCTGCCGGCGGCGCCGTAGCCATATGTCTGTTCGCCGCCATAAACCTGGCCGCTGTCATCTACACCGAGGATATTATTAAACCATTCGTCATCAAGGGATGCAGATGACGAAGCTGATGCCTGGGGCTGTGAATAATCTTCTCCGGACTGTCCCGAGAGATCACTGTAGCCTTCCTGACCTTCCGGCTGATATCCCTGCGCATAAGGATCCTGGTATCCTTCGGGCGGGTATCCGCCGAAGCTTCCCTGAGAACCCTGATCATAACCGCCGGCATATCCGGTATCATCGCTGCCGAATTCGGTATATCCGTTACTGCCCATAGGTACACCTCCCTGCACATCTGCAGTCTGATCGCCATATACACCAAAGCTGCTCTGATCAGCAGTTGAAAATGCCTCAGCACCGTAAGGCTGATAGGGCGGAACTTCGCCTGCCCCCTGTACTTCCGTGCCGGCATAATCACCATAGACCGATGCATTTTCAAAAGGCTGTGATACAGTCTGCTCAGAACCGACCGCGGTGACCGGATTATTGTAATCATCCGAATCATAAAGCGGCATCTGGGGAATATCATCTGCCTTTACCTCAGTGACGCTGTCATCACCCTCTACAAATACCGAGCTTCCGAACGGAAGTACGATATCATCCTCTGACGGGACTTTTGTCTCTTCCTGAGGTGCTGCAGGCTCTGCCTCCACGGCTGCGGGTTCTTCGGGAACCGGCGCCTCGACCTCTACCGGTTTATCTGTTTCCGGGAAATCGACATTGAGCTTATCTTCTTCTTTTATTTCCGGCTTGTCATCATTGATTTCATATTCGGGAACAGGGATCGAAGAAACCTCTTCAGACGGAACGGGCTCAGACTTTGGAGCAAGAACATCATCACCGAATACGAGCGGAGGCGTGTTCTTGAGTTCCTGGGCACTGACAGTCCCGTAGGGATCGAATGTATCTTCCGCAACAGCAGGGATTTCCGATTCACCGGAATCTGCTTTAACCTCACCCGGAGCAAAAACGATTTCCTCAGGCTTGTTTACTACAGCAGGTGCAGGAGGTACTGCGATGGAAGGAACTGCCGCCGGAGCATCACCGATAACGGGAATGAACGGAACAGCAGGTTCAGCCGTTTCAACAGGGATAACCGGAACATCAGGCTCTGCCGGCTCAGCAGGTATAACAGGAACGATCTCCTCTTCCTTAAGATCAGAGATTGAAGTCTCCTTGGCTGCGCCCTGTTCAGCAGAGTCGGAAACAGCCTGAGCAATAACTCCCGAACCGCCGGCTGCAAAGAACAGTGAATTGATATCCGTAACAGGCTTCGTAGGAGAATCATCGGTAAGATCCGGAGCAAATTCCGTGGTGGAGATCGTCTCCATAACAAGAGGTTCGCTCTTTACTTCGGGTTCGGGTTCTGCGGGTTCTGCTGCCGGAGTTAATCCTTCAACATTAAAAACAAACGGAGAATCAGCGGCTGCGGCTTCTTCTGCCTTCGCTACTGCTTCAGACTCACTTTGGGCCGACTCCTTCATCTCGCCAAAGATCCTCTTCATGGCTTCTTCAGCCGAGATCTCTTCCGGAGCATCGGTCTTGTCAGGGAATTCAAGTTCATTTTCAGGGGCCTTCTGGGCAGCAGGCTGGCCGGCCATATCACCGAACATGACACTTCCGTCAGAAGGGGCTGCGGGAGCAACAGGCACTGCCAAAGGCTCTTCAGGTGTGAGACTTACAAAACCCGCATCAGCTATAGCCTTTGCTGCAGCTCCGACTTCACCGCCTTCAACAGTGGACTCAAGGAGCTCATGGCTCTCGCTCTCATAATCCTTGCTCTTCTTTTTCTTGCCGAAAAGGCCGCGCTTTTCCTCTTTTGTAACGCTCTCTACGAAAGAGATCGAAATCTGCATAGGAGTGTTCGGCATTCTTGCGGAAGCCTGTGTGAGGATAAGACCCGCAGCGTCGCACTGATCTTCCGCATCAGTCAGGATGCGGAGAATCTCTCTCTGCCCCAATGCATCATAGATGGACTTGTTGCAAAGGATGATGCAGTCATCAGGAGTAAGAGTGAAGAAATTCGACCAGAGCGCATTAGCCGTTTTGGACGAGCAGTAATACTGGAAATCACCGACCCTGTTGCCGTATGCATCGATCGGTTCCATAGGAATGCCGGCATCAGTCAGGGGGAACAGCGTATCATCTCTGTACAGAAATGCGAGACCACCGCCGATGGTTACTGCAAACGCCTCGGAATCTCTTACGATAACACCTGTAAAATAGGGAATCCTGTTCTCGTTGTCGAGAAGTTTTGTTGTTCCCGCGACCTCTACTGCAGTCGACAGAAATCTCTCGATCATGGCATCGATTTCTTTATGTCCGTTCTTTACTTCGTTGCAAAGGCCTCTGAGCTGGGGTTCAAACGGCGGAATAGTTCCGGGTTCGAAGCCTTCGATGGCAGGATGGGTGAAAAGCGAGAAGAAAAAACCTCTCTCATCTTTGTCTATAGTGATATCAGCTTGTCTTGTTTCTCTCTTACCGCAGAGTCTGCCGTCAAGATAGAATGCGTCTGTAAGCGTGCTTGATGGAAAATAGCGCGCTGTCAGCGTGCTAGCAAGCCTCGTTAAGGTAGCCATTAAGCCGGTCCTCCGTATAAATATTCATGATAATTATATCACAAGGTTATTTTTCTCAATCGTTTTATATAAAATTTTATTAAATGGTAATTTTATGCAAACAGCCGCAAAATAAAGCCCCCGGGGAAATCTGCCCCGGGGGAAGTTTGGTGTAATTTTGCGGCAAAGGATCAGCCCAATATGGAATCCATGTTTTTGTTGATCATTTCAAACGTTACCGGCATGGAATCAAGGAATGCCGTGTGGATCTCTTTTGCCGTAGCATCAGGGTGTTTCGTATGCATCTCTTCCATGGTCTTCTGAGTCCAGAGATAACCCATTCCGTACTTGGCATAATAACCCGGATCCGTGGCGATCAGAATATACAATTTGGAAAAGCTCTCATTATCAACGCTGAATCCCAAGTCTTTAAAGTATTTGAAGCACTCATCATATGACCAGCCTTCCTTATGGATCCCGTAATCAGCTCTGGTGCTTGCAAGAAGGCCAAGCACGGACTCATACTTGATAAGCTTCATGGCTTTAGTTGTTTTACCGCCTTCGGCAAAATACTTCATCGAATAATACTCACAATATGTAGCCCATCCCTCCATGTAACCGATGGATGCCGACAGATAAAGATAGAGATGGTCCGTGTGCGAACGGGTATATATAGACTGCAGCATATGGCCGGGATAGCCCTCGTGGGCAACTGTGGTGCCAAAATCTTCGTCAACACTTCCATTGTTAACGATCAGCATATTGGCATTAAAGTCATCGATATGATATGCGAGATAAGCTGCCGGAGAGAAGTTCTCCTCAAACACTTCAGGAACATCCATAAGATAGTATTCGTGAGCAGGAATCTCGGGAAAGTCGGACTTAACAGCATCTCTCAGATAATCAAGATTATCGGTGATCGAGCCCTTGGAATAAGAGTGGTTCATATACTCGTCATACCAGTCAAAACCGGAATACACCATTCCCATAAAGTCATCATAAACATTGCTTATCTCCGAATCCAGCGTGCTGATGCAGGTATCAAGTCCGGAACCGTTGTTGGTCATAGTCCTGGTAAGATGGGCATAATATGCTTCACCGCCTCTGTAATTGCAAAGACCTGCATCAGATCCTCCCGAACCCTTAAGAGCTCTCATACGGCGGGCGCATTCCTCAAATTCGGGGAACATGACTTCCTTCATAGCTTTTTCGTGTTCTGATATCAGCCTGCTTCTGTCAGAAGAAGATAACCCCTTGATGTTATCCAGCCTCTCTTCAAACGTTTCATAAAGGAAACAGTCATCTTTCTGAGCCGACAGATTATCAAATGAGACTGCTGCTTCTTCATAGCTTTCATCAGAGGATGCAAAACCAAGCGATACCCTTGTCTCCTCATATTCACAAAGCCTGTCATAATATCTGTCAACATCCTTAACCAGCAGAATATAATTCTCGGCATCTTTGACGGTATCAAACGTATAGACGTCCAGCACAAAAAGGAGCTCCGTCTGAGGTCCTACCAGGAAATTGAAAACCATCGAATAGTACTCAAATGCCGTATAAGAGAATGAATATACCGCTTCTTCACAGTCATAGATCATTTTTTCACAGCAGATCTTGTCATCACCCGTAAGCGAATCCCTGTCTATCGTAAAGAGCTTATCAAGCTGTGACTGATAAAACTGTTTCTCATCGTCATAATCATCAACGGATGCAGTATCGCCCCACGTTACATCCTTAATGTCGAATCCATATTGTTCGGGATTCTCGAAGAGGATCTCAATATCGGAATAGGAACTGATCTCATGGTGCAGGATCGAATATTCAACGTCAGACAACAGATCAAGAGCTTCTTTCCCGCTGATGGTTCCATTCGGATGTGAAGGATGGACTTCATCAAATGAGGCTACGTGATCCGGATATGTGAGGGTATCCGACGTTGGGATGTAATTGCCGTTATCGACCGTTGAAGGACCTGATGATGGGTCAGTAACATACGTGGGATCTGTCGCAACGGTACCTTCCGGCTTGCTTCCGTCCCTGTTACGCCTTTCTCCTGAACTGTTTCCTGTTCCTGAACATCCTGCTATCGACAGTATAAAGGCTGCACAGCAGACAAGCGCCGTGACCTTCACTGAAAGTCTTTTCATATCTATCTTACTCCTAATCCTTATCCATATGTGTCAGCCGTAAAAAACTGACCCTAAATATAGATAATACCACGAAATCATAGTAATTTCTCACTCGGGGTTCGCAGATTCCGGCAGGCTGAATTCTGTCGATTCGTCATTCTGTATTATTCCGATCTTTTCCTTTACGGATTCATAATCGATCAGTCCCTTGGAATCTCTGGGCAATGAAACAAGAAAAGAAACTTCCGAAGGTCTCATCGCCTCATGAAGGGTCATTTCACATTCCGTCTTTATCCGGTCCCTGAGATCCTCCATCTTGGAATTGTCATAGAAATACTCCTCTTCCGGAACAACAGCCGATATAAGGACCGGTCCTTCAGGATTATCAATAATAACGGAACATGATTCGACAACGCCCTCTGTCATCTGTACCGCTTCATCTACTTTATACGGATATACAGGATAACTGTTGATCCTTGCTGTTCTCGATTTTTCACCGACAAGGTAGAACATCTTATTACCGTCAAGTTTCCCTATAATGCCGGTAAAATACCATATTCTTCCGTCCGGGAGCTTCTTGTAGTCCCTTTTTTCTGCCCTGATCTCGTCTTCCTTGAGATAGCTGTAAATAGGAGAACAGACTGCTATTTCGCCCTCCGATCCTTCCGGAGCATCGAGACCTGTAACGCTGTCTGCCACTTTCATAAAGACTCCAGGCAAAGGAAATCCCAGCAATCTGTCGCTCTGCAGGTCAGATGGTCCGTATGCATAGGTAAGTATCTCGTCACAACAGGTGATGGAACACACAGACAGCTTTCTTCCTGAATTCTGCGCGATCTCGAACAGGACCGCCTTCTGGCTGCTGGTAAGAAGACCTCCTCCGACTATGATCCTGTCAACATACTTCAGGATCTCTGAACCCGGTCCGGCCTTGTTGATCGATGCGACAGTACTGTTATATCCGATAAGCACTTCCGGTCTGTAACGTCTTATGGCGAAAAATAGCTTATCGGTATCGAACCAGGTAAACAGCAGTACAGTCTGCCCGCTTGAAAGAACATTATGTATTCCGGCGACAAATCCGAAAGCAAAACAACTCTCGTTGAGACACAGCATTCTTGCGGGTTTTCCGGTAAGGTCCTCGTTTGCTTTGAATACCATCTCCGTAAGATTCGCCGATAGGTTTATACTTTTCGAACTAAAAACAGCGGCTTTTAATTCCTCTTCCGCATCACTCGGGAAAAGATAGAGCGCAGGCCTGTCAGTATCCCTGTCAAATGCGTCTTCACGGTTGGAATCTTCATTCACGGGAAGTTCCAGAACATCTTTCCAGTACATAAGTCTTATTCCCTCGGGAACGGACTTCGGCCTCGGTGTATCATAGCTTGCCAGAGGATAGAAAGGGAACGCCAGTCTGTCTCTTCCTGATATCATGTACTTGTATTTGCCGATAATGACGGTCTTTATTGCCGTGTTCTTAAGAACGGAAGAATAATTCAGATACTGGTTGCAGCTCATAACGCAGAACTTGGCACCCACACAATTCGCATACATCTCAAAATGCTCCGTCGCCAGATTCGGAACCGCCAGAGCAGCTGCAGCGCCTAACTTATCCAAAGCATAGACGCTTATCAGGTTCATCGGATTATGCCCCATGAGCAAAATGACCTTATCGCCCTTTCCCACTCCGAGATTCTTCCAGGCCTTAGCTACTTCATCTATCCTGTCGAGAAAAGAAGCATAAGTAAATTTCCTGTATCCGTATTCAAGGGCGATCCTCGAAGGATACTTGGAACTGACTCTTCTTATACGCATGTAAAGCGTGTCATTAGTATCCGTTTCGGGATTAGAATACTTATCCGGATAAAAAACGCTCCAAAGACTTTCCAAGAAATCACTCCGAAATATTCAATGCATAAAGCCGGTTGCCAATAACTTAATATGCAGATTATACACCGTTACCACGATGCAAACATTTTTTACAATGACCTCCCGTTTGCGAACAATCATTTGTGCATTTGTACGAAACATTTTTTTAAGCCGGTGTTTTCATGCGTGTTACAATATCCGCAAATTTATTATTCCGAGGTTTATACCATGGACATAAGACTCAACACACATTTTCTTGACGTAAAAGAAACCTACCTTTTCTCTGACATTGCCAAGCGCGTAAAGAAGTTCCAGGAAGAGAATCCTGACAGAGAAATAATAAGAATGGGAATAGGCGATGTGACCCTTCCCCTTCCCCAATCGATCACGTCGGCAATGGAAGAAGCAGTTAAAGAGATGTCCTCAAAGGAAACATTCCACGGCTACCCGCCGGAATACGGCTACGATTTCCTAAGAGATGCGATTGCTGCCCACTACAAAGAGATCGGTGCACCTTCAGTTACATCGGATATCATCTATGTATCAGACGGTGCCAAGAGCGACCTGGGCAATCTTCCTGACGTTCTGGGCGACAACCCGGTCATCATCCCGGATCCTGTTTATCCTGTATATGTTGATTCTAACCTCATGAACGGCAGAAAGGTTTCTTTTGTGGCAGGTTCAAAGGAGAACGACTTCCTTCCGCTTCCTCCCGCAGATACAAACATCGGACCTTCCGTAATCTATATCTGCTCGCCCAACAATCCTACAGGAGCAGTCTATAGTTACGAAGGCCTGACAGCCTGGGTAGACTTCGCGCTCAAGACAGGTTCGCTCATTATCTTCGATGCGGCTTACGAAGCGTTTATTTCAGAAGATAAGCCCCATACGATCTATGAGATTCCCGGCGCTGACACATGCGCTGTCGAAGTATCGTCCTTCTCTAAGTTCGCAGGGTTCACCGGAGTAAGATGCGGTTGGACAGTCGTACCGGACGGACTTGAATCGGGCGGCGTCAAACTCTCCAAGTTCTGGGCCAGACGCCAGGCAACAAAGTTCAACGGCGTTTCATATATAACACAGAGGGGCGCAGCCGCTTCCCTCTCCGGACAGGGTCTGGAAGACTGTAAAGCAAACATCGCTTACTACAAGCGCAACGCTGCC
Source organism: Saccharofermentans sp. (assembly GCA_045532275.1). Classification (GTDB taxonomy): domain Bacteria; phylum Bacillota; class Clostridia; order Saccharofermentanales; family Saccharofermentanaceae; genus Saccharofermentans. Next base: position 87,096 of record JAZSFQ010000017.1, on the reverse strand, counting down.
GCCCTTGCAGAAGTATTTGCCGGAAAGGGAATCTACTTCACGGGCGGAGTAAACTCACCTTACATCTGGCTCAAGTGCCCCGATAACATGGGCGGCTGGGAATTCTTCGATTCGATCCTTAACAGATTCGGCATCGTCGGCACTCCTGGTGAAGGCTTCGGTGAGAACGGCGCAGGCTACTTCCGTCTTACAGCATTCGGTTCTTACGAAAACACGTTAAAGGCCTGTGAATACTTCAAGACACTGTAAGCCGTTCAGCGTAATAGGTTTTTTGAGGCTGTCTCCTTCGGGAACAGCCTTTTTCAGGCATTTTTGCTGTACAAAAAGCTGTACATCGTGCTCAATACGGTTTGATCGTTTTTTGCTGACTCAACCGCCCCGTTTATTGCGTTACGTTCATTGCGTTCATTTTTTTGTCCCATTAATCGAAATCAACCTTTGTTATAATCAGGAAAACAAAGATTCGGACGGAAATATTTATGGCTAAGAAAACCACTTTTTTCTGTAAGGAATGCGGATATGAGACATCAGGCTGGATGGGCAGATGTCCTGCCTGCGGAATGTTCAATACATTTGTCGAGGCACCCTCCGAGAAGGCTCCTGCAAAGGCAAAGACAGACTCACCCGCATTTACGGCTAATCAGTATTCATGGACCGATTCAGCAGTTACAGTAAGACTGAGTGAGGCCGGCAAAGAGAATTACAAAAGGCATTCCACAGGTATCGCGAGTCTTGATACTTTGTTTGGAGGCGGTGTAACTGAAGGCTCCGTAACGCTTGTAGCAGGCGAACCCGGAATCGGCAAATCGACTATCCTAATGCAGCTTGCCGATTCATATAAAGCCAAGGGTGAGATCCTCTATATCTCAGGCGAGGAATCCCCCGCCCAGATCGGAATGCGGGCTTCAAGGCTTAAGATCAAAAGAGATATCCTTATCTGCGGAGAGACCAGATTCGAAGCGATTGCAGAACAGCTTAAGGCTCATAAGCCGTGTCTGGCGATAATCGATTCCATCCAGACTCTGTACTCAGAGCAGGTCGCGGGAACACCAGGCGGAGTCGCGCAGATCAGGGAAGTCGCAGCCGGCCTTATCAGGATCGCGAAGACTAATAACATTACGATAATCATGGTAGGCCATATCGCGAAGGACGGTTCCATCGCAGGCCCTAAGACCATTGAGCATATGGTGGATACCGTATTGGGATTTGAAGGTGACGCTACGGGCGGATACCGCATCATACGGTCTGCCAAGAACCGTTTCGGAAGATCCAATGAGATATGCTTTTTCGAAATGGGTGAGACAGGGCTTATTCCCGTCGACAGTTCAAAGGCTCTGCTCGTTGCAGGAAGGCCGCTCAACAGCCCGGGATCTGTACTCACATCCACTCTCGAAGGCAATGACGCTCTTACCATAGAAGTTCAGGCGCTTTGCACCGAAAGTGTATATCCAAATCCGCAGAGAATGACTTCCGGACCTGAAAGAGGCAGAGTTCTTATGCTGCTTGCCGTGTGCGAGAAGCTTCTCAGTCTGGGACTTACTTCCAAGGACTGCTTTGTTAATGTCATCGGCGGCCTTAAGGTAAGCGATCCGGCGACAGACCTCGCCGTATGCATGGCAGCCGTATCTTCGGCAAGGGGAGTCAGCGTAAAGCCTAATACGCTTATCTTAGGTGAAGTGGGTCTTTCCGGAGAGATAAGACCTGTGAGCAGAATATTAAAGAGATGCCTTTCGTCTGCAAGGCTCGGCATTACGACCGTGGTCCTTCCCGGCAGTTCCAAAGATGCACTTGAGAAAGAACTCGCGAACGCTTCTCCTGAAGCATTCGCGGGTAATCCCGTACCGGAATTCATTTACGCGGACAATCTTAAAGAAGCTGTTGATATACTATTCTCATAACAGTACAAGGAGGTGTTCTTATGGACCGCAATTGCTATTTTCTGATACCGGCTGCAGGCAGCGGGACACGTATGGGGACAGGAATGCCGAAGCTCATGCGGAATGTCGAAGGCAAACCCGTTATCTTAAGGACACTTGAGGCAATAGCAGGTGTCTGCAGGAGCAGATATGACGGGCTGGATTACATGATCATCCTTGTTACCACAGCTGATCTTATCGGCACTCTTAAAGCCATGTGTTCGGAATATTTCCCTGATATCGATATTGTTTTTTCATTGGGCGGAAACACCAGGACAGAATCCGTCTCGGCAGGTCTTAACATGATCACAGACGCAATGGATGATGATCTCGTCCTTGTCCACGACGGAGCGCGCTGTCTCGTTACTGAAGAAGAGATCATTGCCTGCATCGAGGGACTTAAGGCACATGGCGTCTGTGCTTCGGCCGTTCCGGTAAAGAATACATTAAAAGAAGTAAGTATCTCTCCCGCAGGCGAAATAAAAGTGACTGCCACACCGGACAGGTCGGGATTTTACGAAGTTCTTACGCCTCAGGGGTTCAAATATATAGATATAAAGATCTGCTATGCAAAAGCAGTTAACGAAGGGATTACTGCTACGGATGACACGGCACTTGCAGAACTTGCAGGACTTGATGTTTATCTGACAAAAGGACTGTATTCGAATCTTAAGATTACAACTCCTGAAGATATCGCAATTGCATCGGAGATCGTAAGGACCCGCGGCGAGAGCGAACCGTTCAGCGACTGACAGATCTCAGATTTCTTTTGCGAACGTAAGGATACAGAAGACCTGTATTCCTTCACCACGGCCGAAACCGGTAAGACCTTCTCCGGTCGTTGCCGTGATGCCGACAGAAGTTGCCGGGATCCCCAGGAGATTTCCGACAGATTCTTTCATCCGGGGAATGTGCGGCATTAGCTTAGGACGAAGACATTCAATGGTAAGTGAACAATGTACTATCTTACCTTCCTTAATGCATTCGAGAGCTTTCTTAAGGTAAACCGAACTGTCTTTAATACCCTGTTCAAGACAGATCTTATCTGCTTCTCCTCCCAGGATATTTACACCGGTAAAACCAGATACAGCATTTGTGACGGCATGCAGCACGACATCGCCGTCGCTGTTTGCGACTATAGTCTTATCAAATGGAATGTCAACCCCGCCGAGCCTTACCGTAGTATTGCCCGTCGTCTCACCGAATCTGTGACTGTCCTGCCCTATCGTACTGACCGATATGATATTACCCATGATCTTCACCTTTAAGCCGCGCCGTTGTCTTTAAGCCATAATACCACATCATTCATGGTCCAATAATCATATGAACTGCTGCCGAAAACTTTATCAGACTGCCCTGACTTTATCAGGACAAACTCGGGGACGGCATTGATATCATATTTCTCCAGAAGAGTGCGGTATTCGACCGCATCCAGCATCAGAACATGCAGTCTGCCGCTGCAGAGCTGGGCAAGATCTTCCACGGAAGCCGTAACCTGGGCGCTTCTGCTGTCCATCGAACTGTAGAAATAGATAACAAGCGTATTTCCTGAGGCAAGGAGCCCGTCGAGATCAGATATCTTGCGGTACTGGATCCCATAGAACGGATTTCCGTTCTCATCCGTCTCATCTTCAACAGGTTCATACACCATACATATGGCAGGTTCGCTGTATGAATAGTCGCCAAGATATTCCATCAACGGATCTTGGACCGCCTTTTCTTTCGAACATGAACAGAACACGGCGAAAGAAAGGACAACAGCCAGTATTACGGACAGATATTTGCGTTTCACTTTTCTATCAGACCGGTGATCATTTCCGTTGTTCCGGCAAGAAGATCCTCAGCAACTTTCTCAACGTTTCCGGAATCAACAAGCTTTGTAACTTCAGGATCCAGAGGCAGCTTATCCGTGACTTTGGAACCTACATCAGCTGCGGATTTCTCAATCGAAGATCCGTCACCGTAAAGTCTGATCTCTTCGCCGCAGTGAGGGCACTTGATATAGCTCATATTCTCGACCATGCCGAGAACGGGAACTTTCATCATTGATGCCATATTGCGGGCTTTGTTGACGATCATGGATACGAGATCCTGGCTTGTCGCTACAAGAACGATACCATCGATCGGGACAGACTGAAATACGGTAAGGGGAACATCACCTGTTCCCGGTGGCATGTCGATAAGAAGGACATCAAGTGTTTCCCAGTTTGTCTGTCCCCAGAACTGCTTAAGAAGTGAGCTTAAGACAGGGCCTCTCCAGATAACGGGAGATTCCTTATTATCCAATAAAAGGTTGATGCTGACTGTCTTGATACCTGATGATGTAACTGCCGGCATTATGAGCTGATCCTCATTTGCCCTGAGATTCTCGGTAAGACCGAATGACTGGGGAATGGACGGACCCGTAACATCCGCATCCATTATGCCGACTTTATAACCTTTTCTAGCAAGCTGAACTGCAAGAACCGAAGTAACGAAAGATTTACCTACTCCGCCCTTACCGCTGGCAACACCGATTACGGTCTTAACAGAAGAACCGGATGCGAGCGGATCCTTTACGATACCATTAGCCGAAGGACAGGAATCCTGCGACGTGCAGCCGTTCTTTGAAGGGCATGAATCACATGCTGATGACATATAATGCCTCCTTTAAGTATATAACCCGAATATTATAAAAAATGCCTATATCTTTTTCAATTTGAATCAGAGGCGTCCGGATTAACTTCATCGATATCAAAGATCTCATCATTCCCGTTTTCGGTCTTTCTCTTGATGAATCTCATCACGGCAGCACCGGCATCAGTCGATCTGACCCAGACTACCCTTACGAGACGCTGCTCGTTTTTCTTGAACGATGCGACCATGGAACCCATGACGTTGGAAGCTGATTCCTTGGCACGCCTGAGGCTTTCTTTCTCAACCTCTGTAAACTGATTCGCAAATGCTTTCTCTTCTGCCCTGTGCTGTGCAGCAAGTTCCCTTTCCTGCTGACGGTTCTCGGCTAAGAGTTTTCTGTACTGTTCGTAGTGGTTTCTCGTAGGTTCACTTACGGTAACAATAGTATCGACCGCTCCGTAGATCTGGGATCCTATCTTGTCGGATACGGCTCTCGTGCCCGTTACGACTTTTTCCATTGCCGCAAATTTCTTCTTGAATCCGACGATCGTAACGATAGTTGTTACAAGGTCAGCAACAAGTATGACAGTGAAGAATATCAGTATTCCCAGCCTGACAGGATAGTTGATGTGCGCAATGAGCCACTTTACCGCAGGATGCAGGACATACATTCCGAGCGATGCGGCAATTCCCCAATAGATATAGAATCTAAGGCAGATATAACCTCCGAGATTGAGCTTATAGTCTGAATAATCCCACCAGCGCATATGGAAGGCATGATATAGGATAAAACCTGCGATCAGCTCCACAATCGTACATGCTGTAGCCATGCCGAAGAACAGGATAAGAAAATTATCTTTGAAAGGTTCGAATATCCATATGGCGGCATAGAAACCCAGACCGTAAACAGGACACAAAGGGCCCGCAAGAAATCCTCTGTTGATAAACTTACCTTCGGTGATGCCGTAATAGATAACCTCGATTACCCATCCCACAAAACTGTATATAAAGAACATCAGATATGATTCGATGAAAGGATACGGCAGCGTCATTCTTTTCTGGCCCTCATAACTCTGTAACCGCCGTCGATCGCCAGTGTCTCGCAATTGCCGAACAGTTCCTTCAGCTTATCCATAGTAGAAGGTGCGCCCTGCTTCCGCTGGAGCACAACATAAAGATATCCGCCGGGATTGAGTACTTCAAAGGACTGCTCGTAAAAACCGAATACAGTCTTCTTTCCGGCCCTGACGGGCGGATTTGTCGCAATAATATCGAAATGCTCATCCCTTACGCCGAACAAGATGTCGCTTGACATGAACCTGCAGTTTACACCGTTATGCAAAGAGTTCTCTCTTGCCAGGGCAACCGCTCTTGAATTGATGTCTACGCCTGTTACGTCAAAAGCCATAAAACATGACTTAATAACTATTCCTACGATGCCGACCCCGCAGCCGAGGTCAACAAAACGCTCCATCTTTGGACCTCTTGCCTTGATGTCTTTTACCAACGTATCGATAAGGAGATTTGTTCCGAAGTCAACTTCATTTCTGGAGAATACGGATGTGTCCGTAAAGAACTCAAAGTTGATTCCGTTCATCCTGTACGGGATCATCTTACGGTCAGAAGGCGTTGTCGGATTGGGATCAAAATACTGTGTCATGGTAACCTGTTCTTTAAACCTGTCTTTTCCATTACCAGCATAAGCGGAATACCTAAAACTATAAGCAAAACCGCTTCGCTTCCGGCAACGGAAAGCATACTTATAATGACAGCATCGAGAGTAACCGTACTCCTGCTGTCGACCAATAAAAACGGAAGATATCCTCCGACGATAAGTCCGTTGATCAATACCGGCGGTATTAATCCGAGCCAATTGTTTTTCTTACCTATAAAGTATGAGAGGATTCCGGCTATGAGTGTAGCAAGAGTTCCTCCGATAATATCTACCGGACCCAGATTGCCCGGATTAACAAGATTTGCAATAAAGCATCCGAGCGTTACTCCCAGGATCATTCCCCATGAGAAGATCGGAAACACCGTCATTACTTCAGCGACCCTGACCTGGATCGGACCGTATGCGATATTCGCAAACGGAGCGGTAAAAACTACATACAAAGCAGCAACGATTCCGTTGAAAACAACGAACTTAATGCGTTTTCTGTTCTTCGATTGATTGGTATCAGTCATAATCACATCATGGAACGGATGGTATCGTTGATCTGTGCGATCCTGATAGTCCTTGACCAGGGCATTTCCGGAGCCTGGATAAGGCCCTTGGAAATAGCTGCGGCACAGCTCTCAAACTCAAAAACATATCCGTGATTGTAGTCTTTTTCAGCTTCGATCTCTTCGAGGAGAGTATCGTCAGGCGAATAGACGGCTATCTTTCTGTAATTGTTGATATTTGAAAGTTTTATCTTTCCTCTTTCGCCTACGATAACACCGTCCTTGTCGGTATCAGCACACATGGTGACATAGAAATTCCCAAGGATGCTTCCGTCCTCGGATTCCATTGAATATGTAGTATCTCTGTCTATTCCGGAAGAAAGCTTTCTGGCAAAGACTCTGGACACTTTGATATCGCTGCCCATAAAAGAAAGCGCGAAATTTGTCGTATATACTCCAAGGTCCATATAACTTCCGCCGCCCAATATAGGACTGTTGAGCCTGGGAACAGCGGAAATATCGTAGCCCAGATTGGCAGTCACATACTTCACTGCTCCGATCCTGCCTTTGCTTATCCATTCAAGGACTTTCTGATGAAGCGGCAGATAGGATGTCCACATTGCCTCGGCAACGAATACATTCCTGTTCTTAGCTTCGAAAAAGATACTGTCCGCTTCTGCCTTACTCATGGCAAAGGGCTTTTCTATAAGGACATTCTTATATTCCTTTATGCACATGATAGCGTGTTCATAGTGATATGTGTTGGGCGTAGCAATATAGATCAAATCGATTTCATCGGACGATGCAAGCTTCTCATATCCGGTAAACACCTTTGCATCAGGACAGTGGTTTGAAGCGAATTTTTTCGCTTTGGCTCTTTCTCTGGAAGCAACACCTGCGACAACGACCTTCTTATTCCCTTTAAGGCTGTCACAGACTTTTGCAGCTATATTTCCGCAACCTAAAATACCGACTCTGAGCATATATAAACCTCGATTATTATAAATAATTTAAATATTTTATTTTGTGCTGTTGTTTGTGTCAATCAAATAAGGAAAAACACAACGGAGGATTCGCTGAATACTGAACTTATATCCATCAAATGTGTAAGGCGTTTGATAAGACTTTCAATTAGTTTTATTTGATATAATACATTCAAAATTTCTTCCAGCTAATACTAATGAGGTATCGACGATATGATACAGTCAAACGCAACGTCACTGTCTTTTAAACATACCGAAAACTCCAATAGAACCGAATCGACTTTATTCAAAGTGTTGATTTATATTTTTTTCGCTATTCTGCCTTTTATTATTTTGGGATGTCTGTTTTTGTTATCCGGAGGTCCTGGCTCCTATCACCCATCCAATGCCGACGAACTAACATATTGGCGTGAACTCTATAATGAATATGCCGACAACCAGACAGTTACCGGATATAATGGCTATGCCGGCTATGAAACTAAACTCGGAAATTTCTCATATCATGGTATAACTCCAACATTATTATGGTATTTACCGGGACTTGTTTTCGGATGGCATATGTGGTCTATTCCTGTTTTTAATTCAATGATCGTTTCTCTATGCTTTATCTGTTTTTTATTTCTTGCTAAACCTAAAGCAAAGGATGTTTTGGTTTTATCTTTTATCTATGGTTTGCTAAATACAACGTGGTTTTACGGCCTATCTTCGATGATGGAGATTCCAGGTTACGGTATTATTATGCTATGGGTAGGTGTTTTAATATTTCGATATAAGAACAGTACGCCATTAGCCGATATATTTCTGTTCATTATTTATGTAATTTCCGGATTGTACAGAATTATTTTCTTCGTTTTTTTCTTTCCCATTGTCATAACAATAATTTTAAGATACAAGAATAAGTTGTCAAAAGTCTTTTTGATCTCTCTTTATGTAATTGCAAGTTTGATAATCTACCGCATCACCGATCTCACTTGGGTACCGTATATTTATGGATTCAGGTTTGAATTAGGAAATGTAAGTGGAATTGGCAATAAAATCATTATGCTTCTGCAACATGGGTTTACCAATATAACATTATGGTTTGATCCTTCACAAGAAGCTTGGGTTCTCGTTTTCAGCAGATATGCATATACTTTATTATTTGGATTCCTGGTTTTTATCGTTTTACGCAGACTAAAGAAAAAAGAAAAATTGACTGAATCCTTCTATCTTGAAATAACTGCGACAATAATTCTGGGTATCGCATGGGCACTTCAGGTCGTGTTTTACGATATTTTTGATTGGAGAGACTTCAGAGTACTATATCAGATTGCCTGGTTTGCCATTGTTGTTATATTTTTAAATAGACAACAATATCTAAATAAGACTTATTTTGCACATTTGATATATTCAATCATACAAATTACTACTCTTTTGCTTGCGATCAACAACAATTCATTCATTGTTCCAATAAATGAAGACGGATCTTTTAATCCGATTCAGGATATAAAGTATAATCCCAACGCATCTTCACGTTGGGAAAATACAATATTCTTTGATAGAGCTATCACACCATTTCCGGCTTTTTATCTTCTTCCGGAACAGGGCATTGGTCTTTCATGGGGGATAATTAACGGAAACGAATCCTATATCTCAACTATAGAGCCGGGATACATAGTAGCTGAGAACGAAATCAGCATACCCGGCTATGAATTCAAAGAAACTGTAAATGATCTGTTCCTCTATGTTAAATGTAAATAATTATAGATTTAAATCTATTATCATATTATTGCTATGACATTTAAACTTCTTAACAACTTATCGCCGCGCAAAAGAGGAATAGTATATCTTTTACTATCCTCATTTTCCTTTGCATGCATGGCCTTATTCATTAATCTCGCAGGCGATATGCCGGTATTTCAGAAAGCATTTTTCAGAAACCTTGTAGCTATCGTGATGTCTTATGTTATGCTCGCCAGGAGTCCCGAAAAGTTCAAGATTAAGAAAGGTTCGCTCCCTTATCTGTTCATGCGTGCATCATTCGGCACGATCGGTGTCTTAGCTAACTTCTATGCGATCTCAAACACCAACATGTCAGATGCCATGATGCTCAACAAGCTTTCGCCGTTCTTCGCGATGCTGACATCAATAATCGTTCTTAAGGAGGCTGCCGACGGGTTCCAATGGGCTGCCATTCTCACGGCGATCGTCGGTGCGATCTTCGTTGTAAAACCTTCATTCCTGTTTGGCACTCTCGGAATAACAGGTGACTCGGTATTCCCTCTTGTAATCGCCCTTATCGGAGGGATTTGCGCAGGCATAGCCTACGCATTCCTGCGCAAGGCAACGATCAAAGGTGAACGCGGAATAGTAGTTGTTGCTTTCTTCTCCACATTCTCTTGTATTGCACTTATCCCGTTCATCATATTCACATATCAACCGATAACTTGGCTTCAGTTTTTCTTCTGCATAATGACCGGTGTATCAGCTTGTTTCGGACAGATCTTCATAACATCCGCTTATGCCGCATGCCCTGCGAAAGAAATATCCATCTACGATTATTCAACCGTTATCTTCACGGCGCTCTTGGGACTTATCTTCCTGGGTGAGATTCCGGATTATTTGAGCATAATAGGATACGCCATCATCATCGGCGCATCCGTATTAAACTATCTGTATAACAACAATTACCTGAGATTTAAGAAAGCCTGAACATCTGCAAGTGACGGCAGGATAACGTCTGCTAATCCCTTCATCTCATCATCAGGCTGGATAATATCCGGAACCATTATCGTATAAAGACCTGAGGCCTTGCATGATCTGACTCCGTTAAATGAATCTTCAAGTCCGACACCCTCTTCAGGCTTTACGCCCAGTGCATCACAGGCCAGAAGGAAGATCTCCGGATCAGGCTTGGACTTAGTTACCTGGTCTCCGCAGACACATGTATCAAAATAAGGCAGTGCACCTAATGTTGCCATCTGCGAAGTTACTTCCTCACGTGTTGAAGAAGATGCGATGGCGATCTTCATGCCTGCATTTTTCATTGAACTCAAAAGTTCAATGGTGTGGGGTTTTAACGGAACCTCACCCTTGGCAGCCAGACCGTTATAGATCTCACGGAGCTCACGCTCGTAGCGGTCGCCGGGCTCACCGTAAACTCTCTCGAATTCATCAATGGTAGCCTTTTTATTCTTTCCGATAACGCTGATACCGTATGTCACGATATCAGCAAAACCGTACTTCTCACCGATTATTTCCCAACATTTCAGGACCGTCCTCTCTGAATCGAGGATCAGTCCGTCCATGTCGAAAATTGCTGCTTTGAATTGTCTGTTAATGGTCTCCATCAGACCTCCATTGTTCCTTCGAAGACCTTAGCACAGTTACCTGTCATGAAGACAGTATCATTTGTGTAGTTGATGATGAGATCACCGCCCTTAAGGATAACCCTGATGTCTTCACCCTTCTTGCAGAAACCGTTCTCGCATGCTGCAACTACTGTTGCACAGGCACCTGTACCGCAAGCCATAGTCTCGCCGGATCCCCTCTCCCAGACTCTCATCTTGAGGGTATGTTCATCAATGACCTTTACGAACTCGGTGTTGACTCTCTCAGGGAAAAGATCTGTCGAGTATTCGAACTTAGGACCGATCTTGTTGAGGTCAAGAACATCTACCAGATCAGTGAATACAACAGCGTGCGGATTGCCCATTGATACCGCTGTAATTTTATATTCATCACCGTCTATATTTACCTGGACGTTAACTGCCTTGTCACCCGGAAGCGTGCAGGGGATCTTGGGCGGGTTAAGTTCCGCCTTGCCCATGTCGACCTTAACTCTTGCTACGACACCGCCGAGTGTCATGAGTTCAAGCGTCTTAATACCGCTCTTTGTCTCGATCTTCATGTGTCTCTTCTTGTGGCCGCGTTCATCGTACATGTACTTTGCAACGCATCTTATCGCGTTACCGCACATCATGCCCTCAGAACCGTCTAAGTTATACATGATCATCCTGCAGTCAGCGACCTTAGAGGGAGCGATGAGAACGATACCGTCACCGCCGACACCGAAGTGCCTGTCACTCATGTAGACAGAGAGTGACTCAGGTGAAGATACCATGCTCTCCATGCAGTCGATGTAGATGTAGTCGTTACCTGCACCCTGCATCTTGATGAAGTTGATCTTACGTCTCTTGTCACGCATGTTGTTGATGTCAACGAGTTCTGTATTGATCTCAGAGAAGCGGCTCATGAGCGAATCCGCAAGAGCGTCAGCCGTATCGATGGCAGTAAGGCACGGAATACCGAGCATGACCGCACGGCGGCGGAGCTTAACAGAATCTCTGGCAGGGAGTCTTCCCTTTGCAGATGTTGAGATGATGTAATTGATCTTGCCACTCTCGATCAGTGACATTGTGTTGTTCTCATCAGACTCATGGATCTTCGATACGGCAGTAACTTCCATTCCGGCCTGTCTCAATGCATCGGCTGTACCATGTGTGGCATAGAGTTTGAAACCCATTGAATCGAACTTCTTTGCGATCTCGACGATCTCCATCTTATCGGAATTCCTAACCGTGATGAAAACACCGCCGCGCTTATACATCTTGTAGCCTGCCGCTACAAGGCCCTTGTACAGTGCTTCGGAGAGGTTTCTGCCGACACCCAGGACTTCGCCGGTGGACTTCATTTCAGGTCCTAACTGTGTATCAACGTCTGTGAGTTTCTCGAAAGAAAATACAGGAACCTTGACTGCGGTATACGGTGACTGTCTGTAGAATCCGGTACCGTAATCCATGTCAGCCAGCTTTGTTCCGAGGCTTACTTCGATGGCAACATCTACCATCGGGATGCCGGTTACCTTGCTCATGTAAGGAACCGTTCTGGATGCTCTCGGATTTACCTCGATGACATAGATCCTGTTGTCCTTAACGATGTACTGGATATTTACGATACCTGTTGATTTCAGTCCGTCGCAGAGTGCGATCGTAGTATCTGCAAGCTTCTTATACATGTCATCGTAAATATGCTTTGCCGGATACATTGCGATAGAATCACCGGAGTGGATGCCAGCACGTTCAACGTGCTCCATGAGACCCGGGATAAGGACATCCTTGCCGTCGTAGATCGCATCAACTTCGATCTCTTTACCCTGGATGTACTTATCGATAAGTACAGGGTTCTCGATGCCCTGTGCGAGAATGATCTTCATGTACTCGTTAACGTCTTCGTCGTTGAATGCGATGATCATGTTCTGACCACCCAGAACGTAAGAAGGTCTTAAGAGCACAGGATATTCGAGTTCATTGGCAGCCTTAAGCGCTTCCTCGAGAGTAAGTACCGAGAAGCCCTTAGGTCTTGCGATTCCGAGGCGCTCGAGGAGCTCATCGAATCTCTCACGGTCTTCTGCCATATCGATCGAATCTGCAGATGTACCGATGATGTTGATATTGTTTTCGGAGAGTGTCTTTGTGAGCTTAATGGCTGTCTGTCCGCCGAATGCGACAACTACGCCGAACGGCTTTTCCTGGTGAACGATGTTCATTACGTCCTCAGGTGTGAGAGGCTCGAAGTAGAGTCTGTCTCCTGTATCGAAATCCGTTGAAACCGTCTCAGGGTTGTTGTTTACGATTACAACTCTATAGCCCAGATTTCTTAATGCGTGTACGCAGTGAACTGCGGCATAGTCGAACTCGATACCCTGACCCATACGGATCGGGCCTGAACCGAATACGATTACCGTCTGCTTATCCTTATCGCCTGCCTTCTCGAAGTCAGCTTCATTCTCGCCACCTTCTTCAGGTCTGTTGAATGTTGCGTAGAAATAAGGTGTGTGTGCTTCGAACTCGCCTGCGCATGTATCAACCATCTTGAATGTAGGCTTGAGTTCATATGTAACGGGCTTGCCTGTAATTCTAGCGATTGCCTTGTCAGTGAATCCGAGCTTCTTAGCCTTTACATATTCATCGAAAGAGATTTCCTTACCTGTGATCTCTTTCTCGAAATCGATTAGGTTCTTGATCTTGGCCAGGAACCACATGTCGATCTTTGTCTCAGCGTTGATCTTGGAGATCTCAACACCTCTTCTGATAGCCTCTGCAACATAGAAGAGTCTCTCGTCAGTAGGTGTCACGCAGCGCTCCATGAGATCCTCGTCTGCAACTTCTTCCATCTTCTTGAGGTGGAGTGTGTCAGCAGAGATCTCTGCGCCTCTTACCGCCTTCATGAGCGCACTCTCGAAAGAATCGGAGATAGCCATGACTTCGCCTGTTGCCTTCATCTGTGTTCCGAGGTTTCTCTTTGCATAGACGAACTTATCGAAAGGCCACTTCGGATACTTAACTGCAACATAGTCCAATGCAGGCTCGAAAGCAGCATATGTGTGACCTGTAACGGCATTTACGATCTCGTGGAGCCTGTAACCGATCGCGATCTTCGTTGCAACCTTCGCGATCGGATAACCGGTTGCTTTTGAAGCAAGAGCCGATGATCTTGAAACTCTCGGGTTGACCTCGATTACTGCATACTCAAATGAATTGGGATTAAGAGCGAACTGGCAGTTACAGCCGCCTTCTACGCCCAGTGCTTCGATGATGTTAAGTGAAGCTGTTCTGAGCATCTGATACTCTTTGTCTGAGAGCGTTACGGCAGGAGCGATAACGATCGAGTCGCCTGTATGAACTCCGACAGGATCCAGGTTCTCCATTGAGCAGACAGTGATAACATTTCCGTCTTTATCTCTGATGACTTCGAACTCGATCTCTTTCCATCCTGCGATACCTCTCTCGATAAGCACCTGTGTGATAGGAGACAGAGCAAGACCGTTTCTTGCGATCTCGTGGAGCTCCGCCTCATCGTTAGCGATACCGCCGCCTGTTCCGCCAAGTGTGAAAGCAGGTCTTACGATAACCGGATAACCGATTTCTTTTGCAAAGTCCATAGCATCTTCAACTGTCGTTACGACCTTTGAAGGAATACAGGGCTGGCCGATCGCTTCCATCGTATCCTTGAACATCTGGCGGTCTTCAGCCTTGTCGATACACTCAGGCGAAGAACCCAAGAGTTTAACGCCGTGTGATTCAAGGAAGCCTTCCTTGGCAAGCTGCATGCAGAGTGTGAGCGCTGTCTGTCCGCCAAGTCCAGAAAGAATGGAGTCAGGCTTTTCTGTCTCGATGATCCTCTTAACTGTTGTGAGTGTAAGAGGCTCAATGTATATCTTATCTGCCATTGACTTGTCGGTCATGATGGTAGCAGGGTTAGAGTTCAAAAGAACGATCTCGATGCCGTCTTCACGGAGTGCTCTGCAGGCCTGTGTGCCTGCGTAGTCAAATTCGGCTGCCTGTCCGATTACGATAGGACCTGAACCGATTACAAGAACTTTTCTAATTGTTTTATCAAGCGGCATATTAGTTCTCCCCCTTCTTCTCTTCCATCATCTGAATAAATGTATCGAACAGGAACTCAGTATCTTTAGGTCCTCCGCATGCTTCAGGGTGGAACTGAACTGAATAAGCTGGCTTATCAAGATATCTGATTCCTTCATTTGTTCCGTCATTTACGTTAACGAAGTATTCTTTTGCGATCTTTGTATCGATCGAATCGCTCAATACCTGGTAACCGTGGTTTTGTGATGTGATATAAACCCTGCCGGTCTCAAGATTCTTAACCGGGTGGTTTGCGCCTCTGTGACCGTACTTGAGTTTTGATGTTTTAAATCCGTGAGCGAGCGCTAAGATCTGGTGACCTAGGCAGATGCCCATGATGGGTGTACCCCAGTCCTTGATCTCCTTCATCGTCTCGATTGCCTTAACGTTATCCTCCGGGTCACCGGGGCCGTTAGAAAGGAAGATTCCGTCAGGATTGATCTCCTTTACCTGAGAAGCAGATGTGTCTGCAGGAAGGAGATGAACTTCACAGCCTCTCTTTGCGAGCTCTCTCGCGATATTTGACTTGATACCGAAGTCGAACATTGCGACCTTGAACTTAATTTCATCCTTTGCGGGAACGGTCTGCTCTTCTTTTGTCGTAACTTCTTCAACGGGATTTACGATCTTATATGCTTTGATCTCATCGATCGAAAACTCATCAGGTCTGCTACAGATCGCGCCGTTCATTGTGCCCGATTCCCTCAGACACTTTGTAAGCGCTCTGGTATCAATGCCTTTGATTCCGGGAATTCCCTGTTCCTTAAGGAAAGTATCAAGATCCTTCTCACATCTGAAATTGGAAGGAAGATCACAGACTTCCCTTACGATATAACCCGATACGTTAACCTTACCGCTCTCCATATCCGGTGTGATGATTCCGTAGTTGCCTATCAGGGGGAAGGTCTGAACTACTGCCTGACCCTTATAACTCGGATCAGTCAATGTCTCCAGATATGCTGTCATTGCGGTGGTGAATACTATCTCGGAAATGACACTGCCTTCGGCACCCATTGCCTCACCTTCGTAAACATTGCCGTTCTCTAATACAAGATAACGTTTCATTTTTGTTTCCCCCTTTTATAAAAAAGGCTTTTTCAACGAATGAAAAAGCCTTGGATTGCTGACTAACCGAGAAGGATCTCGCGGACTTTACTCTCCATCTGTTCCTTATCGATAACATCCTTGTGCCTTATTTCAAGAGACGGCAGTTCGGAAATGGACTGCGGAATAACGAGTCCGCTCTCTTCGGCAAGTTCGGAAATGATATCCGGTATATCCTTATTCTCGGAATAACCTGCTCCTCTCAAAGCGTCCATAACTGCCGGTGCAAACTTAAACGGAGAAGCCGTGGAAGCAAATACCGTCTTGCTCTCGTCACCTGATCTCTGATGATATCTTCCGTAGATGTTAAAACCTACCGCAGTATGAGGATCGATAACATTGTCCGTGCGGTCATAAACTTCAAGTATCGTCTTTGAGACACCAGTCTCATCGGCAAATCCGCCGACAAAGAGTCTCTGTAATGCCTTTAATGTATCCTTGTCTACACTGTATTTGCCGTCATTATTCAGCTGGCGCATCCAGCCTGTTACCTTCTCGGGATCCTTGCCTGCGATCTCGAAGAGAAGTCTTTCAAGATTGGAAGAGATAAGGATATCCATAGAAGGAGATGTTGTCTTATAGAACTCTCTGTTACGATCATAGGTACCGCTCGAGAAGAAATCGCATAATACCTTATTGCGGTTGGATGCACAGATAAGCTTATGGACAGGGATACCCATCTGCTTAGCGAACCACGCTGCAAGGATATTTCCGAAATTGCCCGTCGGGACAACGATGTTGAAGGATTCAGTAAGGTCGATCTTGCCTCTTCTTACCAGTTCAACATATGAATATACATAATAAGCTATCTGAGGCGCGAGTCTGCCCCAGTTGATCGAGTTCGCAGACGATAAGAGTATGTCATGCTCATCGAGCGTAATGGCAAATTCCATATCACCGAAGATATTCTTTACTCCTGTCTGGGCATCATCAAAGCATCCGTTTACGGCAATGACATGAGTATTATCTCCTCCTGTCGTAACCATCTGAAGTTTCTGGGCTTCAGACACGCCGCCGGTGGGATAAAAGACTATTATCTCTGTTCCGGGAAGATCCTTGAATCCTTCAAGGGCTGCCTTGCCCGTATCACCGGAAGTAGCAGTAAGTATGCATATCTTTTTACCTATACCGGTCTTCTTTGCGGAAGCGGTCATGAGGTGAGGAAGCAGCTGGAGAGCAACATCCTTAAATGCACACGTAGGTCCGTGCCACAGTTCCAGAATATATTCCCTGTCGTTATATTCATTGAGCTGTACCAAAGGAACAGGGTTCTCACCCCACTTCTCTTCGGAATAAGCCTGTCTTGTATATTCGAGGAGTTCAGCCTCAGTAAAATCAGTCAGGAACTTGGACAAAACAAATGCGGAGAGCTGATAAAACTGCATTGTCTGCATTGCTTCAAGATCTTCTTTTGTAAGCTGGGGAACAGATTCGGGTACGAAAAGCCCGCCGTCAGGAGCAATACCTCTTATGATAGCTTCGCTCGCTGAAAACTTTCCTTCATATCCTCTTGTGCTTATATAGTTCATTAATCTTCATCTCCCTGAGTCTCGTCAGAATCCGTATCTTCTTCAGTCTCCTGAGTCGTAGGCTCGACGATGTGTGCCGTGAGTTGCGTCTCTTCCGGAGTAGTAGTCGGTTCTTCGGTCTGACTCGTAGCCGGTGTCGTTTCCTGCTCCTGAGGATCCCTTGTCCAGACAGTCCCGTAGCTTGACTCATAGCCGCTCATTATTGCGGAAACTTCGGGATCGTATCTGTTCTTGTAGAATTCACCCTCAAGGTATTCGATCTTGTCCCGGGCAGCAGCTCCGGCCTCGATCTCTTTTATCAGAGGAATAATACCAAATATGATAAGAAGCGTCACTAGTAACATTGACAGAATTACTATGCCCGTGACAACTAAAGTTTTCATCTTCTCTCTCGGAGATTTTATATCCTCAATATCTATTGAGTCATCAGGAAGCTCATCAGCAACACCACCGGAACGCATCATGATGTCCCTGCGCTCCTTGCTCGAAGCCATTTGAGGGGCTTCGGAAGTCTTTTGGGCTTTTGTCAGGATAGGTGCCTGAAAGTTTGCTCTTGCGGCAGGAGAAGAACCCGATGCCATCTGGGCATTTTTGAGTTTTCCGGCAATATCTGCAGGCGGAAGATCCGCAGGCGGATTCTTGATATCCTCCCTGACCATTCTCAATGCTTCCTGTGCTATCGTCAGGTACTGTTCCGTTCCGAGGACTCCCTGGATCGCAAATGTCAGACTTCCTTCAGCTCTTTTGAACTGGCCCTCACGTGCAAGACAGAGGCCGAACAGCAATGCCGGATCTCCCCATTTCTGATACTGCGAGATAAGGGGCTTTAAGAATATCTGGGCTACGTCAGTGCCGTCACCCTGACTGTTCTGCAATGCCCTGTTGTATTGGCGTACAATTCTGGATTTTTCTTCATTGCTCACATCAAAAAGAATGAGACTCGACTCATTTATCGGCTGTATCATCATACATAAGCTTAAATAGTCGTGCATGCGGTCAATCCTTTCAGAGTGGCTCTTATCTGACCGGTAAGATAAAGCGATCCGGTCGCAAGAAGAATATATCCGTCCTTGACTGATTTTTCATAAGCCAGCTTCGCGCCTTCGCAGGCATTTTCACAGGCCGTCAAATCGTCGGTGATATTATACACATAATTGATTTTTTGCGCGAGAATATCAGCCTTCTCACTTCTGGGATTATCAGGCGTAACAGTAACCGCGCTCTTTACGTTGATACCGCAGGACTTATAGGCTTCCAAAATCCCCGATACATCCTTATCAGCCATGACGCCCATGAGAAGTCTTACCGGTCTGCCCTTAAGCCGTCCTCCCAGCATTTCGTTCATGGTCTCTCCCAGACTTACCGCCCCCTGGGGGTTATGTCCGCCGTCAAGGATCACTACAGGATCAAAGCCCAGTATCTCGGCCCTGCTCTTCCATCTGGCCAGAGATATTCCTTCCCGTATCGCATCTTCGGATATACCGCATTTTCTTGCAGCCTCAATGGCAGTAATTGCATTGCCAATCTGGTGCCTGCCGTTAAGAGCAGTCTCATAAACAGTTCCGCCGTAAGTGAATTTCATCATGCCATCCTGGGTAAAACACACACTGTCAAAGGCCTCTTTATTTCCGGCAAATGTTATGTCGATATTCTTTTCGCGAGCTTTGGAGATAAGTGTGTCTCTTACATCGCCCTTCATCTCTTCAGGCAGGATCATGAGGTCCGGATCGAAGCAGACAGCAGGTGTACCTTCCTTGAAAATTCCGGCCTTTTCAGCCGTAATCTCTGCAATCGTATTGCCCAGGACACCGGTATGATCAAGTCCCATTGCCGTAATTACCGTGACCATCGGATCCCTGATTACATTAGTTGAATCCAACCTTCCGCCGAGACCTACTTCGAGTACAGCGGCATCTATCTTCATATCGGCAAAGTAAAGAAAACAGATGGCAGTTATGAGTTCAAACTCTGTAGGTTCATCGCACAAGCCTTCTGATATCATCTGCTCTCTGGCTTTTTTTACCATATCCGAATACTTATCAAGAGCGGCCTGATCTATCTCGCCCGTTGAGTCATCAGAGATAAAATCCATAAGGCCATTTTTACCGTCAAGGATCCTGATCCTTTCAGAAAACCTTTCAAGATAAGGAGATGTAAACACACCAACCTTCATATCACTTGCTGCAAATATCGAAGAAATATAAGTGGCAACAGAGCCCTTGCCGTTAGTTCCCGCTATATGAACTGACCTGAAACTGTCCTGCGGGTTACCCAGGAGCCTCATCAGTTCCGAGATGCGTTCAAGTCCCGGTTTGATCCCGAACTGAAGCGCACCCGTAAGAACTTCCGGTATCTTCTGGTCAGGCATCTGTCTCAGCTTTCCCGGAAGCAGTCTCTTCTTCCGTCAGGTAATCAACCATATCTTTCTTTTTGAAGACCATAAGCTTGCTCATTACATAATTTGCAATAACGACAAAAACAGAATTTATGAGCTTTACAAGATATTCGTACGTAAAACCGAATGACAATCCAAAGATTGAAATCGTAGTCATTAGAGTATCGATCGGCAGGCCGGTAATTGCAACGCAGCCCCAGATCATTAATGAATAAAGGCCTAATTCAAGGACAAGAAATGATATTACTCTGGCACCGGTGAATGACAAAAGCTCTCTGACAATACTTCCTTTTGATCTGAATACCGTAATTCTGTTAAGAAAATAGGCGACCAATACCGCTATTATCCAACAGACGATCTGGTTAATTATGTACTTAAGTGAAACCGGTTTCCCAAAAACGTTAACAGTCATGTCGACCTGGATGAGCTTATCAAAAGCGATATAGCAAACCCAATTAACGACAGTAGTAAGTCCTCCGCTTACAAGATACATGAAAAGCTTGCGCGCTTTTTCCTGTTTCTCGTTAAGGCTCTTATCACCGAAAACGATAGTCCTGATCAACCCCATAAGATCTTATACCCTCTTCGGTCTCGGATTTGTTCTGTCTGAGACCATCCTTTTAACAATATAAACGGTAATAGTAATAATGACCGCCTCAATAATAGCAACTACAAGGAAAACGTCAAACAGATAGGAATACAAAAGCTCGACCTTCTTATCCGCAAATCTGTAAAGACTGACAGAACCGGTGATCTTGTCATAATAATAGAAATCGTTGATTCCGTTCTCATCTGAAAGATAAACGATAAAATCACCTTTCTTGTTCGAATAGCCGGGCAGTACTATCGTGCCGGTATCGAACGACTCCGGTTTAAACTCATCCGGCATCACAAAATCAGAAGGGATATCCGCCAGCTTAAGGATAGAAGAAGTCTCAATGATGGTCTTATCAGGTTCATAACGTCTGACCGTTTTCGCGGTACTGTTATAAAAATAGAATCCCGGAGATTGTGTGCCGTCGAACAGATAAAGCAAAATACTGGTCACGCCTTCTCTGGTATATACAGGAACGCTGTATCCGTTTATATACCGTGTCGACTGGGTAAAACCGGCAGGAATCTCGGCATCGCTCGGTGCATCAAGGAACGTGTATGTATTTCCGTCAAGATCGACCAGAGAAGCATTGTTTGGGACGTCACTTTCCCTTCGTTCGACATGGATCGTATAACGCATGTGGCTCGAACCGTCCTGGGCGGTAACGCTTATGCTGACGATATTCTCACCTATATTAAGGTGCTGGTTGCCGTCGATAATGACCGCCGCCCAAAGATTGTTCGCGATTACATTTACCTGGACCTCAGTTACCGAACGCTCGACTGAACAGCTGTAATCAGTAATGTTCGGATTGAATTCAGGGGTAATTGTAGCGCCTCTGATCTTCAAGGAAGCGACCGTAGCATCACTGGAAAGTCCGGTCCTTTTTATGGGAAGCGTAACTCCACTTCCTATCTTAGCCGTAACATTCTCTTCAGGTGAAACAAAAACGCCTGCTTCACTGATCCAGCAATTTACATCTCCGCTGCATTCAGGAAGCATTCTGAGCACGACTGAGAACAGCACGACCTGATAGTCCGAGCGGAAAGAAGCAGTAACAGTTTCCTCACCGCTTTCATCAACACTGATGCTGGCCATCTGATCCTTTGCAGTGACTGTCAGAGTATTATCAACCTTAGTCTCGTAGAATACATAACTCGCAAGTTCTTTTCCCTGTTCAAAGGAAATATAATCCGCCTTATCGGAATCAAAATTGAATTCAATCGGACCTAATTCCGTAATGCCGGGAAGCCAGTTTGCTACTACATCGACGATCAAGATGTCTCCGGGGCCCAGATCAGTCTGTCTGGTAACAGCAGAAATAACGATCTCCGAATCCGCATTCACCCTCACTCCCGTACCTGCAAGGCAGAAGACCGCAGCAAAGATAAAAGCAGACAAAGCCGAAAAAGCTTTTGCCGCTACAGCAGTTATTCTCCTTTCAGACGATCTTCTCATTCAGGCAGACTCCCGTATGTCTCAGGCATATTCTTATATACCGGTATTATGAATTCAAATCCCGCATCTGTCATGCCTATTGAGTCATAACTTCTGTAATATCTTCTTCCTTCGGAATATGCCATCATTATATTCTGGGCATACTGATGATCATATCTATCGGTTCCATCGTCAAGCACATCAAACTTCTGGAAATAAAGCGTGTTCTGTCCTTTATCGATATAGCCTGATGCAATCCAAACGGCGCCGCCTTTGATCGCTCTTTCGACAGAAGTCCACGGAAGCAGGTATGAAGCTTCTGTATCCGTTATCTCCTGACCTTCCCAGTCCCTGCCCCATTGGGCATATTTGGCACCGTTGATCACCGCGCCGCCGGGCTCGGTTGTGGCATAAGCACCTATGTTGTAATAATTATAATATCCTTCGTAACCTGTAAGATCTCCTCTGGACAGCGCTGATTCGCCGTTGTATCCCATCTCCTGAATTATCCTGCTGGCAAGAAAATAAGGTGATACACCTGCATTCTCGCCTGCCTCATAGATAATCTGTGCATAATCGTAATCTGCGGAACCGTCCATAAAAGATCCTCTTATGATCTCTCTTACGCCCTCCACAGTTTGGACCTTCGGATCGAATCCGAGCAGTTCGAAAGTAAATATCTTTTCGGGTGTCAGGAAGTTTCTTGGATCCATAAAATAGCTTACGACTTCCGTTCTTGCGAGCATCCAGTCAGGTTTGTCATACACCTCGCTGTTAGGTTTTACATAAGACGGATATGAGGAATACTGAATAAGACTCCTTGCCTTGCTGTCCTCGGCCGCAAGCGCGGTGTCGAACTGAAGATTAGTATTGTAAGGCGTAAGGATATATTCAGGCTTAAGACTGTGTATAAGCCAAAGTCCGCTGTAATAACTTACAGGAAATTTAGATAAGGTATTCTCGCTGAAATCGCCTTCATCATCCCCGTTCAGAAGATAGAACGAATAATAATCCGATAATCCGTCAAACCCCGTAACGGTGCAGGTAATGACCGTCTCTCCGGACGGAACGTCAAAGAGCTGCCCCTGTTCAAGTATATATTCTTCACCGTTCGTGTTAGCCCGGATCGTTACATTCGCTGAATAACCCTCAAGTGGCAGACACCTCAAAGCGATGCTCTTTGAGTTCTTCATATAGTATGCGTAATCACGGGTCAGGAAATCGAAATCCGGATAGATGTCCAGATAGTTATCCGGCGTTGAATCATTGATGACACAGGCTGAAAGCGCTCCGTTTATAGGGATAATACCCGCTTTCTTCCTCTCGACCTCATAAGTGATCTTATCTCTGTCGGTAAGCTTTACTTTACCATTGCCGTCGTCGCCGGTAACTGCCATATAGCTTCCGTCAAAATAAGCGCATTCCCTGGACTGGATCATCGTGAACTCGATATCCTTCTCGATGTCAGCTCCTGAACCGGTCCTGCCGACACAGATATAAAAACAATTTGAAACTCCTGATATTCCGGTCTCCAAAGCAACGGATGCGGTATCCTGTTCCTTACCTCTCAGCATCGCATACGGGATTCCGGGATTCTCGTTGGTGCCAATAAGATCACCTTTCAGATCATACAGAGAAACCTTAATATCATCCGTAAGTCCCGCAAAGTTTATATAACAGTCACTATCCCCGCAGTCGATCATGTACCATGCCGTAGAATTGCCGCTCGGGATCAGACCCTGTGCCACAGAGCCCTGGTCGATGGAGACTTTATTCGGAATAGTGATCTCGCCTCCGGATATCACGATTCCTCTTCCGTCGGAACTTCTTAACAGCGCATATACATCATGTCTTCCGGGAGCGCAGTCGGCGGTGTCCCAGGACAGGACAAATTCTCGGTAGTCAGATTTTGAATTGTTGTCATCAGAAAACTTCAGATAGCCGTAATAAAGTGAACCGTCTACAAAAAAATCTGTTCTGACTTCATCACCGGTAGCAGTATATGAACCTGCAGCTTCCCTGATACCGACTGTATACTGTTCAGGCGAGTCGATCGTAGATTCAAGACTGACATTTGATATGACAGACCCTTTGCCTGAAGATTCACCCGATGCTCCGAGATCCTTATACTCCGAAGATATCACTCTGTCTATTGCATCCATCCTGGAATGGTCTTTCAGGTCTTCCATTATGTAATTAACTTCGTCCTGCCGGTATTCTCCGTAAATGACGTTACAGAGATCTGATGCAAACTTATCATCTGAGACACCGGTCAAAAGATATTCGGGAGATGTCATGACCGAGATGACATAATCCCCGCAGGATACCAGGCCGTTTTCCACACGGCTCCTGGCAATCTTAAGTTCCTCCTCGGAACTGTATGTCAGGGAACCTGCACGAAGAACGATCTCATCAGCTTTCTTCATGGTCTTTCTGTCAGGTCCGGAAATGCCGGTATCAAGACTTATTACCATAAAAGCCGATGCGGCAACAGCCAGTAATCCGCTTAAAGCCGCAACTGCAAAATACTCGGGACGCCTTACAAACATCTGTTAAGTATCCCTCCCGGTTATCTCATCCAATGTGTAACCGTACGAAGGCACGAAGTGATCCATAAAGTATTCCACCTCAGGCATTTCCATGCCTTTGATGATCCTGCCTGTCGCTTCCTTTGCCGCAGAGAATTCGGCGTTTCCGCTACTTTCTTCTCTTAAGCATTTTATATATGCCGCGATCTTGTCTGCGGCCTTAACGAGCTTATGGATAAGCTTCTCTTCTTCGTTTGAAACCGATGGCGCCAGAAGTTCAAGATACTCTTCCCTCATTTCCATATCTTCCGGCAGGAGCTCGACAAGACTTGCCGCTGCTTCGGATTCGACTTCTTTATATGCTCTGGTGATCTCCTTATTGCGGTATTTGATCGGCGTGGGAAGATCCCCTGTCAGGATCTCAGTACAGTCGTGATAGAGCGCATAAGCCTGTACCCTGTACGGATCGGGCAGGATGGCATCTTTGTTGTCTTTTTCAAATCTGTTGTGAAGAACAGTCAGGGCATGAGCTATGACTGCAACATCAAAACTGTGTTCCTTGATATTCTCGGTCCTGCTGTTGCGCATCAACGCCCATCTTTCGATATACTGCATGCGGTCCAGCATTGCGAAAAAACCGTATTCTTCCTTTTTCCCCATATTTATTTCCCCGTTAACTCTTATAGATTTCGTTAAAGCAGCCAACCGCAAAAGAATCCGTCATACCGGCAATATAATCAGATACATAGATCGGAAGCGGCGTTTTCTCATTTGCCCTGAATTCGGGATGATTACATACGAATTCGGCAAATTTCCTTATCGCCGGAGATCTGGATTCCGAGGCCTTGCTTATATTCTGAACTGCCTCATAAAAAGCATCAAAAAGCCCTTCGAGCATAACATCGCAGTACTTCTCGTAAGTCTTTACTTTCTGCGTGGTATATATCTTTTTGACATTATCATTCAGGGTATGTTCCAAAGCTTCGCCCGCATGGTCGCTCATCATGATGCAGCCTTTATCCATGCTGTTCTCGATAATATCCTGGACCAGGAAATTAATAATCTCGGAATTGGAGCTTCCCATTACATCCGCACCGGCCGGAACATCAAACTCACTCGCCAGAACGCCCGTTCTCAAAGCATCTTCGATATCTCTTCCCACATATGCAATCTTATCTGCGAATCTGACGACACAGCCCTCTAATGTGGCAGGAACCCTGCGGCCCTTTTTGGGGATCAGATATGAGATATCAGCTTCCGTCTTATCCCTGCATGGTTCGAGCTTTCTCTCGGAATAGAATTCACCGCAATGTGATATAATGCCGTCTCTTACTTCGAACGTAAGATTAAGGCCGTTATTGCCGTTGTGTTTCTCGATGATATCAAGCACCCGAAGACCGTTGGATTCATGTTCGAAATAAAGCTTGCTGTCAACTTCTTTAAGCTTTTTGTTAAGTATCCGTTCGCCGCTGTGGCCGAAAGGTGTATGACCGACATCGTGTCCCAGAGCTATAGCCCTTATAAGATCGACATTGAGATTCAGTGCGCTGCCTATGGTAGACGCAATATAATCGACGTAGATAACATGTTCAAGGCGTGAACATATATGATCGTTGGAAGGATTAAAGAAAACCTGTGTCTTATGCTTGAGACGTCTGAAGGCCTGCGAATAGATGATCCTGCCCATGTCACGTTCGTAACAGTTCCTGATGTCTCCGTCCTTCTCCGGAAGGATCCTGCCTTTAGACTGGTAGCACTTTGTTGCATTAACGCTTAAGAGCTTATCGCGCTCGGCATGAAGCATCCTGACCTTGGCTCTGGTAGCTTCGGATATCTTGTCCGATCTGCCTATGCTCGCTACGCTGTCGGCATAAAGATCCTGGAAGCTGAGATTATCTGACATCAGTTATAGTCTCCTTCTAATACACAGTTGGAATATTATACTACAAATGACCTGCCCACTTCTCGGCAAAACCTTATGCTTTCTTAAGTCCGGCCGCATTAGCGAGCATATTCTTGCGCATGCCGTCGAAATCGACAGTAATGAGCGCATCGCCTCCGACAGGTTCGACTTTAAGAATGATCCCTTCACCGAATCTCGGATGAATGACCCTCATGCCTTCAGTAATATCATCCGGACCAAGCTGTCCTTCATGTGATCCGGAAGGCGTATCTTTCTCTTTCGCAAACTGCGACTTGATGGCAGAAGCAATGGATTTCTTCGACTTTTCCCTGTTAGTATCTCCCTGTGGAGCATCTTTCGGAGCTTCTCTCTTCGACCCCATCAGATAGAGAAGCCCGGGGTCGATCTCCCTAATGAATCTTGACGGCTGGTTACAGTTCGTCTGGCCGAATAACATTCTCTGCCTCGAAAGAACAATAAAGAGATTCTTCTTCGCCCTCGTAATGGCAACATACATCAGTCTTCTCTCTTCCTCTGTATCTTCCATACTCTGGACAGATCTGTAACTCGGGAATACACCTTCTTCCATTCCGATGATGAAGACCGCTCCAAATTCAAGGCCCTTGGCACTGTGTATCGACATGAGCTTAACGAAATCATCAGTATCGTTGTATTCATCACCTTCGGTAAAAAGCGATGCATTCTCAAGATAAAGCGCGAGTATTCCTTCTGTCGTATCTGCGGTGGCAGTATCAAAGAAAAAGTCCTCATCAACTTCGACAGGGAATCCGTCTCCGTCATCTATTTCAATACTGTCCATATCAACAGGCTCGGCTCGGTGCGCCTTATCGAATTCTTTTGCTTCGGATAAGAGTTCCTTCAGGTTCTCCACCCTGTCGATGATATCGCCCTTCTTCTCTCGCTGCTCGGTGATCTCTTCGATGATACCGGATTCATTCTCCACATAATCGACGAACTGCGCGAAATCCATCTCATTCTCCCGGAGCTTATCCTTCATCGCGTTTATAAGATCCGTGAAAGCACATATCTTCGATACTGACCTGACAAGTTCCGGATAATCAACTGCACGCATCGCCACATCAAACATGCTGATGCCGTCATTAATGGCATACTGTCTGATCTTCTCTATGGTAGTATCGCCAATGCCTCTTTTGGGAACATTTATGATCCTCTCAAAAGCGATATTATCCTTAGGATCATTGATAAGCCTTAAGTATGCGAGAATATCCTTGATCTCTTTTCTGTCATAGAACCTCATTCCTCCATAAACGCGGAAAGGGATCCCGAGATTGTGCAGCATAGTCTCTATATTTCTTGAAAGCGCATTCATTCTGTAAAGGACAGCGCAATCCGAATACCTGAACTTGCCCTTGTCCGCCATCATCTTAATGGTCCTGCCGACAAATTCAGCCTCGCCGTTACTCGTATCGGCATTCATGACTATGATCTTATCGCCTTCTTCACCTTCAGTACGCAGATGCTTACTCTTACGCTTCTTGTTATTCGCTATGACACAGTTGGCCGCATCAAGTATCGTCTTCGTAGAGCGGTAATTCTCTTCGAGCTTGATGACCCCGGCTCCCGGGAAATCCTTCTCGAACTTCAGGATAAGTCTTACGTCAGCACCTCTGAAAGAATAGATAGACTGGTCGTCATCACCTACAACGCATATGTTTCCGTTGCCTGATGCCAGCTGCATTATGGCACGGTATTGGGGCATATTGGTATCCTGGTACTCATCGACCATGATATATCTGAACTTATTCCTGTAGAGTTCCCGGATATCCGGATTATTCTCAAGGAGCTTTACCATATTGATAAGGATATCATCAAAATCCATCGCATTATTGGCAAGGAGCTTCTCCTGATATCTCTTATAGATCCTCGCAACAACCCCGTAATAGTATTCCTTGCCCGCGGTCAGCGTATATTCTTCGACATCGATAAACTTGTTCTTAGCGTTGGAGATCTCGTTCTGTACTGCCTTCGGCTTAAACTGGCCGTCAGAGATATCGAGCTCCTTCATGGATTCTTTTACAAGCTTAAGCTGATCGTCGGTATCGATTATCGAAAAGTTCTGAGTATATCCGAGCAGCTCAGCGTGTCGCCTTAAGAGTCTGGCAAAAATACTGTGGAACGTTCCGCACCAGATATACTTCGACCGCTCGCCGACAAGACCTTCGATCCTCTGGCGCATCTCGTTGGCCGCCTTGTTCGTGAATGTGATCGCCAAAATAGAAGACGGTGCAACATTGTGCTTCTTCATCATATAAGCGATCCTGTATGTGATGACCCTGGTCTTGCCTGACCCTGCTCCCGCAAGAATAAGAAGCGGGCCGTCGAGATGTGTTACTGCCTCCCGCTGCTCGGCATTAAGGCCTTCTAACAGCTTATCAGCATCCTGCTCTTCGGGATAAACCGTTTCCTGACCATATATATTCTCTAATTCCCTGAAAAGATCATCAGAATTATTAAAAGTGTCGCCTGCCAATATAATCTCTCCCTGAATGAAACGAATTTAAGAAATTATATCAATAAATGAAATCAGTTAGACTTCCATTATTAGGACATTTTTTATGTCAAATTGAACCGATATGTGCCAAATGCGGGATTATTCTCCAAATCAGCCTGAATAAACCCAATTATCCGGATCATGTATATCACCGCCGGTAAAAGTGTAAAAAGAGCCCATTACGAATATATATTTGTTATCGTTATTATATTCAACATCCCAATCGTCTGAAAGAAATACAGTCTGAGGACCGTTTTTAACCGTAGAATAGATCGGATTGCCGGTAAAAGGATTAACGGGATCATCGATCAGACCGTAAGTTGCGATAGCCGGAGTATCACCATTAGTCATAAAATCTTCGCAGACGTTAAACCCTGTCGAATTGAAATCCTTTACCATAAGGACCGGCATAAAACATTCCATGTCAACAGAATCGCATTTTATATCAAACTGGTCTAAAGCAAATGAGTGATCGGAAACGACTATTATCCTTGTGTTGTCATATACTCCATTCTCACGAAGATAATCAAACCATTCCCCAAGCTGGATATAAGCCGCCATATTAGCATGATAATGAGTGACTTGAGTCTCAGTAGACATATCCATTGTTATGCCGTCTATAGTGTACCTAGAGATCATATCGGCATCGTATCCGGTATTGTCAACAAAGTTTGCAGGCGTATAATCCGGTTCCTGCAAAAGGCTTGGGGAATGAGCCGTCTCATTCGCAAACATCAGAAATGTATTTTCGGAGCTGTCATCAATAAAAGTAATATCCGGCAGTTTCCTAAGAACAGAATAGGCTTTAATGAATTCCATATTGTATCCGGAACTGATCGAAGTTCCTTTGAGATTCTGAACGACTGCAAATGCAGACAGTTCATCTGAATTCCCGTTTGAATAAGACTCGTTATACATTCCTCCGTCATATATAGTCTCCTGAACGATAAGCGGAGAAATCTTCATTAATGAGAAGAAGAAAAAGTTTCGGTTGCGGATCGAATGCAAACGTTCGGACATAGCAGTTATGGCTCTTCCTTCATCATCTTCATCAAAAATGCTGAATTGACCGTTAGTGTTATAGCAGCGGAAATCCGGATAATCATCAAATATCGACAGGTCAGGTATCCATTCATAATTCGCAAAAGAAGGATCACAAACAGTTACCTCATATCCATGCTCTCCGAAGATAACAGGCATTACTTTAAGAGATTCATTGTGTTTATCTTTCAGTGTCTCATCAGATCTTTCGTTTATTCTTTCCGGCGTATAGTCATAGCCGCCATACAAAGCAGGCGCTCCGAATTGGGTGTAGGCGCCATAAGATAAGGTGTTCGGATAATACGTAAATCCGTCAAATTTCTCAACTAACTCAGGCTTTTCATTGAAAATGTAAGGAACCTGGGTACCTGCCGCACGATCGATCATTAATACAACAACATTCTTGCCGTTTTTGCTCAAATGAAGCTCAGGTGTATCTTCAGATTCAGCAAAATGATACTGATACCCGTCATATGTACCCCAAATACCGGCAAGATTAAGTGCACCGACAGCCAAAACGGAAATAACTGCAATGATCAGGATCGGTTTTATAAACTGCGGGATCAATCTGTACAATACTATAAAGACAACTGCTATACCGATCACAGCTAAAGCATTTAAAACATATTCCTTAACACTGAAAGACGGTGCCAGATCATACTTAAGGGTCGAAGAGATATTTCCCATTTTTGTACCAAATAACATATAGTCAGCGATTGAAACACCGCTTATTATCCAGACCATTTTGCTAAACAGAACTTTATTTCTGTCAGACATAAAGAAATAGAACACTCCGCCCCATAAGACCCAGCTTCCGAATGACAAAAGCAAGGAATTGACTATATAAATTACAGGGTTTTGAGGAAGAACCGCATCAAAAAACTCAATTGGAGAATCACTGATTACATTCGCCGGAATAAGCAAGCCGGTAATCAGGCCCATCAAAACCGTTCCCAGAACAAATGCAGGGGTATTTTTAGAGTCTGCCTTGATCCTTCCCTTTGGATTATTCTTAAAGAATCCGGATATCAGAGGGGAACAAAGCAGAACACACCCGGCCGTCAGGAGCAGTTTTTGTCTGATATCAAGATCCGTTCTTACAACTGTCGTACCCAGGATTACGACACCGATAAATGACAATATGATATTCCTTGCCATCTTAGGATCTTTAAGTTTACATACAATATTCTTCGCTAAAGAAAACACATTATTAAGAAGCCAATAGAATACAAGGCCTGACGGAGAATGATAAAGCAGTACCAGAAAAACTGCAGCAAGACCGTAAACCTGTATCTTGGATTTCAGGGGATGACCTTTAGTATAGATAATACCGGAAACGACATTGATCAAAGTCATCAGTATCGGAAGAACATTTACGGGAAAGCTTCCGATCATAAACATTGCATCTTCTTTGCCCAGATCAGTTATAAATCCGAATCTCATTCCCTGAAGGCTCTGCATTCCCGACAAAAGTCTGTATGCGGCAATAAAGAACGGTATCTGCAGAAGCAGTGAAACGGAACTCTTAAGCGCATAGACAGGTTTGTAATGATTGATACGGTAGTATTCCTGAAGCATCAGAAAACGTTCGTCGCCTTTAAATGTCTGCTTAGTACGCTTGATCCTGTATGCCATCTTTGCCTGGATCTCACGTTCTTCAGCCTGCAGTTCATCTGCTCTCTTATATAACGGAAGTACAAGGAAGTTAATTGCGAGGCTCAGAAATATGATCGACAATCCTTCGTTGCCGGTTATTCTGTCGGCAATAGAAAAAACAACTTCAAAAAGAAGTTCCAACGGCGAAATGATCAACGTATATATTACTGATAAAAAAGTCATTGTCTTATAAGCTCTTCATTCGTTCCTGTCAGGTGTCATTCCGGATCAATGCGGTTCTCCCGGATACAGATTCCAATTCTCATCATCAAATATATTGTCATGTACTGTATACCAAACTGCTGTCGGATCCTCAAATATATTGCCATTATTGGTATATATATTCAGATAATCTGAATTGAAAATGAGCAATTCTCCATATTTTGCGTCCTGATTTATCGGATTGCCGGTAAACGGATTTACCGGATTTTCTATCTGACCGTCAACTGCAATCGAAGGAGTATCTGCATTTGTCATGAATACCGGTGAAGTGGAAAAACCGGTGCTGTTATAATCCTTTACCAATAACACCGGATTCACTGCCTGAGCATCAAAACCAAGATCCTCGATAAACAGATCATCAAACTGGCCCAATCCGTAACCATGATCAGCTACAATTATGATCCTCGTATTGTCATAGAGTCCGTTTTCTCTGAGATAATCAAACCAGTTGCCTAAAGCGATACAGGATTCCATGCAGCATTGATAAGCAGCATAAGTACAATAATCCGTATCCATGTGCATTGTCACGCCGTCTACTGTAAACCGGTCTTCATGTTCTTCATCATATTCAGTATTATCTATATCAATAGCATAGGTGTATTCCGGTTCTTTTAAAAGACAGACCTCATGTGTCGAACCGTTAGAGAGAATGAAGAAGCAGTTTTCATTATCTGAAGTAATGTCGGTTATATCACTTAGAGCATCAAGAACAGCATATTCCTGTAAATGCCATTCGAATAAACCCTGCTGCGTATGTAAAGAATTCCCGGTATATGAATTATTCACAAAATTCAGATAAAAGTATTCCCCATTGCAATAGACGGCCTTTTGGAAAAAATAAGGTAAAGATTTCATAAGCCCGTAACAGAACAGATTACGGTTTAACCGAATTTCAAGGTCTTCTCCCGCATTTGAAAGGGCCGGTATCCTGTAGTTAAATACGCCTGACAAATTGTAAGCGTTAATTCCGTCGTACTGTTCATAGATACTCAGATCCGGTATCCATTGATAATTTGCATATGACGGATCTCCTACACTTACATTCCAGCCATTCTCAGAGAAGATGACAGGAAGTGTTAACAGAGCCTCATTATGCTTATCTCTCAGCGACTCATCCGAACGGGCATTTATCTTATCAGGGGTGTAATCATAACCGCCATAAAGAGCGGGTGATCCGGTATTTGTAAATTTGCCGAACGAAACTGTATTGGGATAATAGGTAAAACCATCAAATTTATCAACGAGATCCGGATTTTCATTAAATAAATATGGAATATATGAGCCATTCATTTTATCCATCATTATCACGACTACGTTTTTCCCTGTTGTCGTCAACGGGATACTGACATCCTCGGAAGTATTACTATAATAATAGTTATATCGTGATGATACTATTACTGTCATCGCAATTACACGCATTGCAGAAAGCAAACAGACTGCCAGCAACATTATTATCATCATATATTTGACGACTTTCTTCCACTTAGTTGAAATCAAAACCACCAAAGTGCAGGCGATTATATTGACAAATAAGTTTAACAGTATCTCCTTATAATCAAAATACATGCTTTTTTCATATATCAATTTATTGGAAAGCAATCCGAAGTTCTTATTAAATAAAATGTAATTGATTACACCTGCCGCTGATATACCCGGCAAAACCAACGAAGCAGCTTTTCTTACCTTATCCTTTGAAAGACAGATAAAAACGGGAATCCATATCAAAAAAGTTCCAAAAGCGATCAGAGAACTCGTCAAAATATATAACAAAGGGCTATGCGGATCATAACTTAACGTATTTGTCATTTCAACAGGGTTTTGAACAATTACATCTGAAGGGATCATTACTCCTGTGAGGACTGCAAGAACCGAACAAGAAAAAATCATTGTCGAAAATTCTTTTTTTGTCGGTCTGAAAGATTCTTCTATAAGTACTGAAGAATTCTCAGGTTTATAAAAATGAGTGACTATATTCTTTCCAAGAGAGAATATGTTATTCAGTGTCCAATAGAATACCAGACCTGACGGCGAATTATAGAGTAAGACAAGGAAGACTAATGCAATTAATAACAGCTTGACCTTATCTTTGATGCTTCCTTTTTGTAAATAAATGAAACTTGAAATAAAATTGATCAATGTCATAAGGATCGGCAGCACATTTATACTTAGAGTTCCTACCATAATAAGTGCGTCCGGAGATCCGAGATCAGTTATCGGACCAAGCGAAATGCCCTGCATGAGCTTAAGTTCAGATAAAAAGCTGTAAGCCGCCATAAAGAACGGTATCTGAAGCAATAACGAAACGGATTCTTTGAATACACCTGTAACCCTGTAGTTGTTCTCGCGGTAATACGCCTGCAGCATCATTACTCGTTCATCACCCCTGAAAGATGCTTTTATGCGGTCTGTCCAAGGCTTCATGCTCAGCTTCTTTTCCCGTTGTTCCCGTTCGAGCTTATCTGCGCGCTTATAAAGCGGCAAGACCAGGATATTTATCACCAGACTGATAACAATAATTGAAAGAACAACATTTCCGGAATATTTGTATGCATAATAGAAAACCACTTCAAATAACAGCTTGAGCGGCTCAATAAACAGATAAAACAAATAATCCCAGAATGACATAATCGAGATAATTATATATCAAACTCCGCTTCAGATTCTTTTATTATTTTAATTATCGGAATTAGTAATATAATAGCAACATGAGTAATAATGACCACAGACATTACAGATTAAGCGGCTCACAGAGCATTCTTCTCGGTTTTTTCCTTATGATTGCCGCAGGCGCAATCCTTTTAATGCTTCCAATCTCAACAAAAACCGGAGAATGGACCGGCATTATAGATGCTTTCTTTACGGCAACTTCCGCAAGCTGCGTTACCGGGCTGGTCCTTTATGATACCGGGACGCACTGGTCTCTGTTCGGACAGATCGTAATCCTCATCCTTATACAGATCGGCGGTATGGGCGTGGTCACCATGACTACTATTCTGAGCAAACTCATAGGTAAAAAGATAAGTCTCCAGACAAGGGCCACCCTGCAGGAAGCGGTATCCGCGCCGAATCTCGGCGAGATCCTGAAATACACACGATTCATCTGTTTGGGAACTGTTATCTTCGAGGCTGCAGGAGCGGTTGCTATGGCGCCTGTATTCATATCGGAATACGGCATACTAAAAGGAATCTGGCTTTCCATATTCACTTCTATCTCCGCCTTCTGCAACGCAGGATTCGATCTGAACGGCTCACACGGCGAATTCTCGTCTATGATGCCTTATATGGATAATCCGGTAATAGTCCTTACGCTTGTGTTCCTTATCATCACCGGCGGTCTTGGATTCCTTACCTGGCTGGATATCAGAAGGCACGGCCTTAAGTTCTCCAGATACAGTACCCAGAGCAAGATCATTATCGTAATGGAGATAATCCTGATCGTTGTCCCGATGCTCTACCTTTGGTACGGCGAATATGAGCATCTTCCTTTCGGGCAAAGATATCTGGCATCGCTCTTTCAGGCGGTAACTCCTAGAACAGCAGGATTTAACACGACCGATTACAACTATTTCTCCGGAACGGCTATCCTCATGACAGTCATCCTTATGCTTATAGGAGGCGCTCCGGGATCTACGGCAGGAGGAATGAAGATCACGACTGTAGCAGTCCTTTTCTTCACCATGATCTCCGTATTCAAACATGAGAGAGCTCCCGCGGTCTTCAAGCGCAGGATCAAGGCTGAGGCAATATCGGGAGCCGTTGCGGTCCTCATGCTCGACGTCATTATCACGCTGACCGGCGCTATGTGCATCTCAAAGATCGAACATATCGCATTCCTCAAGACTTTATTCGAGAGCGCTTCGGCCGTCGGAACCGTCGGTCTTTCAATGGGCATTACTCCGGGACTGGCTTCAGTCTCAAAGATCATATTGATACTACTGATGTATACAGGACGTGTGGGCGGTCTTACTCTGGTCTTTGCCGCTATAACCCGCAAATCGGCCGGCAACAGACAATATCCTGCAGATAACATAGCGGTCGGTTGATCCGGCAGAAAGGACTTTTATATGAAGAGCATACTGGTAATAGGAATCGGCAGATTCGGATATCATCTTATAGATCAGCTCAGCAAGGCCGGAGACGAGATCCTTGCGGTTGATTCCTCCGAGGAACGCATCGAGCCTGTACTCGGTATGGTAACAAGCTCGCTGATCGGAGATGCCACGAACGAGGATTTCATAAAGTCTCTCGGTGTAGAGAATTTTGATGTCTGTTTTGTCGCGATCGGTGACGATTTCCAGTCTTCGCTCGAGACCACTTCCCTTCTCAAGGAATGCGGCGCAAGATATGTTGTATCGAGGGCTTCAAGATCCGTTCACGAGAAATTCCTTTTGAGGAACGGAGCAGATGCCGTAGTATTCCCTGAAAAGCAGCTTGCCGAATGGGCAGCTATCAGATGGTGCTCAGGAAGGGTCATCGATTATCTCGATTATCCCGGTGACTATTCGATCTTTGAGATCGAGGTTCCGAAAACCTGGATCGGCAACAACCTCGTTGATCTCGGCATACGCAGTAAGCTTCACCTTAATGTTCTTTCCATCAGAAGGGACGGCGAACAGATATTGGAATTCCCTGCTGACTTTATTTTCAAGCAAGGTGATACCGTTACCATCTTTGGCGCGGATGATGATATCAAGAAAGGTCTGAATATCAATTATTGAGAAACGATCCTGCGGGTTATCCGGGATCTCCCGCTTAATAATCTCCAATATATTCCCAATTATCGGGATCATGGATATCGCCGCCCTTACAGGTGAACCATGAGCCCGGAAGGAAAGTATTGCCGCCGTTGGTCTCGGTACTGATTATCGTCGATAAGAATACAGTCTGAAATCCCGATTTAGCGTCAGAGGTAATAGGATTGCCTGTAAAAGGATTTACAGGATCATCTATAAGACCTGAAGCTGCGATAGCAGGAGTATCGCCGTTAGTCATGAAGTCCTCACTTACAGTGAAACCTTTTGAGTCAAAATCCTTTACCATCAGGAGAGGCATAAAATATTCCATATCTTCCCCATTACAGGTAATGCCGAACTGGCCGAGGTCCCTTCCGTGGTCGGAAACGATGATTATGCGCGTATTGTCGTAAACTCCGTTCTCACGGAGATAGTCAAACCACTCGCCCAATGCGATATACGAAGCAATATTCACATGATAATGGATTATCTGGTCTTCAGTCGTCATCTGCATCGTCTTGCCGTCGACCGTGTATCTTGAGACCATGTCAACGTCATAAGCGGTATTATCAACATTTGCTGCCGGCATATAATCCGGCTCCTGTAAAAGACACTGTGAATGCGCAGAATCGTTGGACATCATCAGGAATGTATTATCAGCGCCTTCACTTATACCGGTTATATCAGGCAAAGCCTTGAGAACCGAGTATGCATTGATAAAATCCATGCAGTAACCCGTGCTTTTTGAAAGACCGTCGGTCTTCTGGACAAAAGATCCTTCCTCCCCTGAAGATGACTCGTTATAGAGGCCCTCATCATAGAGTGTCTCCTGAAGGAATAAAGGCGCGATCTTCATTATGGAATAACAAAAGAAATTCCTGTTGCGGATCTCATGTACACGCTCTGATAATGAAAGAGAATAAGCATCATACGTGTCATCATCAAAGAGACTGTATTGACCGTTCGTGTTGTAGCAGCGGAATTCCGGATGATCATCATATATGGACAGGTCAGGGATCCAGCTGTATCCGGCATATGTCGGATCACAGATAGTAACATCATATCCGTTCTCTCCGAAGAGCACCGGCATGACCCTGAGAGCTTCATTATGTTTGCTCTCTAGACTCTCGGTATTTCTCTCATTCATTCTTTCGGGCGTGTATTCATATCCTCCGAACAGAGCAGGAGAACCGAAATTCGTGTATGCTCCAAAGGAGATCGTATTTGGATAATATGTAAAACCGTCAAACTTCCCCTCCAATTCGGGTTTCTCGTTGAAGATATAAGGCACCTGCGCTCCCAGGGCACGGTCCAGCATTATCACTACTAC
The DNA here is from genome assembly GCA_045532275.1 of Saccharofermentans sp. Lineage (GTDB taxonomy): Bacteria > Bacillota > Clostridia > Saccharofermentanales > Saccharofermentanaceae > Saccharofermentans. Next base: position 49,003 of record JAZSFQ010000017.1, on the reverse strand, counting down.
ATTTCTGCCGTTTTTGCTCAGCCTGATTATCTGTTCATCATCTGTACCGGAAACCTCCTGATGCCCTTCGGCAGAATCCCTGTAACCGTCGTATGTACGCCATATCCCGACAACATGATATATACCGATAGCAAAGACCGAAACGGAGGCAACAATAAGAACCGTCTTAAGTATTTTTGTAAGCTTCGGATAGAAGAAAACAAAAACAGCAGTCGTAACGGCTACAGCCAATGCATTTAGAACAATAACCTTCATCCCGAAATCCGGTTTTGAATCATACTGCAGCGTTGAAGAAAGAGTGCCGAGTTTTGTTCCGAAGAACATATAATCTATTATCGAGACACCGCATACGGCCCAGATCAGTCTGCTGAAAAGAGACTTGACATTTTCATTCATGAAAAAGTAGAATACTCCGCCCCACAAGATCCAGCTGCCGAATGATAACAACAATGCATTAACGACATAACGGACAGGATTTCCGGGAAGGCCGACATCCACGAATTCAAGAGCAGATGTGCCGATTACCGTGGAAGGTATAAGCAGTCCCGTAAAAAGTGCCATAAAGACACAGCCGCCCACAAAAACAGCCACATTATCTTTGGCATTTGTTTTGACCCCTGTCCTTAATTTGCCGGGAATGCGGATCTTTTGCATTAACAGTCCTGATGCCAAAGGAATACAAAGCAGGAGACAGCATGCAGAAAGCAGGATCTTACGCTTCATTCCGAAATCGGGATTTATCAGCGCAAATATCATGCCTCCGATTCCCGCTGCGGCAAGAACTATATAAAGAGCTTTTTTCGGATCCTTGAGCTTATAGAAAATATTCTTTATTAGCGAGAAAACATTATTGAGAAGCCAGTAGAATACGAGGCCTGAAGGCGAGTGATATAGCAGTACAAGGAAGACTGCTGCCAGTCCGTAAACCTGTATCTTTGCTTTCAGCGGGTGCCCCTTCGTATAGATTATTCCCGAAATTATATTTATCAGCGTCATCAGTATAGGCAGGACATTTACCGGAAAGCTTCCGATACTGAACATGGCATCTTCTTTTCCGAGATCATTAATGAATCCGAAGGACATTCCCTGAAGACACTGCATGCCCGAAAGAAGATTATAGGCAGCTATAAAGAACGGTATCTGCAAAAGCAGTGAGACTGAACTCTTCAGCGCATAAACCGGTTTATAGTGATTTATGCGGTAATACTTCTGCAGCATAAAGAAACGCTCATCGCCTTTGAACGTCCGCTTTATATGCTTAATATGCGGGGCCATCTTTGCCTGAATGTCACGCTCTTCTGCCTGCAGTTCATCCGCTCTCTTATACAGTGGCAATACGAGGAAATTAACGGCCAGGCTTAAGAAGATTATTGTCAGTCCTTCGTTTCCGATGATCCTGTTGGCAATCATAAACAGGACTTCGAAAAGAAGCATTAACGGTGAGATTATCAGTGTGTAAAGTGCTGACAGGACTGACATATGATCATGATCCTTTCAGGGATAACTTTTTCATCTTTTTCTTTGATGTATCAGCAGTCTTCATCTCTTCAGCCGTATCCTTTGAAGTCACTTCATTATATTTTTCCATAATGAAGTCAACTGACCTCACAGCGCCTTCGCCGATATGGACCCATGTCTCAGAACGTGCTTTGTCACGGCCTTCGCCGAAAGAAGGATCGTCTATACATCTGTCTATAAGCTGTTTGATATCCCCGATGTTATCATCATTGAGTTCAAGACCTATTGAAGGAAGTATCTTATATGTCCACAGTTCATCTTCTATCCAATAAGCGTCATACGGACTTACATCAAAAAAAGACCTGGTATATATTACCGGTTTGTCAAAGACCAGAGAAAAGTCGAACATTACTCCCGAGAAATCCGAAATAAGGATGTCTGACTGCCTTAATACTTCAAAGTTATCGGTATCCCTGTTCCATGTAACCCCGGAGGCATCGTCATATTTGGCCATAAGCCTTTCCATCAGTTCCTTCTCCGCCGTAAACGACTGCGGATGGGGTCTTACGATTATCCTGTAGCCGGTGGATATAAGCGCATCGATAAAAGGCTCACCGTATTTGGAGAGGATACTGCTCTCACCCCAGGACGGAGCCAGCAGTACGGTCCTTTCATGGGGCGGGAGTTTTTCAGCATTCTCAAGCCTTTGCTTCATCCTGTCCATAAACGGAATGCCGCAAAGGGCAATATCTTTCGGTTGATAGCCGCGCAATTGTTCCAGCTGTCTTACTTCTTTTTCCTGATACTCTCCGGAAAGAATGATTGCATCATAATCATCAATGCCGAACATTCTGTACAAAGTGATGTCATTCGGAGCATGAGGAATATGAATGTAGTAATCCACATTCTTGGATTTTTTCCACTGAAACACATCAAGGCTCGGTGTTGAGGACACAACAACCGAAGCATTCAGAAGGTTCAGCTTTGAAAATCCTTTGTTGCCCTCTCCGATGAACTGACCCGTTATATATTCGTATTTCTTTCCAAAGACGGGATCGTCTTCAGAACCGGTAAGATAAACAACTTTCTGATGCCTCTTCTCGAATTCATCGAGAAGAGGTTCAAAAACATTCCAATACCTTTTGTGATCGGTATAGATCGCAATCGGAATCTTCTTATCGTTTATCTTAGCTGCTTTTCCGCCGCTGACACGGAACTTGACCTTCATTACAATCGTCCGGAATGCGAATACCACCACGCCGATCATTCCGAACAAAATGGTAAAAAGCATTCCTCCCGTGCCGGGATCAATATATAAAACCTTAAGACAATCCATCAGAAAACAGCTGCAAAACCCTTATGCTCTTATCTTACGAGTCTTTCAGTCTCCTGAGCGATAGCAAGCTCCTCGTTGGTAGGAATAACGCAGACTGTGACCTTTGAAGAAGGCTTGGAGATAACAGCTTCCTTGCCGCGGAGACCGGAGTTAACGGAATCGTCGAACTCTACGCCCATGAATTCAAGGCCTTCACACATAGCTTTTCTCATGTGATCCGTGTTCTCGCCGATGCCTGCAGTGAATACGATAACGTCAACGCCGCCCATGGCTGCCGCATAAGAACCGATGATCTTCTTTCCCTGATATGCGAACATGTCGAGTGCAAGTCTTGCTCTGTCATTTCCTTCGTTAGCTGCCTTCTCGAGATCCCTGAAATCGGAAGAAACACCTGAAACACCCTGGACACCGCTCTGCTTGTTAAGAAGAGTATCCATCTCATCGGGAGTAAGTCTTTCATTCTTCATAAGGAAAGGAACGATAGCAGGATCGATATCGCCTGTTCTTGTACCCATGCAGATACCTGCAAGAGGCGTAAGACCCATTGATGTATCCTGGCACTTGCCGTCCTTTACGGCTGCGAAAGAAGAACCGTTGCCGAGGTGGCATGTGATGATCCTGAGATCCTCATACTTTTTGCCTAAAAAATCAGCAACTCTGTGGCTGACATATCTGTGAGATGTTCCGTGGAAACCGTAACGGCGGATATCGTACTTCTCAGAGATCTCATAAGGGAGAGCATATGTGTAAGCCTTGGCGGGCATTGTCTGATGGAATGCTGTATCGAATACTGCAACCTGGGGTGTGCCTGCAGGAAGAACGTCTTCGCAAGCTTCGATACCGATGAGGTTTGCAGGGTTGTGGAGAGGTCCCAACGGGAAGCAATCTCTGATAACCTTCTTAACGTCGTCATTAACGATAACTGACTCGCTGTAGTACTTACCGCCGTGGAGTACTCTGTGACCAACAGCTGCGATCTCGGATACATCGGCAATAACGCCGTGCTCCTTGTCAACGAGAGCATCGAGGATCATTCTTACGGCTACCTTGTGATCGGGCATGGGTTCTGTGGAAACGAACTCATCCTTGCCGGTGGGCTTATATGTGAGCTTACCGTCGATTCCGATTCTCTCGGCATTACCCTTTGCGAGGACATCACCTGTATCGATGTCGAAAAGCTGGAACTTAGCGGAAGAGCTTCCGCAATTGATGACTAAAATCTTCATTAGAATATATCTCCTGTCTTAATAGTTATCTGATTGATCAGCCCTGAGCCTGAGCCTGTACTGCCGTGATGGCAACTGTTCCTACGATATCGTCAGCATTGCAGCCTCTGGAGAGGTCATTCACGGGAAGTGCCAGACCCTGGAGGACAGGACCGTAAGCAGGTGCCTTTGCAAGTCTCTGAACGAGCTTATAACCGATATTTCCTGCTTCGAGTGAAGGGAATACCAATGTATTTGCATGACCTGCGACAGGGGATCCGGGTGCCTTAAGCTGACCTACCTCTTCAACGAGAGCAGCATCGAGCTGGAGCTCGCCGTCAACTACGAGGTCAGGATACTTTTCCTTGGCGATCTTAACTGCCTCTGCAACCTTTGTAACGTCATCGTGCTTAGCTGAACCGTAAGATGAATATGAGAGCATGGCAACCTTAGCGGGAGCGCCGATAAACTGCTCGAAAGACTCTGCGGAAAGCTTGGCGATCTCAGCGAGCTTAGCAGAATCAACATCTGTATTAACTGCGCAGTCAGCGAATATGAAGAGACCGTGTTCACCGAGATCACAGTCAGGAACATCCATGAGGAAGAAACCTGAAACGGAAGAAATGCCGGGCTTCATCTTAAGCAGCTGGAGCGCAGGACGGATCGTGTTTCCTGTTGAGTGACATGCACCGGATACGGCGCCGTCTGCATCACCGCACTTGCACATAAGGCAAGCATAATACATGTAGTCGGATTCCATCTGTGCCTGAGCCTTCTCGGGAGTAATGCCCTTCTTCTGCGCATCAGCAATGAGAGCGTTTGTCTCTTCTTCGGAAAGGCCCTTCTTCTCAGCCTTCTTCTTTGCTGCTGCTACCATGGTGTCAACACCGCGGAGTTCAATAAACTTATCAAGATATTTCTGCTTGTTGGGATCATTGAAAGGATCTACGATCGTAGCTCCTGAGATATCAAAACCTTCGGAATTCTTAGCAATCTCTTCGGGTGTGCCAATAATTATTATGTTAGCCATATCTGCCTTAATGATCTTCTCGGCAGCCTCAAAAGTTCTCCTGTCCATTGACTCGGGAAGAACGATGGTCTTCTTATCAGCCTTTGCTCTTGCCATGATGTCATCAATAAATGCCATATATATTTATCTCCTTTTGGAATTTTTAGTCGTCAAAAGTATACTCGTAAACCCTATATATTTCAAATAAGAAATAAGAATCCTAAGAGGTTGCGAGACGGGTGCTCAGATTCTCCCTTGCATAGAAAACATATCTGTCGTTTTCTTCCCTGAATATCATGTAAAGAGCCGGACTTGTGGACTTGGTAGCCACTCTTTTTCCGAGCGTATCAGACAGTCTGTTATAAAGATCCGTATCACCCATGTAATAAGCGATCATCATGCCGTCAGTATAGGAACTGACAGACTCACGTCCGGAATAATTGCCTGTCATGATAACGAATTCCGTATAGATCCTGCCGCTGTTCATAGCCTGTCCTTTCAATTCGGCATAAGAGACGCTGTCGAGCTCGCCGACTTCCGCAAGATTTCTCATCGTCTTGATATTCTGTGCGATGTCAAAAGTTCCTGTACTCCGGCCGCTGTATATATAATCGCCGCAATCCATGGCGCCGGATGTTGCATAAGCGTAAAAAGAATATCCGCCGCCCGCAAAACCTTCCTTCACGGCTTTTAGCGCTTTCTCATAAGCGCCTCCGGAGATAAGTCCGTTATTCTCGAGATCTCTTATGAGCCTGAGGTTTATATTTGAGAGCAGGACTCCTTCTATCTCTTCTTCCGTATCGGTATTCTCCACTTCCTCGCCGTCAGATTCACCTGTAATAGTTCCGTAGAGCTGCTCCATAGAACCCTCATCGTCTGCATCAAATATACTCGTGTCTTCGAGGCTCACATATAAGGATTCGGCATACTTTGCAACGGAGATCTTCTCTGTTCTTATCTTTCCTTCGCCATCAAAAAGATTATCTGCCAGGGTCTTTATCTCCTTGTAATCCCCGTCGCTGCCGTAGGTTACATAATACTCGGTCAATGCATCGAGCCAGTCGATCATCGAAGAAACCGATGTCATTTCATCTCCTGCTTTAGAAGCATCGGCATATACAAAAGCCCTGTAAGTACCGTCAGGCAGTCTGAAACGCTTTATAACCTCTTCTTTAAGGGCAACTGCATTCGTTCTGTCTCCCGCCCTTACATAACACTTGAGCAGCAGTGACTGGTCAGACAATCCATATATTCCTGAATTCTCTGCTTCCTGGGTTACCAGACGCCCGGCTATCATATAGGATGTGGCAGCGAGTATCCCGTCGCCTCCCTTGGCAACTATAAGTTTTTTTGTCCTGCCGAAAAGATAATCACTGACGATATTATTGTCTGCCGCCAGATGGCTCCATTCATAACCGACACGTGTAGGGGATGTGATCTTAAGTCTGGAACCGCCTCCGAATCTGCCTGTGTAAAACAGATAGAAAACGGTCGCGCCCAAAGCAAGCGCTATCACTATCGCGCCCGTTACTATCTTTCCGATACCCATCTCCCCTATTAACTTGCGTTGCATAAACTCCGCCTTATGAAATATAATCTTTACAGAAAAAGATTATACCAAAAGCAGAGGTTATTCATAAATTGCGGGTCATAGGAATAATTGCGGAATTTAACCCTTTTCATAACGGTCATGAGTATCTGATCAGAAAAGCGCGTGAAGTCGTTAATGATCCCCGAGCGATAGTAATGCCTGTCATGTCAGGCTTCTTCACGCAGAGAGGTCTCCCCGCTATCTGTCCTCCCTCCGTGCGTGCCAGACAGGCCCTTTTATGCGGATGTGACGTCGTTTTGGAACTTCCTTTCAGTTTTTCCTGCGCTCCGTCATCAAGGTTTGCCGAAGGGGCCGTATCAGAGCTTATATCCACAGGAGTAGTCACAGATATAGCATTCGGAATAGATACGGATGATCCTGAACTTCTTAATGCTCTCGCTGACACAAACTTTGAAAACGATGAGTCTTTCAATAACAGGCTGAACGGATATATATCCACCGGAATAAGTTTCCCTCAGGCAAGAGCTGCTGCGATTAAAGAATTCGCTGCAGATTGCGGTATCACGGAAGATATTGATCAGCTGCTCTCAAGTCCAAATTCAATACTTGCCCTGGATTATCTGACGGCGCTTAAGAGATACGACAAGAAGAACCGCATAAATGTCATTATGATAAAGCGCGAAGGAAGCGGCTACCACGCTGCTGATATGGACAGCCGCTTCGCAAGCGCTACCTCCATACGCAATGCGATATCAGAAGAAGCTCCCTGCTTCAGCAGATCTGCCATCGCATCAAGGCTCAACGGCCACATGCCCGATAAAGCTTTAGGCGCCATGCTGGCAGCCTGCTCTTCAGGCATTTTCAGTTTCCCCGATTATACCGGCTACGCAAGGGACTGTATGTTAAGAGCCGCATCATCTGATCTCGCCGGTATAGCTTATATGAGCGATGACCTATCGGGTTATATCAGGAATCTCGCAAACAATATAAGACCCGGGACTATAGCGGGTGATGATCACAGCCTTAAAGCTTTCGGGAATGAGATATCGACTAAAAGATATACACTGACCAGGATATGGCGCGCATTAGCGAGCATGATGACAGGTCAGGATGATTCATATCTTGAGATCAGGAGACCGCCCTATTTGCGGGTCTTAGGATTCAATACCGAGGGCAAATACTGTCTGAAGATTATGGGAAAGTGCGCGAAGGTACCGGTGATCAGCAGACCTTCTGACAGTCTGGAACTGGAGTCACAGAATGCAGAATTGAAAAAGATCTTCGGGCTCGATATGAGAGCCGCTTCAGCCGGCTGGAAACTGTACGGAAAAGATACGGCATCCGAATGGGGTGCAGTCCCTGTGATCGTAAAATAAGTGCAGAACAAAGCCGTCCGCCGGATATCCCGACAGACGGCCTGATTATTCTCTTAGTTAGGTCAATTAAGCCTTGGCAGCGTTAGCAGCCTTAGCGAGTCTGGACTTTGTTCTGGAAGCTGCATTCTTGCTCATGTGGCCCTTAGCAGCAGCCTGATCCAATGCCTTCTGTGTAGACTTGATCGTAGCATCAAGATTCTCGCCGTTAGCGATATCAGCCTTTGCCTTCTTAACAGTTGTGCGGATAGCACTCTTCTTGCTCTTATTGGCAGCAGCCTTCTTCTCGGAAACGTTTACACGCTTGATAGCTGATTTGATATTAGGCATCTCTTTTCTCCTTTATAGACTTATATCTTCAAATTACCGAAGAATTGTATCACGATTGTTTTTTATTCGCAAGCCTTTGTAGCCTCATAAAGTCCTATACTTGCGGCAATTGTAATATTCAGGCTGTCTATATCGGAAGAATGCTCGATCCTTATGGGGTTTCCGACCTCTTTGAAAGAAGGATCGAGGCCCGTTGCTTCATTCCCCATGATCAGTGAGAAAGGCTTATTTATCGACGTTTGCTGCAATATCGTGCTTCCGTCAAGCATAAACGGATAGTAGTTATTGGAAGGGAATCTCGCCGAGTAATCTTCGAACTTTCCGAAAACCTCTATCCTCACGCTTGCCATAGCGCCCATCGAAGCCCTGACCGTCTTGGGATCAAAAGGATCTGCCGCCCTGTCGCCTATTATCGCGATATCCTTTACCCCGAAACCCAGGCAGCTTCTTATGATCGTGCCCAGATTACCGCAGTTTGAAGGATTGACCAGGACCATATGGTTTCCGTCTTTTATGGGAATAACCGACTTCTCTATAACGCATATGACAAAACAGTTCTCTTTTTTCGAGAGGATATTAAAAGGCTTTTCCTCCGTTGAAACAGGGATGTCTTTGCTGCATATATCCTTTATCTTCGATATGGTCTCTTCCGATCTGAACCCCGGATGCAGGATAACAGCTTTGACGGCTTCTCTTCTGTTAAGGAGATATTCCATCGCGACAGTGGCCCCGAGACCATATGTTTCACTATTATTACTTTTATAACTTGTTACTTTAATCAAGATGATTTCTCCTTTTTTTCCCGATTTATATGATATTATAACTACTGGGTGATCAACTTTTTCAAAATGTTCACCATATAGCGCTATATTTTTTCAAAGGAGCAATTATTATGGCAGACAATCAACCGACATCTGAACAGCTTCCGCAGAACGCTAAGTTGTTCTCAATCCTTGCTTACGTAGGACTTCTTTGGCTCTTGGGTCTTTTGATCAAACCCGAGAAGGAGTCACCTTATGTAAGAAGCCACGTTAACAACGGAATCATCATTTGTATTGCAGACTGCATTCCTTTCGTAGGTTGGGTTTACGCAATCATCTGCATAATCATGGGCATCATCGCAGCTTGCAAGAACCAGTACTTCACACTTCCGATTATCGGCGATAAGATCAAGATCGTTAAGTAATTAAGGAATTAAAACGAATCAAGAAGGCTGTTTTCTTTGAAAGCAGCCTTTTATTTTTCTCTGTATCATGCGCTTATAAGTTAAGCTTACTCATCTCTCACCTTCATGATGATGACCATATTGCTGTTTTCCCAAACTTTCTCATAATTACTGTCCCGTTCCAGGATATAGACCAAAGGTCTGTCTTTGGAAATATAGTATCCGTCAAAATCATAGTGCTCAACAACTTCTTTCCAGTCATCCTGAAGTTTTATAACGGAAATATAATCATTATAGACATCCCGTTCAAGATCAGGATCGAATTCCTTAGTGTATTCGTTTACACGGGAATCTATAAAGACCGGCACATCCCTGAACATCATATAAGCGCCGAATGAGTATTCATTATATAATCTCAGATTCTGTACATCGTAGTTATCTTTCAGATAATCGATCGCCTCATCAGAAACAAAGGAACTGTCAAAATATGAAAAATGGAATAAGGAACTCTTCGATAATCCAAATACAGCCAAAACAAGAAGCGTAAGCATCGGGATAATGGTATTCATTATCTTCTTTCTAAAGTCTTCGCTAATCATGCTCAATGTTTCAAAAACGAGATAGAAAAGTGCAAAACAGGCTATATAGATATACAGTCCCAAATGACGGCGGGAGATTATGGTCATAATCAAGGTGCCGGTATACAAGAACAGAAGATCAAGACGGCACTTGATTTTGAAAAATGACAACAGCACAACAAACAGCAGAATACTTGCGAGAAGCCACTTATAATTCGCAAGGACCAATGGCTGGTGTTCAATCACATATTTTATTGTGTTTCCAGATGAAGCCTTGAAGATGGAAGTATAGCAAATTCTCGTAGGAGTTAACAGACCGGTAGTATACGAAGCAATAAGACCGATCCATAGTTTATTTACATTGCGGCACTCGGAATCATTGGCAAGAATAAACTTGCCGCCGATAAAAAAAGAATCAAGTTTTATTCCCTTGGAAGTGAGAAATCTTATTAGTTTGGTAAGGTATGCAGACGCTAGGAAAGGCAGGAAAAGGATAAAAGTGAAATACCATGCGGTCGCATGTACCAGCGCACATATCCAGGCAATTAGAATAATCCCTGCAATATATCTCTTTTTCGCCGTATTAAGAAAACATAAAATAAACCATGCCTCCCAAAGCCATAACAGATAAGTAATTATCTGCGGTCTTGCAAGGATAAAAGATTTGTGCGCGAAGATAACCAGGAGGGACACAAGCATTCCTATTAAAGGATAAAGTGAGATACCCTTTTCCGAAACAGTCCTGTCGTAAACCTTCTCTATCATAAAGTACAAACTTATAGACAAAGCATAACCTGTAACCAATACGAATGCATAGATACCCGCAAATCCGAACGCCCTGTACAGGACAGCAAGTATGATATTAAACAGAAAATGAGGATAGGTATTGTAAAGCTGTGCTGACCACGCCCAATAATCATTACAGTCGATACCGTTGTTCAGGATCTGCTCACCAAGCTTAATGATGTAGAAAGTATCATTCTGAAATTCCGTTTTAACAGTAAAGACCGTAAGGATCAAAAGAAAAACTGCGAATATTATCCTCCATGTGTTTTTCTTCTGAAAAACATTATCCTTTATGACGGGTTTAGCTGTATCCATATCGCTCCTGTATAATTAAATGCTATCTTTTTTCGGATTATAGCATTTTTGGGAAACAGTATATTCAAATGTATAGACCACAGGGAACGGCCGATCCTGCTATTTGCAGACAGTTCGTAAAACAGATATAATATCCGCCGTAAGATCGAGGTGTAGCGCAGTTGGTAGCGTACGTGCTTTGGGAGCATGGGGTCGCAGGTTCGAATCCTGTCACCTCGACCATAATAAAAGATGCATCCAAAACTAACGACCGGACAACGATCCGGTCGTTTTGTTTTAAATATTTATACTTTTTTCACTTCACTCTTCTTCATATTCCGGAATTTTAATATCAGCAGGATCAAAACAAACGGAATCAGCGTGCACACTATATGTTTGAACAGCGAGACCTGACTTAGTTTATCTGCGTTCATAAACGCTGTTAGAATGCTTGGCGATGCGTTGTTTACACCGTGCAGAAAAACTGCCGGCCAGACGGATCCGGTCTTTTCAGTTACATAAGTAAGTATGCCGCCTAACAAAATGCAGTACAGACACATAAGGATTATTCCGACATAAGGAAAACCCGGATAATCAGTACCGAAGTTGTGACCGACGCATGTTAACGGTGCGTGCCAAAGTCCCCAGATTATTCCTCCGACGATAAGTGCAGGGTATTTTCCCATAAATGATTTGAGCTTAGGCATCATGTAAGCGCGCCAGCCGAACTCTTCACCAAAAGCTGCAAATGAAACGATAACGCCATTAAATACGGCACTGACCGGAATAAGGAGCGCCATGCTGTTCTGCATTCCGGAATCCGGAAGCACATTGGTATCAAACACTCCGGGGGTTGATAAACAGAGCAAAAGGTCAGCCAATGCAGAGTATACGAGCGGAATTAAAATGGCAAAGAGAAACACTTTCCACTTGCCGTCATCAAGGTTTATGCCGAGCATCATGGAATCATTTCCGGCAGGCTTAAACCCTTCTTTTGTAAATACTCTTGCAAGAATATGTGCGATCGCAGGTGCCAGCATTCCGAGAGATACCAGGCTTATCAGCTTCAGGCTGTCAGGATCATTCATATTCCAGACAAAGCCGTTTCCGATGAAGATGAACTCGTAACCCCAAGCCAGCGCAAATGCCAATACAACATATATGATCAGCCTTTTCAAATGAACTTTTTTATCCATCTTAATACGCCCCCTCATCGCAGAAACGGCAGCTGATCCTGTAGGACAGGTAATAGATTGCAATGGCTGCAAAAGGACCTGTTACCTCGAACAGAGAAAATTCAAACTGATGAGCCGTCATCCAATCAACGACCATATCCATGCTAAAGTTTTTCACACTCTCGGCATCACCGAAAAAGAAGAACCACAAGATTGCTGTAGCCAGAAGCATGGTCAGTGCGACTCTGACGACTTTTCCTTTGGAAGTACCCAAAGAAATATAAGCTGCCAGATCGATAGCAACACATACTATTCCAAAACAAACGTATAAAAGAACAGTTGCGGGTGTGACAGACCAAAGCGGCGATGTATTATCAGAATTGTTGAGCGAAGAACCGACAACGTACCAGATCATTGTGCATGAGAATATAACGTAAGCCATAATCCCTATAAAAATGTAATGAGATGCTATGTACTGATTCTTTTTTACGGGAAGCGAACTGTAATAGTCGATTACTCTTCCACGCGTCTTGTCATCTTCAACGAGCTTGGATGAACAGGCAACTGTAAATGTTCCAAACATCATGATGAAAAAAACCATGCCGGAGCACCAGTACAATGCGTCAGCCAGCCTGTCTGCCATCTCCATATCTATACCCTCAATGCGAAGAAAAACATGGGGCAACAGAAATCTCATTATTAAGATTAATGCAAAGATGGCCAGATAATTTACAATCAGTTTCTTTCCTTTGACGGAAACAAAATCCTTATAAAGCAAACCGGGCATCAGATCACCTCCCTTTTCTTTGTTGCAGCAGCGACCGTAACAAAATATGAGATGACACCAAAGATGCAGACAGCAATAAATAAAACATACGATTTATCCGTTATCAGGGCAAATACACTCTTTGCCTGTTCAAGGGCTACACTAGGCATATTATCTCCAGCCTTGATCAAGGCAATAATGTTTTTGATGTTCAGACCGAAAACGGCAAAGAGAATGATCAGCAAAGCGATTGTTTCCGAATACATCTCAGAAGTGTTAAAGACAATTCCTATATCGAATAGCAAAAACGAATATATCAGGCAGGCGGACAGTCCGATGATAACCATCGCAAATAGCTGTCTGAATGTAACCAGATCAGTAAACAGTGAAACAACGGATGATATCACAATACTTAAAACTGCACCGGCAAGATAAAGTCCGCAGAAACAGATGATCTTCGACATGATCCTCTGTCCGATAGTCAACGGTGTAACGGAAGCAACTGCAGTAAAACCGGATAATCTGTCTTCGAAAACCATATTCTTTACCGTATCACCAACTGCACTCATAGGCAGAAGCATGAGCATCATAAAGACATATGAAAAAACATTACGCGCATACTCAGCCTCCAGTTCAGTCGTGTCAGGTCCCGGAACGGTCATTTTATAAAGATTTCCGATTCTGGCACTGATGCTGAACATGACCGCCAGTATGATAACGGCTACAGTAACAAACACAACCACGACAAGCCTCTTCCGGAAGCTCATCAGATCTTTTATTATCAGTCCTCTCATGGCCTTATCCTCGCTTGGGACTGCTAACGTAACCGAGCATGATCTGCTCTATCGTGGCAGGCTCGATCACACACTTGGGATAGAGTTTCTCACATGCTGTTCTGTCATTTACGAGGATCTGTATGCCAAAGGAATTATCCTCTTCACTTACGATCAGTGAATCGCTTATGTTACTTCTCTCATCCTTCTTGCATTTCATGATCCCGTGCCTCTCGATCAGCTCATCTTTATTACCCTTGAGCACGATCTTACCTGCATTGATAAACACTATCTCATCGGCGATCTGTTCAAGATCAGAAGTAATATGTGTGGACAAAAGTATCGTGTGATCTTCTTCTACAACAAACTCTCTGAAGATCTCCAATATCTCATGGCGCACGATGGGATCGAGGCCGCTCGTGGGTTCGTCCATGACAAGGAGTTTAGCATTGTGTGAGAGTGCTACGGCTATCTGAAGTTTCATCCTCATGCCGCGTGAGAAGTCGCCGCACTTTTTCTTCGTGGGAAGTGCAAATCTCTTCAGGTAATCGAAGAAACCCTTCTCATCCCAATTCTTATATATGTTTCTCATTATGATGTTGATGTCTTTTGCAGTGAGATATTCATTGAATCCCATCTCATCGAAAACAACACCTATATCTTCCCTGACAGCAGCACTTTCTTTGGACATATCCCTGCCGAAAACATATATCTCACCTGCATCTTTTGCCCTCACGTCGAGGAGCAGTTTTATCGTGGTTGTCTTACCAGCTCCGTTCTGTCCGATGAAGCCGCAGACCGAACCTTCGGGCACATCAAAAGTTATGCTGTCGAGCTTGAAATCGCCATAATCCTTTGTGACGTTTCTGATCTCAATCGCATTCTTAACGCTTTCCATATATGAACCTCTTTGCGAACCTATTCTTTCTTTTGCTTCTCCTCATAAAGGAGCTTTAACATCTCGCCCAATTCATCAACAGAAACATTTCCAATGACAGCTTTATCAACAGCCTCTTCAAGCAACTCTTCAATAGAGAACATCAGATTCTCCCTGACGATGTCGCTGTTGATGGCTTTGACAAAGGTACCTTTGCCCATGACCGACTCTATAAAGCCGTCACGTTCAAGGTCTTCGTATGCTCTCTTCGTGGTGATAATGCTGATCTTGAGTTCTTTTGCAAGGACTCTCATAGACGGCAGTATCTCCCCTGCAGAGAGCTCTCCGGTCATGATCTGATTCTTGATCTGTTCCTCTATCTGTTCGTAGATAGGCACACCGGAACTGTTACTGATGATGATATCCATTCATTCTTCCTTAGCGCGCGCCCGACGGTTTCTCTGCGCATAGAAACGTCGGTATACAATAATTAGTGTATATATTCATTATATACACTATATACACATTGTCAACATCATTTTTCACGAAAGAATGCTCTGCAAAAACAGAGAGATAGCCTTACTTCTGCGCAATTTCTTCCTGAAGGCCGAGTCTTTTGATGAAATTGGAATAATAAAAGCTGAACAGTATCTTCGTCTCTCCCTCCAGGAAAGGTTCCATCTTTTTTATTGAATCAACGGCTTCCTGTTTCTTCCCCAAATGCATATTAAATTCCGCTTCAATATAGTACTTTGTGAAGTAACGCTCTGCTTCAGGAGATTTATAAGACAAAATCTTGTCAGCAAATTCCTCTGCCCGCTCATAGTTTTCCAAGAGCATATAGTAGTTGTAGTAAACCGTGTCGGCTCCCATAGACAGAACATCAGACTTGAAAGTCCTGTCAAGGATAGGCTTTGCGCGCTCGATCATCTTTATGGCTTTTTCCTTGTCATTCAGTCCGCGGTATGTTTCCATTAAGCAGCCGTAGTACATCAGAGCAGACATTCCGTAATCAATAAAGCGTGTATCCTTGCCGGTGAAGTCATTCTCGTTAAGCAGCATGATATAAGAAAGAGCCTTGGCATACTGCTCCGTCGCGTTATAGTAATCCGCTGTATAAAGAACAAAATCCTTAAGATATACGCTGTTTACTTTTTCCCCGTTCTTATGTGCACTTACCGCTTTTTCCGAGATCTCGAAAAACTTTTCAGAATAACCGTTCTTATAAAGCTCTTCAACAAACTCCGCATGCAACTTTCCATAAGGATTCTTCTTTTGCTTCGTCATAAGGATCTGAAAACCGATTATGGAAACAGGAACAGCCAGAACAAGGATTATCGCCAGTGCGATCAGGAAATTGACCCGGAATATCCTGCAAAATAAAATCGCCACTGATGATGCCAAAAGTACAATAACAAGATACAGAAGACCGATCGTCTTAAGATATGCCATCTTTTTCATCCTATAACCTCATTTCCAGCAGTTAAGAAAAGAACCTGATCTTCTTCTCTGCCATTTCTTCCGTTCTTTCTATATAGGTCAGGGCATCCTTTATCGTCGGACATCTTTCTACCCTGTGCTTGTACATCTCGCCTTCCTGCTTAAAGCATCTCTTGCTCATCCCGCCTGCTCCGAAAGACAGCACATCCCTGCAGTCGCTCATCATGGCGACATTATAAAGGCTTCCCGTATCACCCAGAGCAAACCCAGTATTCTCCAGACCGTGGCCTGTATCTTTTTGACGGTACATATAATACGGATGGTATCCTGCTTCACGGAGAATGTCGTAACTTCTTGCAACGCTTTCATCAAGACCCATTCTCTCGGGATCCATAACCTGTTCCCTGCTCATCCTTGCGCGTCTTTTCTTATAAAGCGTATGGATGGTGATATTCGCAGGAGCAAGTTCAATGAGTCTTTTTGTCGAATCAACATGCTCACAGGTATCCTCATAAGGAAGCCCTGCGATCAGGTCCATATTTATCAGGTCAAACCCCATGTCTTTTGCTTTTTCATATACCCTTACCGTATCTTCGGCCGTATGCTTTCTTCCGAGCTTAAGCAAAGTTTCAGACCGCATCGTCTGCGGATTGATGCATATCCTGGTGATGCCGTGTTCCCTCATCGATAGGAGCTTTCCGTCCGTGATAGTGTCAGGTCTACCTGCCTCTATGGTAACTTCACATCCGGAAGATATATAAAGGTTAGAATATACGCAGTCCAAAAGCGAACTGAACTCTTTCTCCTCAAGTACTGTAGGCGTACCGCCTCCTACATACACAGCTGATAACGGCCGTTTTACTGAAGGCGATACGATACTTATCTCGCGTTCCAGTGCTTTTTCATAATTGATGAGTCTGTCCATGTGGCACGAAATATCTGAAGAAACAAATGAGCAATACTCGCATCTTGAAGGACAGAAAGGGATTCCCACATAAACACACAGACTGTTTTCGGGAACTTTCAAAAGGATCCTCTGCTCTTCTCTTGAAGTCTCAAATGCGAGGCGCGCCTTGTCTGATCTTACAAAATATTTATCCTCCAGCGCCTTTGCATCTTCTTCCTCGCAGGCGACCAGAGTCGGTCTTATTCCTGTAAGACATCCCCAGGGCATTTTCTTTGATGTTATATCTGTTAATGCCATATAGAGCGATCTCTTGATCTCGCGGCCGGGTTCCAGGAGTCCGCCTTCAAATTCATATGATCTGCCATCAGCATAGGTAACCGATCTCCCGTCAGGAAGCAGTTCATTGATTACGCTCATATCAGGACCATCCGGTGCAACTACCTTTCCTTCTTCCTTTAACTCCTCGGGAACACCGAAAAACATTCTGACAACATCAGAAATGCCGTAATACTTTTCATGGCCTCTAAGGATTACTTCAAACATCCTGAACACCTTCATAAGTAAGATAAAATCTTACATAAACACTGTCAGGAACATGGTAGGATTCCAGGCCGGATTCCCCGTTAGTCTTTAAGAATGTGTCGTTTACGATATCACTGGTCTCTGCAATATCTATCCCGAGTCTCTCCTTGATGGCATCGACCTCATTATCTATCTGTTTCCAATAGAGAAGTGAAGCTCTCATATC
Source organism: Saccharofermentans sp. (assembly GCA_045532275.1). Classification (GTDB taxonomy): domain Bacteria; phylum Bacillota; class Clostridia; order Saccharofermentanales; family Saccharofermentanaceae; genus Saccharofermentans. The sequence goes on along the minus strand of JAZSFQ010000017.1, from coordinate 31,231 downwards.
CCTGATCACCGGTTCTATATCAGAAGATGAAGCAAACTGCGGAACGACTTCTCCGGTCGCATCAGCGATCTTCTCCGCTACGGCATAAAGATTCCAGAATATCTCATAATAACCCGCATATCTGAAATCCGCTCTTGAAGACTTGCAGCATGCGAGTACAGCAAGTGTATTGCAATCGGTCTCACTCGCATATCCCTTTGCGTGACAAAGCTCATGACATAAGGTAACAGGGTATTCATTGATGCTCAGATAATCAGTATTTACGTTTACTTCGGCCAGAAAAGGATCATATATTCCGACTATGTGCGTATAACTCCAGTAATGGCTCATCGATACGGGCTTAGCCCGTACATAGTTATGACTTAACGGTACGCCGTACTCATCACTGAAAGAATTAAGCAGCGAATTCGCATAAGCTGCAGAATTCTCGAAGCTGTTATTCATGTGAGCCACACCGTTATAATCCTCACCCAAACGGCTCCTGGCTTCGATCATTCCGTTGTATGCCCACCTGAGCGCATTGCAATAGTCTTCAAAATCCAGTTCTTCATCCGTAAGCCGTAAAGCATCGGATACATGTGTCCTTTTGTAATTTATCCCGTGCATCGCCTGAAAACAGAGAGCTCCGACCAGTATCAGGATAAAGAGATTCCTGAATGATCTGTACAGATAAGACAGGGCGCCTCTGCTAAGGAACTTCTTTATCAGGATCACAAACCAGCCTATAAGACCTGCAGCCAGGAGCGGAGTTAAACAGACGATCAGAGTCTCCGTCAGGGAAAAATGGAAAAGCATATTTATACTCTGCATCGGGATCGAAACAGAGGGAAAGATATTCGTACAGTAATAATCTGCAACATTACGCGGAATAAAAGCATTGCATATTACCGTCGCAATACACAGTACCGGTAATACTGAGATCAATATAATATGCAGAACTTTTCTTTTCTTTCCTTTGTATTCAATCTTCATCGTACAGATCTTATCAGCGTGAATATCAGTAGTAAGACAACATAAACGACAGGCTGATGGACGAGATAGATAATGAGAGAGTGCCTGCCTATGAATTCAACCGGTCTTGAAACTGCCGCCATCACTTTGCCCCTTCCGGCAAAAAGCGTTTTCTTATCCTTATAGCATAACCTTCCGATCACACATCCGATCAGGAATACACCCAGCCAGGGAAAAAGAGGCATATAATCCGCCATCCACGGAGCTCCTGATATCTCAAATCCCAACGGGAGAAAAATAATGGAATCAGTGGAATAATCCATGTAATGGATATCACAGCCGCAGATAACGATATAGAGACCGATAAGTCCCATGATCACGTTTACGACTTTTTCATTGGCATTTGTCTTTTTCTCGATAAATGAAATAAGTGCGTATAAGAATATGCCGCATGTAAGAACGGCCAGAACATTAAATATGATCAGGCATTCGATTCCGATAAATGCAGTAATAATATATGTTCCGATACCAAGGGCCAGCGTCGCTGCTAAAAGCTTCAGACCGCGTTTTACATTATTGCGTGAAAAGGTACAGCATATACCTGATACACTTACGAAGAGCACGACTATGACCGGATGGACAAACGACCAGAACCACCCCGCCTCAAGATATGAAAAAACATCAACCCTGAATTCGTATCTGACATCCCATGACATATGCATAAAGAGCATCATCAGAAGAGCGATGCCTCTTAGGAAATCCAGTTCCCAGGCACGGTCTTTTGCCGGTCGCTTATTACTCACTTCTCTTCCTGCCCTTCTGCGAGACAGCTTCCGAGAGCCGTTGCGTAAACTGCATTTTCCGGCACGATCATGTTAACCCCGTACAGATCTTCGAAAGGAAGAAGATACTGCTGGCATTCCTTAAGATCAGTCAGCTGGCCGGTGAAGACTATATCCTTCAGATCAAACTGTCTTGATGCCATAACTGCGATCGTACCAACAGCCTGATAAACAAGATTAAAAACACCGGCCATCTTGTCTTCTCTTGAAAGATCCTCTGCAGCCTTGCCGAAATTTGAAGCTGTGGCATTCATCGGTAGTCCGGTGATCACTTTCTTCGAAATATCCCCGATAGTAAGGTCACATTTAACGATATCTCCGGATGTTGCCATATCGGAAAGCTTTACCGCATCAGCGGTTCCCGTCAGAGCCAGTCCCAAACCGACAAGCGTTCCTCCGCCCACGCCCGAACCGATAATGTGTCTTACACTGTCTTTATTAGCCTCAAGGTATGCCGTTCCCGTTCCCATGCTAACAACGATAGCATGATCTAACCCTGACAGGAATAATCCGCCAAGTCCCGTAGCCTTAAATTCCTCGACTACTACTGTCTTGATCCCGAGAATAGGCGCCTGAGGAAAACCCGCGCCTACACCGGTAATGTTAATCTGTTCAATATCATTTACCGAAAAAGAATGGTCATTGATGAGTTTTCCGACTGCGCCAAAAGCAGATGTGACAGGATCTGCAGCTCTTACGATCTCACTGGCGATCATCTTACCATCCTGCATACCGACGATCTTTGTAGTGCTTCCGCCAATGTCCAGTCCGACTTTAATTCTCATACACGGCCTCTTCTTAACATTTTTACGTAATTCTAACAAATTAGGTGTCAGATATCCAATAATGAACACCCTGCTTCTGGTGCAATTAGATCTTAGAAACAGATCTCCCGATCAGTCTATCTATCAAATCACCCGGTTTTCGTATCAAAAAAAAGACTCCGCAGAATAATCTGCGGAGCCCAATAATAATCTGTAAAGTTTTTAACCCCAAACGAATTGTATCTGAGATTTATAATTCTTATCCATCAACGAAGCTATACTAGCCTTTTGTGTTGCTGAATAATCGCTGAATGCTCCAGCTGTCATTTCTGTACCCATAACCGTAATCGATCTGTTGCCGGCGTTCTGATACTTAGCACGGTCATCATATCTTGGAAGCCAAAAACTGCCATCATATGTATATATGAAATCTGTACTACCCGTTGTATCTCTGATAAAAATTCGATACTTTACAATGTTGGTTCCTTCAGTGGTAACATTTCCATCTCCATCCTTAACATCGCCATCATAATTGAAGAACATTTTAATTGACCATCTGTATTCTGTCTCTGAATACTTCATATAATCAGGTTCAAATACAGGTCTTGATTCAGAAGCGCCAGGAATAGTTATATGAAGGATTGGATCTTTAACTTCCCACAGCCACGTATATCCTTTTTCACCGGCAACTTGAGTATTTGCCAGAAATGAGTTCTCAAAACCCTTAGCATACAGTAAAGCATAATCCGCAGAGTCATCAATGTTATATGTCGAGATGAATGAACCGGAGATGGATGCACATAATCCTGCCACTACTCCGCCGATTATGACGATTATGGCAATAGACAAAATCATCTCAACGAGCGAGAATCCCTTTCTATTCTTTCTTATCGATTTCATTTTAACAGCCTCCCGTACTCTCTCATTCATCATCTTCAACTGCGGTTCTTGAATAGATAGGTGTAGTAGTAACCTTATCTGCAGTACTCAAATCAGCCTTCTTAACTACCCAATAATATGCCTCGGCGTTCTTATCATACATAACTACTATATTACCAACTTCTTCAGTTCCCTTTGAGCAATACTCAGGATAGTAGAAAAACGATCTTCTGTTATCCGAAAGTTGTTTATCATCATTTGCAGGTGCAAAACGGCCATCTTCAAAATTCAAATGCAACGGAACTGTGTGTACAAGATTATCGTGTCTCTCATATCCTACACTTAAAGACTCTAATGTTATGCTATGAGCACCATGAGATTTAAACTCCAGACTGTCGGATTTAGAACCTATATAATTGTTATATGCATTCTTTTCTCTGTCTTCAACTTTCTGATTACTCCAGTTAGAGATATCACTCATGCAGACACTGTAATTATCTGATCCTGACTTGCTGTAGATCGATGTCTGATAGGAATATGCCATCGCAGCTATAAATCCATTAACTAACATTGTTGAAACAACAAAAAGAATAAATATAGCCAAAATAGTCTCAACTAAGGTAAAACCCTTACGGCAACGTTTCTTTAATGCTTTTTTCATATATACTCTCCTCAGGATCTATTAGAAACTATAATTCTCAAGCTGGTCCTCGCTTAATTCAATGTCATTCTCGAGCTTCTGAGAACCTTGTGCAACTGCATCATCAGCAGCATTAGCGGTATTCATCAAATCGGTTACACCCATAAAAAGAGCTGTTGCAAGTATTACAATTATTCCAACAACAAGAACCATTTCAACAAGTGTAAATGCACGCTTTAAACCGGATCTCTTACCTATTCTGTGCATATAATCCTCCCTATAAAGTGTAATCCTTATAAGTATCCTATTCTTATATTTGTATTATACTTTCTTATTTTAAAAATACAACTGTTTTATTAATAATTTGTTAAAATTTGTCACGATTTGTTAACAACTGTTTTAATTAGCGGAATGATCGGAAAAACACAGATATAGTTTATATTCAGACTATATGAAAGGAGCTGACTCATGCGAGCCAGCTCCTAATCAATTAATTAAATTTCAATCGCGATGAAGAAATTAGCTTACAAAGATGTTAACCTTTGTGTTTACATCATCCTCTACCTTCTTAGTAGCAGAATTGTGCAGAGAGATTGACTTTGTAGCTGCGTTAGCTGCATTGAGATACTTAGCAACACCGAAAAGGAGAACTGCTGCAAGGATAACGATGATAGCAATAACGAGTACCATTTCTACGAGTGTGAAACCCTTCTTTGACTTCTGAATCTTCTTCATTTTAGATTCCTCCTGTAAGTTTTTGAGTTTGTAGCCTGATTATACAGGCTTATTTTTATAATTGCAATAGTTTTTTCAAAATTTTTCAATTTTTTGTCACAATTGCAATTATGTAGCCGGAGCAGGTGTAGGTGTTGCTGTAGGCTGTTCGCTTTCAAAACCTATGAGAGTCTTGATATCGCCTGCTTCAGCAAGCTGGATCTCGAACAGAGCTTTTGCCCAGTAAGCTGCAAACGGCTTAGAATCTCCAGGTGTAAAGTCCATATTTACTACACCATACCAGAGGCTGTTCTTATTGTCGCAGACATAAGGGAATCCGATGAAGCCGCCCTTAGTATCTACATTAGTATCACCACACCAATATGTATAAGGCTTTTTGCTCTCATCAACAGAGATTCTGTTACGGAGACTGGTTCCATAGAAATTGATTGTTGCAGAAAGTGTCATGATTCCACCTTCTTGAGTCGCACTAATAGTATCAATTTTAATGCAATCAGGATTCTCCGCGCTTATTTTCTTAAGTGCAGCAATAAACTCATTATAACCGCGTCTCTTAGCATATTCACCCTGTCCCATTTTTCCGCTCAGATCTTCTATTGTTTCAGCCACCGGCACTTTAGCTCCGCTTGTAAAGTCAGGGTTACGGTTATACTGAGTGACCGTATATCCGTCAGTTGTTGAATAAGAAACCGCTATCTGAGTGCAAAGAACACTGTCAGGAGAAGCTGTACCATCAGGATAGGATACTGCAACCATTCCCAAATCACTGGATTCAACACTGATCAAGTAAGGACATCCTGAATCCTCAAATGTCTTAAGAACATACTGTTCTAAGCATTCTGTCTCAAGCTTATCAATAAACGTCAATTCCAATTCAGAACACTGAGCCTGCAGAAGTTCGATCTCAGTAGCCATGCTCGCATTATTAGCTCTCAACTGGTCAAGATATTCTTTTCTGTCCTGAAGTTCCTGAAGTTCTACCTGATATTCAGCATACTTATTATTAAGTGTTCTGATTCCAAAGAAATAACCAAGGACGACGATAATCAACAAAGTGATTACGTACATAAAGCCTTTTTCTCTAGCTGTAAGATTGTTCATTATTATATCCTCCCCTGAAATCAGCCTTCAACTGAAGATGACGCAACATAATATAATTTGACGTCATAATTGCCGCGGGCAACATCAGTAAACTTGTCATTTTCCATAATGACACCGAAGCTTCCTTCTTCAATCTGAATACCATCAACCATAATGCGTGAGAGTGTGTAGTTCTTTCCCGCATATGAATAGCTGCTGATACCATCAATAGTGTAAGAATCACCGGATTTAACATCAATTGTATCAATACCGCCGATAGATGTAGCTGCAGTACCCTCGCTTTCTTCGAATCTGGAAACAGAGATATGAACTGTGCTTACCAAAGTACCGGAAATTGCAAATTGATAGTAATTATTTATAGCATTAATAGTACTGCCGGAGATTATATCTTCTACAGAAGAAATATTTTCTGCTTCAACACGATTAGTCGAAATAATAGGTCTTGCTGTAAATACATCTTTAGCGTTCAGCATATTAACCATATCTACAGGGCTGTAGTAAGTAAATGAATAGCCCTCTAAAGATAATGACGTGCTCGTAATATTATAAGTTGATATGAACGAATCACTGGGTATGCACATTGCAATTACATCCGGCAAATCTGCAGGTGCGGGATCGACACGGTCAACATTTTTACGCATCTCAGAAAGTGCATAATAATAATTTGTCATATCATTTAACTTTTCACTAAGCACTACAGCATCCTGCTCAAGAGAAGCATAATCAGGACTTGCCAAAAGTGCCTTCAAATCATTGATCTGACCCTTGATGATCGTGTTTCTAATAAAGAATGCGACAATTACTGCCAATACTACAAACACTACCAGCACACCGACAGCAACACCGTAACCGAGCATTCTCGCAGCTTTAGCCGCATTGGCTGTAAATTCAGCAAAAAAGTTTAAATCCTTTTTTGCCAATACTCTTTTGTTAATTCCATTAGCCTTAGCCATAAAGCATACCCCTCCTTAATCGTGGCGGATCAAAGCGCCGCAACAATTTATAAACTGACCTATCTCAAAATCTTTAGGACCGTTAACTGTGCTGAGAGCCTTAAGAATCTCAACCTGTGTGCCAAGTTGACGAGCAAGTTCCTTGTCAATCTTCTTATACTGGGCACCAGATCCATAAAGGAAACATGTGCTGATTGCATCGATATGATACTTTGCAATAGAGAACTGTGCTGTACGGGATACTGCATCAACAAGACTCTTAAAATATGCATTAACAGCACTCTGGAGTGCGGGAGTTTCTGCTACAGTCTCATTCCATACATCGATATCAGAGATCGGTACACTGGCCTCAGCTTCAGAAGTTGTAATATTGAGTCTTCTTGCAAGTGATGACTGTTGATTACCCTGCTGAAGTTTCTTTACTGAGTCAGCAACCTGTCTGATATTGCCATGACCAAACTGAAGTCTTCTCGACAAGACGGGGAAACCCTTATCCATTACGGTAACAGTAGTTGTCTTGCTGGAAAGTTCAATCAAGAGAATTGTTGACTGCTTGATATTTACATTTCCATTAATAATTCCATTCTCAAAAAGCTTTCTGACTGCATTGGGATTAATATCCAGTGCTACCGGATTAAGATCCATATTCTTAAGGAATTCACGGAAATCCTTAATAACATCGGTAGGAATAGCCGTAGCTCTTACCTGGATCTTATCAGCATTAGTCTCAGCATCTTTTGTAGTTCCATAAACAAGATAGTCAATTGACATATCTCTGTTAGAACCCTGACCAAGAATCTCGTATTTAACCATGTCTTTAAGCTGGTCATCTTTAACTACAGGAAGCTCCAGGTCTCTGCTATGAACGAATGCACCTTCTGTAGTGATAATGCAGTTCTTCATTCTGATATCAAGTCTCGCAATAGCATGCTTGAGAGCCATGACAATTCCGAAAGAATCTGAGATAGCTCCATCTGTAACAGCATCACCTTCGAGAGGTACAACACCCATCTTTTCAATTGTAACGGTTCCTGTTTTGGAATTGTAATTTCCGACAGCGACCTTTATGTCAGAACTGGAACAATCGATTACCAGTTCATTTCCGCCTCTACCTAATGAAAAATCCATTTATATTCTCCTTTCAATATTATCGAGATTAAATCAGCCACTGTGCCATCGTCAAGATAGGCATTCCGATACCACCTACAACCAGACCTACGATAATAGCCATAATAATGATCATTGTAGGCTCTAATGCAGATACCATCTTCTGTGTTGCAGAATCTGCCTCATCTTCAAAATAATCAGCCGCTTTTTCCAATATTGCATCCAATGTACCTGATTCTTCACCGATAGAAACCATAGCGTAGATCATCGGGGGGAACTCGGTAATATCTCTTATTGATCTGGATAAGGATGTTCCTTTTCTAATCTCTATACGAGCCTGCTCGAGTTTCTTCTGCAAAATAACGTTATCCAATGATTTCTCAGTAATCTCAACAGCCTGGAGTACTGAAATACCCGATCTGAGGAGCGTGGATACTGTCCTTGTAAATCTCGCGGAAGCATTCATTCTCGTAGCCTTGCCGACAATCGGCATCTTAAGCATTATTTTTGACCATGTCTCGGCACCCTTTTCGGAGCTTCTCCAAAGTTTAAAGCCATAAACAAGAAGACCGATAACTGCCAAATAAATGTACCAGAAATGAACTACTGAATCAGATAAACTTAACAGAGCCTTTGTAAGTCCGGGAAGTTCACCGCCGAGTTCAGCGATCGTAACACCTACTTTAGGAACCAGGAACGTCAACAAACCGACACTGACTGCTGCAGTAAGTCCGGCAAGAATCTTCGGATAAACCATCGCTGAAGAAATCTTGTTCTTTACCTTAGCATCTTTTGCAAAGTGCTCGGCAAGTCTCTCCATTACTTCGTCAAGTCTACCGGATTCCTCACCCGCAGCTATCATACTGATCATGATGTTCGGCATAACGCCCCTTTGCTCACCAAAAGCTTCCGAAAGCGAACGACCGCTCTGAACTGATTCGTAGATTTCTCCGATACACTTCTTAGCTTTCTTCGATTCAAGTTGCTGATAAAGCATATCAAGAGATCTAACTACAGTAATACCCGCTGACAAAAGTGAAGCCAACTGACGTGTAATTAATACGAGATCCTTAGTCTTAAGTTTAGGACTTCCGATCTCCATGTTCATCAGTCCTTTTCCCTTATCTAAGGATAAAGAAGCAATAAACTTGCCGTCAGATTTAAGCTTTCTTGACGCCTCTCCGATAGATGCCGCTTCGATGATGCCTTCAGATTTTTTTCCGTTTGAATCGATAACTTGATATCTGAAATTGGCCATCTGATATTTCCCTCCTTCTAATTAATCTGTAATAAATTAAGCGTACTCCAGATCACCAAACAACGGGCTGTTAGTCTGGCCGGCGTTGTTAATGAAACGCTTAAGATCTTCAGGGTTACGGCTTCTCTGAAGAGCTGTATCTCTGGTGATCATATTACGCTTAACAAGCTCTGCAAGGTAGAAATCCAAAGGACACATTCCCTGCTGAAGGCTTGTAGCGATAGTACTGTCTATCTGATATGTCTTACCTTCACGGATATTGTTCCTTACAGCATCATTGGCGATCATGATCTCAAATGCTGCGCATCTTCCTCCGCCGATTCTCTGAACAAGTGTCTGACATATAACGGCAACGAGCGTAGCAGCAAGCTGAACTCTGATCTGATCCTGCTGATGAGGCGGATAAACGTCGATGATACGGTTAACTGTATCAGCAGCAGATGAAGTATGAAGTGTCGAAAGAACGAGGTGTCCTGTCTCGGCTGCTGTGATCGCGGTACTGATTGTATCGAGGTCACGCATCTCTCCGACGAGGATAATATCAGGGTCTTCACGGAGAGCAGCTCTCAGAGCGTTTGCAAATGAAAGCGTATCTTCATGAATTTCTCTTTGGTTGATCATTGATTCTCCATGCATATGGAGATACTCGATAGGTTCCTCAAGAGTAAGAATATGGCACTTTTTCGTCATGTTTACATGTCCGATCATAGCTGCCAGTGTTGTGGACTTTCCTGATCCCGTAGGACCTGCTACAAGAATAAGACCACGGGGTCTCATAACCAGTTCCTTGAACACGTTAGGAAGTCCCAGCTGTTCGCAGGTAGGGATCTCATTCGTGATGGTTCTGGCAGCAAGCGCATAAGTTCCGCGCTGCTTAAAGACATTACATCTGAAACGGCTGAAGTTCTCAACAATGTAAGAGAAGTCGATCTCACCTCTCTCGTTCAGATACTGCTGTCTTGATTTGTCGATCATTGACTTACAAAGATACTCAGTATCTGCAGCTGTAAGCGGCTGATTGCCTAACGGCATCAACATACCGTCAACACGAATCATCGGCGGCAAACCTACCGTAATGTGGGTATCGGATGCCCCCATTTTTACCGATTCAGCCAAAATCGATTCGATCGATAAACTAAATCCTTCCACGTTAAAAAACCTCCTTATCAGTCAATCGTGTAAGCAACTCTGTTAAGCTCGTCAACCGTCGTAATACCTTCAAGTACGAGGTCTCTTGCAGAATCCTGAAGCATTTGAGTTCCTTCAGTAACTGCGAGCTGACGCATCTCATCTTCGCTTGCTCTCTTCTCAAGCAAAGTCTTCATTTTACGCGTGATAATAACTATCTCGTGGATAGCAATACGTCCCTTATATCCCTTTTCGTTGCAATCTGTGCATCCCTTACCACGATATAACTTCTGACCGGGATCAAGTCTGAGAAAATCACTCTCAGATTCATCAGGATCATACGACTCTCTGCAATTCGTGCAGATACGACGGACAAGACGCTGCGAAACAACGCCTACCAGAGCCGAAGAAACCATGTACGGTTCAAGTCCCATATCAACCAGACGGTTAATGGAAGAAACTGCATCATTTGTGTGAATTGTGCTGAAAACAAGGTGTCCGGTGATAGCGGCTCTCATAGCGATCTCTGCTGTCTCACCGTCACGGATCTCACCGACGAGGATAATGTCAGGGTCCTGACGCAAGATGGATCTCAGACCGCTTGCAAATGTCATTCCTGCCTTGGCATTAACCTGAACCTGGTTCAATCCCGGAATCCTGATTTCTACAGGATCCTCAACTGTAATAATGTTTACATCTTCTGTATTCTTTTCTGAAAGGAGTGTATAAAGTGTTGTCGTTTTACCTGAACCGGTAGGGCCCGAGATCAGGACGATACCTTGAGGAATCCTGACCATCTTATCAATCATCTCATTATTGCGGTCACTGATACCAAGATATTTTCTGTTCAAATTTGCATCGTTCTTAGCAAGAATACGGATAACGGTTTTCTCACCGGTAACGCAGGGAAGAATGGAAACACGCATGTCAACATCCTCACCGTTAATAACCGTAGTTATACGACCATCCTGAGGGATACGCTTCTCGGCGATATTCATTCCGCCTAAGATCTTGATTCTTGTCGTGATGGCATCTTTCGCAGAAATAGGGTTGCTCATTACTTCCTGCATGACACCGTCGATTCTGATACGGACTCTTACACGGTCTTCAAGAGGCTCTATGTGAATATCGGATGAACCTGAACGGATAGCATATTCGATCATTGAGTTAACGAGCTTAACTACCGGTGCACTGTTAACAGCTTCGGAAAGTTCACTGTCATCGTCGAGAGATTCACTCTCCATACTGGCACCGAGTTCCTGTGCTGCCTTATTGGCACTTTCCTTACCGTAATTAACTTTTATGGCATCGATAATGGATGAATGTGTCGCAAGCATCAGGGATATCTGATATCCTGTCTGGAACTGTAATTCATCCTCGATCGTGATGTTCATCGGGTCGTCAATAGCTACGACCAGGTAATCATTATCAAAACCTATCGGGAATACAACATTTTCTTCACAGAACTTCTGAGTAAGCAAAGAAGTGGCTTTAGGATCAACATCAATACCGGTTAAATCAATAATCGGATAATTATACTGGCTTGAAACCGCTCTTAAGATGTCGAATTCTGACATCAAACCGCTCTCAACGATAACCTCACCAAGGCGTTTGCCGGTTTCCTTTTGTACGCTGAGTACTTCTGCAAGTTCGGTAGCATTTAGGAAGCCGCTCTCGACCAGAATATCACCTAATCTCTTCATCGAACCCTCCCGATATCGTAAAAAAAGTTACGCTCAGCAACGCACACAAAACATACAGGCATACTTTGCCCAAGCATAGATGTTAGAACTATACAACAGAATCAGGTAAATAACAAGTTTCAAAGACAATCTGCACAAAAAAAATATTTGACAATCAGATTTCGACAATATTACACGAACACGCTTTCGCTGTCTTATTTATATATTAATTCGAAAAATGTATAATACCAATATTTATAAGATATTTTTTGGAGGAACAATAATGTCAGGTCATTCTAAGTGGAGCAATATCCGGAGAAAAAAAGAAGCATCAGACGCAGCAAAGGGTGCCGTATTCACTAAATTCGCCAAAGAGATCGCCGTAGCGGTCAAGGCAGGAGGTCCTGATCCAAACAGTAATTCCAGACTTAAGGTAGTAGTAGCAAAAGCAAAAGCTGCCAATATGCCTAACGATAATATTAACCGCGCCATCAAAAAGGCTGCCGAAGCCGGTGAGGGCGACGATTACGAAGAGATAACATATGAGGGATACGGTCCCGCAGGAGTCGCGATCATGGTCAAGACCCTGACAAACAACCGTAACCGTACAGCAGCCGATTTAAGACATATCTTTGATAAGAATGGCGGCAATCTCGGCGTAGACGGATCTGTTTCCTTCCTTTTCAACGAGAAGGGAACAATTCTTATTTCAAAAGAGGATTATGAAGATGAAGATCAGGTAATGGGTGACGCACTTGATTGCGGAGCTTCTGATTTTGACAGTGATGATGAATTCTACATCATTTCCACCTCTACTTCCGACTACTACGACGTAAGAGATGCTCTTGAAGCTAAAAACTATACTATCGCAGATTCCACTTTGGGCCCGGTAGCGATGACTACCGCCGAAGTAACTGATCCCGATGCCATTGCCCAGCTCGAGAAAATGCTGGATATGATGGATGAGAACGAAGATATTCAGGAAGTGTTCCATAACTGGAATGGTTAAAGGATATTAAAATTTGGACAACCGGGACGAATCAAATCAGGAACAAACCTTAACTCAAGGAGCACCAGTAGCCCGCAAGACTCTGTTATCCGAGTTCAGAGGAACCTTGCGCCGTTTTGACAGATCCGGTTCGACGGCCCAGAATCCCGGAGCAGACTATTCTGCCCAAAACTTTGAACGCAATACAGAACTGATACTCTCGAATGAACAGGTAACGCGTGATGTTCTGTCTAATATTGCTGTAATCGCTTTTGTCGGTCCTTCAGGTACCGGCAAGAGTACGCGGGCTATAAAAGTTGCCCGGGATAACAATATCCATTACATAATCGACGATGGCCTTCTCATCAACGGAAGCAGGATCGTCGCGGGCACCTCAGCAAAAAAGGCGCCTACAAAAATGGAATCCGTCAGACAGGCTATCTTTGTCGATCCGACAAGGTCTTCCGTAATGAGACGAGCTTTGATCGAATCCATGCCAAGGGCGCTTATGATCCTCGGCACATCGGATTCGATGCTCAATAAGATCTGCGACAATCTCTGGCTTAACAGACCATCCATGCTTATCAGGATAGAGGATGTTTCCACCGAGGAAGAAAGACGACTGGCCCGCAACACCCGTGTAACGGAAGGCATGCATACCATTCCTGTCCCGAGTATGGAAATCAAGCACGAATTCTCCGGTTATTTCTCTGACCCTTTCAGTAAACTCAGGCAGAGATTCGACAGGGAGCGCGGCGTGATCCCTCTCGCACCTGATTCTGACAGAACCGTCGTAAGGCCCACCTTCTCCTCTCTCGGCTCATATTCCATATCCGATGAAGCTATACTTGATCTTATAAAGATCGTTCTTAAGGATATACCGGGATTTGCCGAAGTAACTTCATTTAAGACCGAGAAACAGACATATGGCGTAATGATAAGCCTGGATCTTGCACTTTATTACGGTTATGATGCACAGAAAGTTCTTGAGACGGCACAACAACGTGTCGGAAGTGCGGTCGAGGAATTCACTTCCATCACTATGAACAGCGTTAATGTAAGAGCCAACCGGCTAATTCATATGTCTAAGCATAATGATACGGAGGAATAATAATGGAAAAGATCTATATGATCCCTGTTAACGATGCATATAATGAAACCTGCGGCTGTCCAGTCTGCAGGCTTTACGAAAAAGCCGAGAATAATTATCTCGAGTACTATCTCGGTCCTTCATTAATGGAGCCGGATACGAGGAAGATAACCAATAAGACAGGATTCTGCCCTGTTCATATGGGGAAACTGAATAAGGCCGTAACCAACAGATTGGGCCTTGGTCTGGTTATGCATACCCATCTGAAGGATTTTAGAGAAGAACTTAATCCGAAATTCGAATCGGCGATTCCGGCAAAGGCAGGTCTTCTAAAAGGAAGAAATCCGGATTATAAGCAGAAACTCAACTCTGTTGCCGACCTGATAGATAAGAGAGTTAAATCCTGCCCTATCTGTGACAACTTAAATGAAGCAATGGGACATTATGTTGAAGTCATCTGCTGGATGTTTTCCCATGATAAAGACTTTAAAGATAAGTTTTTAAAAACTGAATATCATTGCCTCCCCCACACTTCACTGCTCTTGAGACAAGCCGCAAAACTGTCTCAGAATGAAGCATCCGACTTCGTTGAGGCTTTGTATTCAAATAATACACAGACTTTTGACTCTTTGATCTCTGATGTCGAATACTTCACTCTGAAATTCGATTACAGGAATACTGACAAGCCTTGGGGAACCAGCAAAAACTCGATCCAGCGTTCGATGCGTTTCCTGTCTTCTGAAGGCAGGGATTTTGATGAACAGCAATCAAAAAAATAATTTCTTATAATTTTGCAAATTAAATCATTAACTATATAAAGGGTGTCCTTCAGTGAATTAATCACTTCAGAACACCCTCTATTGTTTTACTTATTGAGCAATTACACTACATCAATAGTAGTAGATGATATTCGTTACCTCATACATCGTTGTAGCGATGCTGTAATCTTCCTCTGAATCGATCGAACCGGGTGCAGGGCAATAAGGCATCTGGAAATTACCTTCCGCATTATCATTTCCGCTGAACGTATCTGTCTCAACTCGACCGTATATAGTTATCTTCTTATTGCCTAAACCAATCGGAAGCTTCTGACAAGAGGAAGATCCATAAAGTCCGATATAAGCTTCATACATTGTGGCAACGCCCATTCCGAAGAAAGTGCTTGATGTACCATACACATATACACAAGGCTTTTTAACACCATCATGGTATTCAGACATATAGATCTGCTTATTATTCGAATCTACATGAGAAGTGCTATATACTATTTCCTCGCCGCCCTGAACAGCTCCTCCGGACTCTGCAAGATAACCCTGCTTGTGTGTCTTGATATAGTCAAGTAATTTTGCTGCAGTGTCATAGCCACGATCTACAGAAATGATACCACCACAGCAAAGCCAGTTTGAACTGTTGTTATTTGCATACTTGGCATCATTGTTGAAAATCAACTTAGCTTCCGGTTCCAGAATGAAAATAATGGGCTTTGTGGTTTCAGTCACATTATAAACAGCAAAGATCATATCATTAAGATAATAAGTTCCTTTGGCAAAATAGAAACGGTATTTATCTGCTTGAGAACCGTCAATAGCTATAACATAAGGGCTGGTCAGTTCGCTCTGTGTGTAATCTGAATTCTTTCCGGCAGTAAATTGATAATATCCGGCAGGTACATCCCAAACACCACCCTTTGTACCGCATTTGGTTGGTATAGTACTCATCGGAACCTTAACAACATCAAGACCGGTATTCGGATCCTTAGCAGGGCATGTCGTGGTCAAAGGATTCTTTATAACTGTAACATCATGACTAAGCTGGGTTCCTTTAGCCCAAACATTCGTATAAAGAAGGTTCTCACCGGCATCATCATAGATCGGCTCATACTCATCACGTGTAAGTACTGTGCCTGCAGATAACGTCTGAACTTTACCGTCAGGATTGATATCCAGGAATACGTCTGTTACAACATCAACCGGGAACGGATCAGCACCTGTATTATATCCGTAGGATTTATATGTGCCCAAACGCGAAGTGATATCCGAAGGTACCGAACTGGCAACGTTAGCAGACTTAACCTGCCAAGCGGTTGGACTCTTATTGTAATTATTTACTGACGAAAGAACATGTCCATCTTTATCTAAGAAATAGCACGTTTTACCGTCTTTATTAAGAAGATCCTGGTCTACATAGTTAGTATCCTGAATACCGGTTTTACCCTGGTCATTCTGCGCAAGTCTTCCTGAGAAAATAAATCTGGTAGACGAGATATTTCCCCACTGGTTAGCCGTATCATTTACAAATCCGCCTTCGCCGCTATCGTCACCAAGGAAATAAACATCATTATGGACATGAGAGATAACGCTGCTTACACCGGGATCAAACGAAGAACCCTGCAAAAATATCAATCTTCCATAATAATGATCTGTATTAACACCAAATCTGGAATTACCGCCACCTGCATAAACTATGTCAGAATAATAAACCTGATTACCGGCAGTATCATGCTTATCACCTCTGATAAGGATAACATTGTCTGTCGGACTGCCAATATCATCAGATGTCATTCCTACACCCTGAGTGAAATGCATGTTGGTTGTATCAGTACTGCCGCCGATATCGATCTGGTTCTTAAAGCGCATACCGTAAGTTGAAACGCCCTTGTTAGGTGTAAGAACGATCCTGATATTCTCAGTCTGAACACCGATCGTTGTTGTAAAATCTGCATATACGATATCTTTCCTGAAATCACCGGTAGGTTCAGGACAATACAAATCAAGTAAAGTACAGTTATCTTCTGCTTCTGACATTCCGGGAACGCCATCGATCAGCATCTTGATCTTATCCGTATCCTCATGCGGACCAGCAGGAGACTCCTTAATGTAATCCTCTAACTGAAGGTCGGTAAGTTCCTGCATATCCAAAGCTTCTAAGAAAACCTCGGAAGCAGCAGTAACAGTGAGTCTCGCCTGGCTCGACATAGCATTCTCGTAAAGACGGGTCCTTGTAGCCTGCGTAAGCATAAGGGCTGAAGCGATGAAGATCATCGCAAGCGCCAAAATAAGTACTACAACGATAAGTATCGCACCCTGCTTGCTCTTCTTGGTCTTTCCTAATCTTTTGATCATAAGAAGCACCTTCCTTACTATATGATTCTTTCAATTATTTACTCTATAAAAATGAGCCTGGCGAGAATACCCCGCACAATTCTCCTAATTAGTTAAGCCTATTTTATGTCATCTCAATTCAAATTTCAACAGAAAATTCGAACTTTGCTAACTTTTTTTACATAGTTTATTAACATTTTGTTTACAAACTATGTTTCTTTGTCCTCTTCTTCAGGTTTTGGGGCAGGTTTGCCCTTTTCCCCGTACTTGTCAAATTCCTCTTTTTTGGACGCTACAAGCCAATAATCGTTCTGGGTGGCAAACCTCAAAACAGATGAAGCATAATAATTTCCTGTCTTGTTTTTCTTGACCCTTGTCCTTGAGAATAATTCTCCATGATCCCTGCACCCGAGCAGAGCATATTGGGATTTCCGTATCCTGAAGCTTGGGATCTTTACTGACAGTTTTGCACCGCAAAGCGGACATACGGACATAAAATACTTTGCTGTTGCAAAGGCACTTATTCCGTCCAGGCATTCAGGCCCGACAAAACTGAAATCAGAAGGAACATCCGGATCTATCGAAGAACTGGAAATGGCAGAGATCACAGCCGATGGCTTGTTGTGGTTAAAAATCTCCTCGAAGACTGCACCGGTATAATGGGCATCCGCCGTAGCGCTGTGAAAGATCTCATTCTTATCAATATTGTAATAATCGACCGCAGCTTCTACGCTTCTCTGGGTCCCCTGAAGGCCGGCAAAAAGAGAAAATATCGGCTGAAGATCAAGAAAGAACATATTCAGTTTCGGATCCAGTCCGAAAAATTCAAGATTCATCTTGAGCATGGACGGATCGGAACTCCCCCACCCGACAAGGATCGAATCGCCGCAAAAATTCCGGAAGGATCTGTAAGCGCTCTCAAAGGGGATTCCGTTTAAGAGGTCGGAATTCTTCTTATGCGTTACTTTCTTAACATGATAGTGGAGTTTTGTGTATTTGACCGGCGCTATATCGGCAGAGAAGGAATCATTATAGATCAGTTCACCGTTGTCATAGACATACTTCAGTGCACCTATTTCGATTATCTCCCCTGTAAGTTTGCTGACATCAAACGGATATTCTTTGCCCGGCATCGGCTGATTCCATTCCATGTCGAAAACAACGAATTCCGTGCCGTCTGTGATCTTTCTGCTAAGCATTTTTCATGTTTCCTTCGCCGGTTGCTTTCTTCTTTTCATTATATCTTTGAAGCAATGGAATTGCGATAAGACAAAAGGCTGATACGATACTCATAAGCATGCATGGACCGATTGCTGAAGGTATGCTGTCGATCGTAACTTCCAGATCTCCCTGGTGTTCGATCATAAAAGCAGCAGAAAGCCTTCCGCAGAAATCAAATGTATAACAGGAAGTGCCGTTGATCCTGATACCGGTATCATCATACCGGTAAGGAAAAATAAGCGTGCATATGCCATTCAGATCACCTGAATCCGTCCTGAATCCCGAGCCATTTATCTTACCTGATAAGGCTCTCATTGCACTCAGAGCAGATTCATCCAGTTTATAAAGAGAAACCCTGCACGTTTCATCCCCTTCGGAATCGACTATAAGCTCAAGAGTAACTTCTCCGGAACCGTTTTTGATCTCGGTAAAAAACGGACCGGTAAAAGCATGGCCGGAATTGCCGTTAACTGTCGAGATATCCACAGCAGCTCCCCCTGCCGCATTGCAATATATAAACAGCCTTTCTCCCTCTTCAACGATGAAAGGACTGAACTTCAGATTGTTCGGGCCGGGATTAAGCAGGTATGAATTATGACCTTCCTGTCTGAATTCCCTTTTATCGGAAGGATTTAAGAAGATCTCTTCAAACAGCATCCTGCCGGAGATCTTCATCGACAGATAATTCAAATCATCAATTGCGGTATATCCGGGTTCATAAGATCTTAAGTCGGCAGGCACTATCAGATATTCGTCTTCACAGTTAAGTACGGGAAGATCGATATCCTCGTCAATAATAAGGTTTTCCGCATTGCCTGTGCCGCTATCGTTCCAGAAATAATCCTGAACGGATTTTTTCTGGATAGAGTTATTGAACATTATAAATGCGGCATTTATGCCGACAAAAATCAGAATAAAAGCAAATGCAACGGCTTTTGCGATCCGGGACATCCTGTTTTTCGCATATGCATAGACCAAAGCGGCTTCGATAATGATCCCCAGGAATGTTGAAATAACGACCGGGCTGGCAAGGGTAGTACCGGAAGTCGAGTTTCCGGAGATGATCAGGAAAAATAGAGGAATAAGGCAGGATGCGATATGGTCACCGCGGCTCAAGCCCCTAATATTCTTCAGACCGATCCCCGCCAAAAGGAAAAGTATGACTTCCATGCAGATCAGCTTGGAAGAATTGAGCATGGGAGATGCTCCGAAGATGCTTATCGTCTCGTTCACAAAAGATGAACAACAAGTAATATGGATCACTGAAATGATCACGGCTGACGCGACTTTCAGCCTAAGAGGTATCCTCTCATTCAGCACGAAGACTATAACACCAACAACCGTTAATATTCCGATATAGAACATGGGGGCAGTATTTTGATAAATTCCTCCGCTCCGGAGAAGGAACATTCCCCTTACCATTTCAAAAACCGTATAAGTTACTCTCGCATTCTTGAAGCTTTCCTTTATGTCGAGATCAATACTCATGGAAATCAGTCCCGGAATTACAAAGACTGCAGATAATCCGAATCCTAATACGAGAGTCGAAAGCAACTTCAGCCATGATGTGATCATCATTTTAAACGAGCCGTAAAGACTGATGCACATCAATAATCCGATGAGAATCATTACAGGCAGACCGACTATTGTCCCGAAACCGCCTGACAGGATCAATCCGAAAGAGGCTATTCCCGAAAGCGCATAGGCATTCCATGTTCTCTTCTGCAGATATGAGTCAAAAGATGACATAACGACAGGCATCATAACAGCCATATTCATAACCGAGGCAAACTGGGCTATCAGGACCAGCTGTGAAGAGAACGTATACATTAAGGCCAGAAGCACGGAAAACATCCTGGACAGCTTCAGATGCTTGGACAGGAAGTAATACATCGCGGCGCTGCACAGACCGAATCTCAGATAATAACCTGCCATAAGAACAGTCTTCACGGCTGCCTGCGGCACTATCAGTGCCAGATAGAAAAACAGATCCGTATGGACAAAAGTCAGTAACCGCCAATTGTCCCCGGCAGCTTTTCCCGATCTGATAAGGTTAACGTCTTCCATCGAAAGATCGATACCGTGGAGAATGTATTTGCACATTTCACCGCTCCTCATCGAAATACCTTCCGGAAGTATCGTGCCGGGTTCCATCTTTAATCCGATATTAAGGGCAATGACAGCGATAAGGGCAGATGTGATAAAGCAGAAGACCGTTTCACATATTGTTCTGAACTTTCCAGCGTTCTTAATCATCGGACACCTCCGGACTGCCGTTTATTTCTCCGGATTGAGGCTCAGTGCCTTCCCCCTCCGGAACAGAATCATCCGGGTTTATGTTATTATGCTCTATCACTTCCGATACAGGCACTTCTTCTATAACGTCTGCGGAAAGGACTTCTTCCGTCTGAACCGGGATTGCTTTTTCAACAGCCGTTTTTCTCTTCCTTACCAGCTTAAAGACTGCGGGCACGACGATCAGGAGTAAAATTACGACAACCGAACCCGAACTGACCATCGCTCCTGCCCTGAATCCCGCGGGTGTATATCTGAGGGTAATATCGTGGCTTCCGCTTCCCAGTCTTATTCCCATGAGTGCATCCTGGACCGGTACTATCTCCGCATTCTCACCGTCAACTTCAGCTGACCATCCTTCAGAATAAGGGATCGTCAGAAATAAAAGACCGTCTTCCTTAACGTCGAT
Source organism: Saccharofermentans sp. (assembly GCA_045532275.1). GTDB lineage: Bacteria > Bacillota > Clostridia > Saccharofermentanales > Saccharofermentanaceae > Saccharofermentans. Next base: position 10,087 of record JAZSFQ010000017.1, on the reverse strand, counting down.
ATGTCCGGAAAGTGAGGTCGTATCGTAAGAAGTTACTTCCAGTTGTTCATCCGAAAGCTTTTCCAGCATCCCGTCATAACCCTGACGGTCCAGCTGATATCCGTATACAAATAGCGAGGAACCGGGCGATTCACTGTATTTTACGCTGAGTTCGATCGGTGTTCCGTCGAACACGCCGAGGCAGATAATCTGATAGCTTCTGATCTCGAACCTTATATTCGAATCTCCGTTCTTGACAGTGGCAAAACCGCCTTTTTTGGCATTGGCATATACATAGACATCCGATCCGATATCCGCATCCTCGACAGTAAGCTTAATCGAGTAGTCGTTATTGGAAGAGCTTCCTGCGGTACCGTAGACAACGACCTCGGAATTGCGGTCACTCGTGGTAAAACCGCCTGAAGTGTTGTCGGGAACAAGTTTTACTGGTTTATAGACTCTTCCCGCGCCCATGCTCGTTACCCACTGGTTTGTCTTATCGAAAACATCGAGATTATTGTTATAGTCGGGCGCATAATCTATTACTGCAGGATCTGTCATAAAGCCGACGCTCAGTGCATCGGGATTTCCCCATGAAGTGATAACGTCGTCCTTGTATTCCTTTTCAAACACGGAAGGAACAGCCTGAGTATTTGTGGTCTCGATAAGATTCCTGACATTCAGGAGCGTAGCGGTAACACGTGTCAGTCCGGCATTGCGCAAACCATTGATATTGTTATTGTGGAAACCGAAATTTCTCATGTATTTGACATAGTTTTCCCTAGCCGTGGAAGAGAAGATAGACAATCCCTTGACGTTATAAAGCGACTGAAGATCACATACATTATTCGGGAACAGTTCGGAACGCTCAAAGCCCATATGACCATCTGTCCCTTCTACCTCAGCGGCATAAGCGGAAACCTCTTTCCAGTTTTTGCCGTACGGGGCATAACTCGTAAAACCTTCGTGGTAACAGACAAGGCCTATCGAGATCAGTGCAGAAGCAAACATCTCCACCATCATAGTTACCGTAAGGAGTGTCTCACAGAAAAACTCGCTCTTTTTCGAATTTATGTTGCTTACGGTATGAAGAGCAGCACCCTGAATTATCAGGAACAGGAGCGTCGTTCCGATCTGGATATAGCCCTCATTGCCTGTTCCGAATTTCTCGAAAAGGATCAGGAAAGAAACAGAACTCAGCACGGCGCCCGTAATATATTTCGAACCGATACTTCTTATGCGCCTTATGGTAAGAAAACCGACAAAAACCAGCAGGAAGCTCATGATAAACGACTGTCTGAAGTTTATCTGGTTCGGGAAATGCATTCCGTGCCAGATAAAATTCAGTGTGCGGTTCGTAAAGCTCAGATACATAAAAGCAATAAGCGAACCGAATACGATCTTATGCTTCAGCCTGATACCTGTTTTGGAAGGAAGGAGAAAGAACAGCGGCAGCATAAGCACTATTACAAGACCGCAGTAAACATTCGCCATTCCGTCTCTGATATTCGGATTGGCTGCAACCATCAGTCTGCCCATAAAATCGAAAAGATCATTCTGAAGAGCGTAATCCATGTTGATCGAATCTCCGGTGGCAGAGCAGTTCTTAAGTATCAGATATGTCGGAACGGTTATTACCGCCGAAGCTCCTGCAGCAAGAAGGCTCGCAACGGTAAACCGGACAGAAGAACCTATGAATGTCTTAAAACAAAGCCTTCTCGGGTCGCCCTTCGGTTTCCTGCATGAGAACAGGCACACATAATATGCCGGAGCAAAGAATGCCAAAAAGATACAGAGAAAATAACCTGCGTAGTAATTGCTGATAATTGCCGTAGCCAGCGAAATCGTATACAAACCGAACTTGTGCTCAAGCAGCAAAAGCCTCAGACCTATAAGGATCAACGGGAGCAGAACAACCGCATCGCACCACATTATGTTCCAGAAATATGAGATAAACCATCCGCAAAGAGCATAGGATGAACTGAATACGACCGTGATATTGTCTATCCTTTTATTGTCGTTGGCAGACAGGAAGAAAAGCATGAATATGGAAGCCAGACCTGCACGCAGGCATGTTACGAACTCGATGAATATCGGCATTGTCTTTGCGGTAAAAAACAGCGCAAAGATATTGAGGGGGCTTGCCGCATAATTGGCATACGAAGCTAAATATTCCTGACCCAGTCCGTCATTCCAGCTGTAGAACAGTGACTCACCTGACAGGACCTTGTTCCTGAACGCCACAAGGAAGGGACAGTACTGGTGATAAAGGTCAACAGTGAGCATCGTCCTCTGGCCGAACGGATAGCAGCCTGTAACTGCAAAAGCCGCAAGTATGGTCAGTGAGGGGAACAGAAATGCCAGAAGAAACTGAGGCCAATATTCTATCAGGTACTGTAAAGTGCCTCGTTTTTCTTTCAGTATTGGACTAACTTTTCCCACATATTACCCCTGACTTTTATTATTCTTAGATTACAAACGTGTTAATAATAGCATACTTTAGCAAAGTTGTTTCTTCTTTTATGGTAAAGTGTCCATAGTCTGTATCTTATTTAAAGGGGAAAATTAATGAAGGGTAAGAACAACAGAAATAAAAATGAGAATAAGCCTGCCCGCACTCCGGTGGTAAACGAACAGGCAATCAATAATGAGATAATGGAATCTTCAGAAGGTGCTCCGACAGAGGATTATATGGAAGCTCCCGTCAAGGAGAAAAAGAAGAGCGTTACTTTAAACGAATTGGCCGAGATCGATCCCGAGCTTCTTACCGGAAAGCCTGCTGAAACAGTAAAAGCACCCAAACTTCCTTCTCTGCCCGATGGCAAAAATATCAAGAAAGAAGATCCTTCTCAAAAGATAAAAGAGAATCCGACCGAAATAAATCTTGACAAGAACGAGGCCGCGCTCGACAAGGGCAAGCACAGACGCAATGCCGGAATACTTTTTGTGCTGTTCGGCATCCTTCTGGTAGCAGCCGTCGCAGTTTTCTCTTTCGCCCTGGATAAGGGAATGGACGAATCATTCAGGGTCCCGCTTACAGTTAACGGAAGAGATGTCTCCAGCGGCGAATTCAGCTTTATGTACCATTACGAGCTGTTAAACGAAGGTGTCGACCTTTTTGCCGCAGATACGGAAAAAATGCTGGCTTCCCCCTATCTCGATGACGAGAATTTCGCAACATACAGGGATTACTTCAGGTTCGTTGCCGCCCAGGATTTCCAGAAGATGGAGATCCTCTACGATGACGCCACTTCCAAAGGTTTCGAGATAGAGAAGGCTCACTATGAACGTGCCAATGCTTATATCAACTGGCTTAAGAGCAAGGCTGACGAGCTCGGTGTTCCCCTCGACACTTACATTAAGGGCGTTTTCGGAAGCCAGGTCGATGAGCAGATAATCATCAATACCCTTGCAAAGAAATACTTTACCGAGGACTATGCCGAAGGCGAAAAGCTCATCCAGCTGTCCGCAACTGACGAACAGGCAGAAAACGCTTATAACCAGTCGCGTAACATTTATGACCTCGTAAGCTACAAGATCTTAAGGATCACTTACGAACAGAGAGACCAGGCTTTTATCGACACCGCGAACCTCCATGCCCAGAAGATCATTGACAGCATGGATGGTGATCCGTCAAAGTTCGAGAAGTGCGCGGCTAAATATTTCTCGGGTGTCGCAGCCAATACTCTCTCCCAGGCGGATTCAACGCTTATAGCTGATAACCGTTTCGAGGATGTCACCCACACGGATTTCAGAAAATGGCTTTTCGACGAATCAAGGAATGTCGGAGATGCCACCATAATCCCTGACGAGGACGGTTTCCCTATTATCCTCGTATTCGTATCAAGGGAACGTATGGACGAGAAGCTCCGCAACTGCTATATCATCACGGCCAACCAGCAGTTGAACGATGATATGGTTCCCGATATTGCGGCTACACAGACTTTGGGCCAGGAGATATTCGATTACATCGACGATGCGGACAGCTGCAACGAGATCGAGAATCTTTATAACGACTATATCCTCGCAGGACAGCTGTCAGTTGTCCATGATAATCAGATTTATAAAGCCAAATATCAGGATAAGATTGCCGAATGGATATTCTCTCCGGACAGAAAACTCGGTGATAAGACGATGATCGAGATCGACGGATCTTTCTACGTTATATACTTTATTTCCGAATCACCGAATCCGGAATGGTATGACAGGGTAAACAGCTTTATCAGGATGAACAATTACAGACAGTTCATCACTTCAAAGCAGGCAGAATACACATGGGAATTCCACGAAGACGGATTAGATCAGATAAGGGATGTGCCTTGAGCCTGTAAATGCTCTCCTTCAGCCGCCCATACGCAGCTGCTGGATCAGTACAACTACGATCGCGAAAACAAAAGTCAGGAGCATCGCTCCTATCAGTATCCATGCCAGTACTTTCGTTCCGATCTTCTTGCCGTTTCCTTGACTCATATATATATCATCCTTAATTCATATTGCGTTAATCCGGGTAGTCCGCGCTGTCGCCGATCTTAAGCGCAAGCGTTAACTGCTTACCGTCACGTTCAACAACAACATCTATCATATCTCCCACCGCATGGGAATCGCGCACCTTAATAATATCACCGGTATCCGTTATTTCAACATTATCCATGCTTACGATCCTGTCTCCGATAGCAAGCCCTGCCGCATCAGCCGGTCCGTCTTTAACGATCTCGGCAACAAAGACCCCGCCTGCAGCCCCGAAATATGAATCATCGGCAACATACTGCAAGGACACGCCGAGATAAGGGCGGCCTACCACAATGCCGTAATTGATAAGGCTTTCTATTATTGTCTTAACGGAATTTATCGGTATAGCGAATCCGATATTCTCCGATGTGGATGTAACGATCTTGGTATTGGTGATCCCTACGACATCGCCGAATGAATTGATCAGGGGACCTCCGCTGTTTCCCGGATTAATGGCCGCGTCAGTCTGGATGATATCCACATGATAACCGTTGCGGACTATCTGTCTGGAGGGAGCTGATATTACGCCGACCGTTACCGTATCATCAAACGTGCCCATAGCATTTCCGATCGCAATGGCTAGTTCTCCCGACTGGAGAGCATCTGAATCACCCAGCGTCACGCAGGGAAGCTTTTTATCCGACTTCACTTTAAGGACTGCAATATCAGTCTGGGCATCGCTGCCTACGATCTCTGCTCTGACAGGAGTATCTTCATCAGGCAGGATAACCGTAACATAATAAGTGCTTACCGACTCGTCAGCAATGACGACTACATGACGGTTGGTAACGATATACCCGTCATCCGTGATTATGAATCCGGTACCGGATCCGACCTTTGTTTCCTTGTCATTATCCACACCTATAACGCTTAGCGAAACTGTGGAGGGGCTTACTTCCTTGACAATATCGACCACGGACTTCCTGGGTCTGCCGGGAGATGCTACCAATGCAGCTTCTTCCAGTGAAAACCACGGTTCAGGCAATTCCTTCGAAGTAACATTTGCAGATTCTGATGTATCTCCGCCGTCACCCGCGGAACCGTCTTTCTTTCCGGCGATCTTTGTATAGGAAAGAATTCCTTCCAGGCCGCTGTTGAGCCTGAAGATATATATTGACTGAAAGCCCGAAAACAATACACATGCCAAAAGGACTACGGTTAATACGGATATGGTAAAACGAAGACTCTTGATCTTCGCTTCTTCACCGTGACTGCAAGGCTGTCTGTTATTGCTTTCCATATTCTCATTTTCCATGAGCTGATACCTCTGTGATTTCCGACTTGAGTAATTCTATCCCAAAAGCCTCACATATTTTGGGCGATTTTGGTCTAAATCGCAAGTCAGGATAATGAAACCTTTTCACCTGTCATAAGGATCTTCCTTGGATCACCCGGCACAAAAGAACCTCCCGAAAGGTCAAGGCAGCATCTGATAAGTTCGTTTTCTTTCTCTTCGGGAACCGTGATATCAAATGAAACATCCTGTCCGTATTCGATATTTCCGATGTTCCAGCCCGATTGACCCGCTTTTCTGGACAGCGTCTCAAAAACGGAATAAGAACAATTCTCTCTCCACCTTAAGGCCGGAATGAGGGTGACCGGCTCCCCGTTCTCCAGAGCGTACCTCCCGCTCTCCGTATACGCCCTTTTCAGTCCGCCCTTTCCCAGGAGCGTCCCTCCGAAATATCTGGTAACGCATACAAGAGAATCGGTAAAACCGTTCGATGTAAGAAGATCGAGCAAAGGCTGCCCTGCCGTTCCCTGCGGCTCGCCGTCATCACTGGATTTCTGTCTGGATACCTCTCCTCCGATGACCCATGCATAACAAAGATGCCTTGCATCGGGATATTTCTTCCGTTCCTCTGAAAGGTATGCCGAAGCCTCTTCGGGAGATGAAATGCGGAAACTCCTTCCGATAAAGACCGACTTCTTAACCTCGATCTTCGATTCTCCGTTTCTGCTCAGAGTGACATTCAGGCTCAACCCTTTAAACTCTCCCTGTATTTCTGATAAGCCATCATGAGAAGCGATTTATCCTGACTGTATGTGATCTCATCAAGCGCTTTGGCTATCTCGACGAACCTGCAGTCGACAGTGCCGGTTTCGGGGAAGGCCTTACATTCCTCGCTTTCTGACTTCATAACGAACCAGGAGATATTGTTATGTACAGGTTTCCTTCTGGAAATAGAGTAATACTCATAATTAGTCTTGCCGCACGGAGCTATAACTCTGGCTTCAACATCCGTCTCCGCCTTCACACGGCTCCTGGCAAACTCCGACAGACTTAAGTCACTGCTAGTCTTAACAGCACCTTTCGGGAAACCCCATTCCTGTTTATCATTGCAAACGAGAAGGACTTTGTCTCCGGTAAAAACTATTCCGCCAGAACAATTACGAATGATCATATAAAACCCGCTTCGGATATTTCTCAAAAATCTATAAAGATTTTATCACAGTTCATTATTCTTTGCCTGCCGCGAATGCTCTTAATTTGTTCTTTTACGGTCAGGTCTGTATAATTGTCCTATGTCTAATAATCAGTATATTAATAGCGGATCGGACAATAATGAGCTTATGAGGCTCAAAAGGATCATCACAATCCTTTTATCCGTATCCGCGATACTTGCCGTTGTATTGGTAACTTTGGGAGTCACCAAGTTCATCAGCTATGCAAGAACATCGGAAACGTCAGAGTATATTCCCGTACTGGCTACTCTGGTCTCGACTGAAGCGACATATACCGAACCGACTGCTTACCATACAGAGCAGCTGGAGGCGACACCTCTTGCAGACAGTTACTGGCGTCCTCTGCCGGAGCTCCTTGAAGACGAGGTCTTGGTTCCTGAGCATTTTGAGGTAAAAGGTCTTTATATCGGTTCCGGTTCAGCTCTCGATAAAGCCATAGATCTCTGTAATAACAGCGAACTCAATACCATCGTAATAGACCTTAAGAACGAATACGGTCTCCCCTACATGTCAAAGGTCCCGACAGCTAAGGAGATCGGCTATGTGTGGGATGCATACGATCTTGATGCGGTTATCGAGAAGTGCCACAACAACAACATAAGGGTTATAGGAAGGATCGTATCTTTTAACGACCAGGTCGCAGCCCAGCATTTCCCCGAAAGAGCCATACAGGATGCAGACGGCAATGTAGTCCAGTTCAGCAACGAAGGCAATAAGCCGTTCTTAAACCCTTACAACACCGATAACTGGGATTACCTGATAGCAATAGGCACCGAAGCAGCCGAACACGGAGTCGACGAGATTCAGTTCGACTACGTAAGATTTCCTGCAGGAGCTACGAAAAATAAAGTAAAACCCTACTTCGGCGAAGAAGGTATGTATCCCGAAAAGTCCGAAGCGGTAAACAGATTCCTACAGGAGGCCAGGATCAGGATCCAAGACACATATGGCGTTCCGGTATCTGCGGACATATTCGGTATCGTTCTGACTTCCGAAGGCGATGCGAAAATAATCGGACAGAATTTCTCAACATTGGGCATGACCGGAATAGACTCATGTTGTCCGATGGTCTATCCGTCACACTATGCCTTAGGCACAATGCTCGGCGGACATGTTTTCGACTATCCGGACAAACAGCCTTACCTGATGGTATACAGCGTCCTTCATGAATGCCAGACGATCTACAAACAGCCCGGATTTACCGCGGTAAGACCGTATCTTCAGGCATTTACGGCATCTTATATCGGAAAGGGAAACTATATAGAGTACGGCTACAGGGAGATCAATTCCCAGATCAAAGCCATCCACGATCTCGGAATAAACGAGTTTATTCTCTGGGATCCTTCATGCAGATATCCTTCCGGATCTTACGACGGCAATATGTCCGTAGAGACAGATTGAAACCTTAGGCAACTAAGAATAAAATGAATGGGTTATATATATAAGAGGTGACAGAAAATGCTTGATATCAAATTCTTACGCACAAATCCCGACATCGTAAAGCAAAACATAAAGAACAAGTTTCAGGACGAGAAGCTCCCCTTGGTAGATCAGGTCATAGAGCTTGATAAGGAATTCCGTGAGAGCAAGACACGCGCGGAAGCTTTAAGAGCTAACCGCAATAAGGTCAGCAAGCAGATCGGAGCACTCATGGGCCAGGGCAAAAAGGAAGAGGCTGAAGAAGTCAAGAAGCAGGTCACCGATATGGCTGAAGAGCTTGAGGCTCTCACCGCTAAAGAGACTGAACTCGAAGAAGAGATCAGAAAGATCATGCTCGTTATCCCTAACATCATCGATCCTTCCGTTCCGATCGGCAAAGATGATTCCGAGAATGTAGAGATCGAGAAGTTCGGTGAGCCGTTCGTTCCCGAATTCGAGGTTCCCTATCACGTTGACATCATGGAAAAGCTTGACGGCATCGAGCTCGATCAGGCAAGAGAGACTTCCGGAAACGGTTTCTATTACCTCAAGGGCGATATCGCAAGACTTCACTCCGCATGCCTTTCCTATGCTCGCGACTTCATGATCGACAGAGGTTTCACATACTATATTCCGCCTTACATGATCAGATCTTCGGTTGTTACCGGCGTTATGAGCTTTGCCGAGATGGAGAACATGATGTATAAGATCGAAGGTGAAGACCTCTATCTCATCGGAACTTCCGAACACTCCATGATCGGCAAGTTCATCGATACTATCACCGATGAGGATAAGATGCCCCAGACTCTTACCTCTTATTCTCCCTGCTTCCGTAAGGAAGTCGGTGCTCACGGCATAGAGGAGCGCGGCGTCTACAGGATCCACCAGTTCGAGAAACAGGAAATGATCGTCGTCTGCAAGCCTGAAGATTCAAAGATGTGGTATGACAGACTCTGGCAGAATACTGTTGACTACTTCCGTTCACTCGACATCCCCGTAAGAACGCTCGAGTGCTGCTCCGGAGACCTCGCCGACCTCAAGGTCAAGTCTTGTGATGTCGAAGCATGGTCACCCAGGCAGAAGAAATATTTTGAAGTAGGTTCCTGCTCCAACCTCGGCGATGCCCAGGCAAGACGTCTCAAGATAAGGATCAGAGGACCCGAGGGCACTTACCTTGCCCACACGCTCAACAACACCTGCGTCGCTCCTCCGAGAATGCTCATCGCCTTCTTAGAGAATAACCTCAACGAAGACGGCTCCATCAGGATCCCTGAGGCATTAAGACCTTACATGGGCGGCAAGTCGGTTATTGAAGTTCCGAAGAAGTAATACTTAGCTTTGTTTAGTTTTTGAGAGGCTGTCAGAAATGGCAGCCTCATTTATTTGAATCTGATCATCCGGACACAAAAAGAGGTCACCTCATATGAGATGACCTCTTGAAATACTACAGATAGCTTAAAAGCTTACGCTCTCTCAACTTTGCCTGAGCGAAGACAACGTGTGCAAACGTTCATTGACTTGGGGGTGCCGTCAACAACAACCTTAACTCTGTGTACGTTAGCCTGCTGCGTAGTAAGCGCGCGTCTTGAAATCTGTGAACGCGTGATTCTAATCTTCCTGCCGAAGAACATATCCTTCTGGCAAACCTCACACTTAGCCATGCAAACACCTCCTATTAGAATTCAAATGCCTAAGAATAATACCACAACCGTTT
>JAZSFQ010000023.1:0-43475 GCA_045532275.1 Saccharofermentans sp. | reverse complement strand
TTTCATTATGATGTGATTCCGAAAACATCAATAGAATAAAATATTAATGAATATTTATTATGGAGGCGGATATGAACGACCAGAATAATCAGTTAAGAACATGGAGATCCATTTCTGCCGTTATGGCAGTTATAGCTTTAGCGGCGATCATTGGAATTGTGGTTCTTGTATTCAGGAACATAATACCAGAAGGCAATGGCAGCGATGGCGTTGCAGTTACGGTTTCATCTGTTGAAGCAAGTGAGGAAAGCTTTATCTCTACTGAGTCTTCCCGGGAAACTGCTGCAACAACTGAAAATCCGCCTGAAATAACTGAAGCAGCGGCAGCTGATCCTTTATCCTTATGGACGGAAAATGCGCCTGCTAAGAAGGCTTTGGTCTCTTATATTGAGACAGTAACGGATGAAAGCAGTACGGACTTTATTCCTGTAGAAAACAGGATAGCGGTATTTGATATGGACGGAACGATCCTCTGTGAGACGGATCCTTACTATTTCGATCATATGATCCTTGTATACCGTGTTCTTGAAGATCCCGAATACAAGGATAAGGCTTCGGATTTTGAGATAGATGTTGCTAAACGTCTGCAGGCTAAGTTTGACGGTGATAAGAGTGTCGAAGTATCAATGGTGGAACACGGTCAGGCAGTCGCATCCGCTTTTGCGGGTATGACGATTGAAGAGTTTGAGAATTATGTAAAGATATTTGCTAAGCAGCCTGCGCCCGGATATAACGGAATGACGCGCGGTGAAGCTTTCTATAAGCCTATGCTCCAGATAATTGATTATCTTCAGGCTAATGATTTTAAAGTCTATATCGTAAGTGGTACAGACAGACTGATCGTCAGAGGTCTTATTCAGGATGTTATTGATATACCGAGAAACCAGTTGATCGGATCAGATGAGACACTCGTGGCAACTAATCAGGGAAATGAAGATGGTGAAGTGTATACGTTTACCGAAAAAGATAAGCTCGTTACCGGCGGTGATTTTATCATTAAGAATCTCAATACGAATAAGGTTACCGTTATCATGCAGGAAATAGGTATCCAGCCGGTTCTCTCATTCGGAAACAGTACGGGTGATGCGGCTATGGCCGAATTCACCACTACTGAAAACAAGTACAAGAGTCTTGCATTCATGCTCTGCTGTGACGATCTTGAGCGTGAGAACGGTAATGCAGATAAGGCAGACAAAATGGTTAAGCTTTGCGATGAATACGGATGGATCGCCATCTCGATGAAGAATGACTGGACTACTATCTATGGCGAGGGAGTAACAAGAAGGTAATAACGAAGGTGTTCTGACATAAACAGAAAAAATATATCGAAAAACGATAAAAAACTCTTGAAAAACAAAAAATGCTGTGTTAGTATGCTAAGCATAAAGCATGCTTAATACGTATTTGGAGGAAGAGTCTATGCGATATGATGATGTTATCCTCAGATGGACAAAGATAGCAACGATCATGTTTACCGCTATGGCAGTAGTGGCTGATATATGCGGAGTGATAATCACGAAATATATTGCATATTGCTGGGCAGAAGTGTTTGATCTGCCCAGGGTGATAGTACTTACGGTTATTTTCTATCTTGGTTCGATCGGGGGTTATCTTGTACTGATCCCGTTGTTTAAGATGCTGACCAACATGAGTAAAGATAAGGTTTTTGACAGAGAGAATACCAAGCTTATGATGATAATGACAGTTGCTTTAGCAGGAATTGCCGTCGACTGTATCATAGGCGGATTTATCTGGAACGGATGCTGGATATTATCTGTTGTAGCATTATTTATGGCACTTGTAGTTTTGAGCATAAGGGTCGTTTTTGTAAAAGCGATCACTATGAAGGAAGAAATGGATCTTACGATCTGAGGAAAGGAGGAGAACCATGATAGTTGTAAATCTTGATGTAATGATGGCAAAACGCAAGATCTCCTCCGGTGAGCTGGCCGCGAAGATCGGGATCACACAGGCTAATCTTTCAATACTTAAGAATCAGAAGGCAAAAGCCGTAAGATTCTCAACATTAAACGATATCTGTAAAGCGCTGGACTGCCAGCCCGGGGACATTCTCGAGTTCAGAGAGGACTGATCACAAATGGACAAAAAAGTAATATTTCAAAGGCTGGGAATCCTCCTGGCCTATCCTTTAGCTTACGCTTATGTCAGGCTCATATTCAATTTCACAGATATTTCTGATATGGGTCCTGAGATCTTTAACGGAAAACTCACCCTAGCCTTAACTTATCCGGTCTTTGCTCTTCTTTTTATAGCGGTAAATGAGATCATAAGAAGAGGAAGAAGAGGCGGAAAGAGCCTGCCCGCAAAGGAGACTTTGCTCTGGTACAGCCTGACGTTCCTGGCGGGACTGACGGCGACCGTGGGACCTTCCACGGAGTTATCATTATTCGCTATGCACCTGTGTGGAGTATATTCTGTACTGATCTCAAATGATATTCTCCTTGGCGGAAAGACGTCTGGATTCATTCCTGCTGATCTTATTCACGGTTTTTATGTAAAATCGTTTGCGGGTTTTCCTAACTTTATCAAAGACTGGGGCTGCTTTAAAAAGCCGGGAACAGATGAAGATGCTCCCGGAGTACAAAAGAAAAATATCTTAGGTGCCGTAATATTCATTATAGTTATGAGCATACTGCTGATAATTTCAGTGAGTCTTATGTCATCTATAGACGAAGATCTGGGAAACTTCTTTGCGAATTTCTTCCGTGATATAGAAGATTATCTTTCGGAACTGGAATTGTATGAGATCATTCCGAGGATCATATTCGCCGTTCCCGTCTGTTTCTATCTTTACGGTCTTATGTCCAGAAGCGCGAAATCTGACGGAGGAAGGGAGAAGCGCTTTGCTTCATGGCTTACAAGGTTCATGGGTAAAGGTAAGACAGCTTCCGCAACCGTCGTTTATATAGCTGCCGGTATATTTGTACTTGCTTATATACTCTTTTTTATTAAGCGTCTGGCGTATATGATGGGCGGATTCTTCGGAGATGTTCCTGACGGGATGCTGGTATCACATTATGCGCGTGAAGGATTCTTCGAACTTGTCGGTATCATGGCGGTAAACATGTGTGTATATATTGCGATAATCCTTTTCGGAAAGTCTGATCAGGCAGGGAAGTTCTCACTTCCTGCGAAGATCCTGGTTACATTGCTTATGACAGAAAGCATCATCTTTGCGGTTATAGCAATGAGTAAGCTGGGTCTGTATTACAGTATCTATGGTTATACACCTAAGAGGATCCTTTCGATGTGGGCTACTCTTGCCCTGGGATTTGCCGCATGTTTGACTATCCTGACCGTTCACAGAGGGAAACCGCACTTCAGGGCCGGAGTGCTGTTTACTTCACTATCATATATAGCGATATGTATTTTGTCGGGAATCCTGGTGGGAATAGGGGCTTAAATTATAACGGGGCTGCTCATTTGCAGCCCCTTTTTATCATTTCCAAATAAGCGGAAGCTTTTCGAACTCTTCGAGCGGCACAGGCTTAGAGAAAAAGTATCCCTGGAAAAGCTTACATCCCATTTCCTTTAACATTTCAAATTGTTCCTCTGTCTCAACGCCTTCCGTAATCTGGGGCATATCGAGGTTATTAGCCATATTGACGATGCTGCTCAATATGATCTTTGATTTCTTATAATCATCGGTCTTCCCAAGGAAGACCATGTCGATCTTAAGGACATCTACAGGCATATCTTTAAGCATATTGAGTGAAGAGTAACCGCTGCCGAAATCATCCATCTCCACCGTAAAGCCGTATTCGCGAAGTTTGTTGATGGTCTTAATATGTTCGGTGGCGTTATTCATGACTGACGATTCCGTTATTTCCAGGTGAAGGTGTCCGGGATCAATGTCATATTTTTCCACAAGGGAAGTGATCACTTCATAGATATCCATAAAGTAGAAGTCCTTGGGAGAGATATTGATCGAGAGATTGAGCTTTTCATGACCGTCTTTTCTCTTGGCCCATGAAGAAAGGATCTTACATGCGCTGTCCCAGATATAACGGTCGATCGTCGCAATCATACCGTTCTGCTCAAAGATCGGAATAAAGCGGAAGGGAGGAATAAGACCTTCCTTGGGATGCTTCCATCTTACGAGAACCTCTCCGCCTTCGAGATGTCCGTCAGCGCGGTACTGAGGCTGAAGATATGGAATGATGTGACCGTTCGCAAGGGCGGCTTCAAGTTCGCTTGTTATCTGCTGTTCCCAAAGCTTGTCTTCCCTGAGCTTATCATCGTAAACGGCTACACAGCGGTTGAAATCGTTCTTGATACCGGCGATCGCAAGCTGTGCCCTGTCGACCATTGCGCTTACAGAGAGATTTATGTCAGAAGCGGAAGGCTCGAAGATTCCTACGTGGATGATAACCGGTGAATTGATGATGTCGGATTGGCTCCAGGTTTCCTTGATCTGTTTTTCCAAAAGAGAAATATCAACTGAAGATTTCTTTAAGAATGCGCAGAAGATATCGCCTCTCCATCTGCATATGGCAGATCCCGGATGCGCATATTGTTCAAGATCCCTCGCTATCTTAAGGAGGATCTGATCTGCTTTTTCACGTCCGAATATGTCATTGATAAGCTTGAAATCGTTGATATCGGAAACCTGCATATAGTAGGCTTCATTAGGATTTGCTTTGATGATCTCGTTGACCTGTTCTTCAAAGCTCATGCGGTTGGAAAGCCCGGTCAATACATCGTGAGTAGCGATATATTTCCTTTCCGCATTGAGCTTTACCTGATCAGTGTCATCATGTATAGAGAAGAATGATCCTATATCTTTATTACGAGAGTCTTTCATCAAGCGGTGTGTGATGCGCAGATAATTGAATTCTCCGTTATCGTCTTTAAATCTGGTCGAAATATCGAAATCAATACCAAGGTCGCCGCCGCCCATTACTTCAATAAGCTTATCCGTGCATCTGTCAGGATTCCCCGAATCAATGTGCAAGATCTCGTATGCTCTGTCATTTGCATAAAGAGCATTAACGTCGGTATCATAAAAGATAATGCCGTCGATATGATTCTCTACTACAGAATCGGCAAGCCTTCTTCTGATAAACAACGGTTTATATATAAATGTAAAAACAAAGAGAAGGAAACCACAGATAAGAAACCCGATAAGCGATCTGTTGACCGGTCTGTCCGAGAAAGACGAAAACATGAATGCCATGCAGCTGAAGACAGCGATCATAATTACTATATAACGTTCATGATAAGCGGATGATATCTGAATACACTTATCTACGAGTATCGCGATCATCAAAACGAATAAAGCTTCTATCAGGCAGAAACCAAGAAGCTTACCCCAGCCGGAATCAAGAGTATAATATGCGCTGCCGTCAGCGAGGGTAGTAAGTCTTGTCGAGAAAACGTGGTGGAAGAACGGATTAAGGATCGTCGAAAGAGTGATCACGCCTAGTATGGCGATCAGGATAAAACGGAGCGGGGAACGCTTAAAACGGAATCCGCAATAATCCATTACAAATATAAAGAGATTCATAGTATAAAAGCAATTGCCCAAAAACATGAGCGTATAGCCCAGATCAGCTACAAGCTTTATATCAGTAAAGAATGCAAGGGCATTACCGGATAAAGGAACGAATATTGAAAGAAAAACATTGAATAAACTGGCGGCAGTCTTCTCGAGGAATTTTTTCATCATAATAACTGTAGCAATTAGCATTACCACAAGCAAAAAGGATATAGCAACCAGTTCCGACAGATATTGTATCCTCATAAATTCCTCTGATAGCTGATTATTCTTAATAATATTTTATCATATGAAGAATTATCAAATTAAAACGAATTATAAAATCGATATAAAAAATATTATATTGTTAATTATAAAATAGATAAAATCACGCGGCGTCAGCCGAAAAACCACAACATATAGAAAAATGTAATAAAAATGTTGTTTACTTCTTCCCTGCAGGGTGGTATCATTTCCACATAAGAAAACGGACATTTGTTCTATTATAGCAAATGTATTGAGCAGATAGGAGTGATATTTATGTTTGAGTTTAATTGTACTGTTAAAGACCTGTTCAGAAGACCCACTATGATCGACAATGCTGTAAGAAGACTGGCCGATAACGGCTATACGGAACACGCGGTTATCTATGCATGCATCAGGGACAATATCTATAATGCTTTGGCATATGCTGCATTTAATATGAAGGATTATGAATACAAAGCAGCGGTAACCTACCTTGAATCCAGGGACTCTGAGCAGGTGGTCGCACAGGAGAATTATTATACTCTGAGAACTATAAGGCGTTATATTCGTAAGGCGTGTGAATATATCAGGGAATATTACTTTATTGCTCTTGGAATTAAACTGTTGCCGGTCGATACCAGATCTGTCGGGTGCAGCGTCTCTGCCGGTTCATTCTGGGAGAAGGTCGATTCTCTTATGCACTGCAGTATAGAGAACGCGTTTATAGCCATAATGTATTTCAACGAGCATATGTCTATAAATTTTATTTGCAATAACTACGGAATGGGAAGCGATAAGGTAAAGAAGGTGCTTCAGGCATTCGGTACGGTTGTAACCGTTTGCGACATTCCTTCCGAGAAGCTCAGCGCAGTATAACATTTTATTGGCCTCCGTATTATTAAGACCGGGTATTTGGATATAAAACAATACCCGGTCTTAATGCTATAATCTTAAGATCAGCATAGAAAACGGGTCGGAGGGTAAACTTATGATCATAGAATTTGACAGACTTCCGGGTAATCTTGATGAACTTATGGCAATGCCGCAGGCTTCGCTCAATCAGCCTGATTACGGCGCAGCGCTTTTTCTTGCCGTTATGATGCATTATACAGTCGATAAAGAAGAGACTTATAAAATGCTGGAATTCCTTAAGGGACCGTACGGATTATCGACATACGAGAAGCAGTTCCTGGCTGACAGAATGGCTGACGGAGCGCATGTGGTCCGTTCGTTCTTCAAGGGAACTTCGCCTGACAATGACTATACTCCTTCCTTGCCTTATATGATCGAGACTGAAAGAGGTTTTGATCAGGAGATTGACGGAAGGATGAAGATATTCTTAACCTCTTCGGGCGCGGATTCAAAGCGCCACATATTGCTCCGTCATAAAGTCTCGACAGATCAGTGGTTTATTGAAGACCAGATGCTGCTCAGCATGATAAGGACTCCGAAATCACAGGATCCTTGGGCATAATGTCAGGAGCAGAAGCATGAAGTCTGAAAGGCCCTTCAGTAAAATCAATATAACTTCCAAGGCTGCTAGGTCATTGAAGAACGGTCATCCGTGGGTTTACGGAGATGAGATCATTTCTTCGGATACAGGTCTTGAAGACGGCAGCATAGTTGATTGTTTTGAAGGATCGAGCTGGCAGGGCGCGGGTTTTTATAATTCCAATTCCAAGATAGCCGTAAGGATAATATCCAGGAACAGCAATGATGTTTTCGACAGAAAGTTCTGGTACAGACGTATCTTTTATGCTGTACAGTACCGCCGGACCGTAATGCAGGGCGATGATTTCAGATGCTGCAGGATCATTCATGGTGAAGCTGATCAGATTCCCGGATTTACCTGTGACAGATACGGAGATATAGCCGTTACGCAGATCGCATGCCTCGGTGTTGAATTGAATAAGGATATTATCTATGAGGCTCTGATGACTGTCTTCGATGAGATAGGCGAGCCTCTTAAGGGTATATATGAGAGAAACGATCTGGCACTAAGGACTAAAGAGGGACTGGAACTCTCCAAAGACTGGTATGGCGGTAAGGATCTTTCATGTGTTACCGAGATCATTGAAAACGGCATCAGGTATTCGGTCGATGTGGAAAACGGCCAGAAAACGGGTTTTTTCTTAGATCAGAAATATAACAGGGCAGCTGCGGCAAGGATATCAAAGGGCAAGACGGTCCTTGACTGTTTTACCCATACGGGCTCATTCGGACTTAATTGCGCATATAACGGCGCGAAGCATGTTACCAGTGTTGATATATCTTCCCAGGCTGTTGAAATGGCCAAAGAAAATGCCATAAAGAACGGACTGGAAGATAAGATCGATTATATCTGTGAAGATGTTTTCGAACTGCTCACGGACCTTTCTGCGAAAAAAGACCGCACATATGATTATATAATCCTCGATCCGCCGGCGTTTACAAAATCAAGAGATACTGTGGATTCTGCCGGAAGGGGATATAAGGAGATTAATCTCAAAGCGATGAAATTACTCCCGAGAGGAGGTTATCTCGCAACGTGTTCGTGCTCTCATTTTATGACTGATGAACTGTTCCGTAAGATGCTTGCGTCGGCTGCAAGGGATGCAAGCGTCAGTTTAAGACAGATCGAAGCCAGAACACAGGCTCCTGATCATCCTATACTCTGGAATGTGCCAGAGACTGATTATTTGAAATTTTATATCTTCCAGGTCGTCTAGATCCTCTTATAGAGCTTATAGCCGTCCAGGAACCCGCCACATATTCTTTAAACCTCCGCTTTCCAAAGTCCGTGGAGATTGCAGTATTCGTATGCTGCGATGACCTTCTCATCTGAACCTATAGTAAATACGGCAGAAGGTTCTTCGCCGGGTTTAAGCAGTCTTACTATAGCTCCCTTATCGGTCTCTAAAGCGATGAAGGTGATATAGTGAGCGTCAATCATAGGATGAGCGACTTCTCCTACCTTGACTGTAATTTTCTGATCTTCAATCAAAATGACAGGCACATGTTTCTCGCCTGCGGCATCAGTAGTATTAGGGATAAGTTCTTCAAGATGACCGCCTTCGCAATCGGTCTCGAAAAGCTTTGTTACAACGGTTCCGCACTTGCCTTTGAAAAACTTCATATCTGATTCCTCCTGTCGGTCTGAAATATAAGATCATTATACCATTTGGAGTGTTGTTACCCCAATCCCGAAAGAATTGAAAATCATTATAACGGCTTTATTTACAAACGAGATTAATTCTTAATGGAAACAACACATGAAGTGACCAAAATGCTCAAAAAGACAAGCGCTTTTGATTTTATTTGGTATCAGCTGTTTTGTATAATCACGGGCGGAGAGGAAAGTCTCCGGCTAAAACTAAAGTAAAGGTGGAATAGTTATGGCTGACATTTTTGATTTAACGGGAAGAGTTGCTGTTATAACAGGCTGCTCTACAGGACTCGGCGTTCAGATGGCAAAGGCTCTTGCAAATCAGGGCTGCAATATAGTAGCCATCGCTCGCCGCCAGAATCTGCTTGACGAAGTTACGGCAGATATTGCCAATACTTACGGTGTTAAGACGCTGGCAGTCAAGCTCGATATTACCGATACGGCAGCTGTTGATGCTGCGATCGATGAGATCATCGCAAAGATGGGCAGGATCGATATCCTTGTCAACAATGCAGGTACAGGCGCTGTTGCTCCGGCTGAAGACATTACGGATGAACAGTTCTACAACGAGATCGATATTGATCTTTTCGGTTCATTCAGATTGGCCAGGGCCGTAGCAAAGAAGGCAATGATTCCGGCAAAGTTCGGAAGGGTCATTAACATTTCTTCTATGTACGGTCTTGTAGGAAACAAAGTTGCTCCCTGTGCACCTTATCATGCTGCAAAAGGCGGTGTCGTTAATCTTACAAGAGCGCTCGCTTCCGAGTGGGGCAAATACGGTATCACTGTTAACTGCATCTGCCCGGGTTATTTCTACAGCCCTCTTACGAAGGAGACGCTTGATTCCGATTTCTTCCAGGCAAATGCCAGAACGATGATCCCTCTCGAGAGATACGGCAATGACGGAGAACTCGATACGGCTGTCTGCTTCCTTGCTTCTCCTGCCACAACATATGTAACGGGTGTTAATCTCCCTGTAGACGGCGGATATACATGCATGTAATCTAAAAAAACTATTTTTAAGATAATTAAAAGAACTGCGCGGAACATTGAGATTTTGCGCAGTTTTTTGTTAGAATATGCCCTAATGGAGGGTGGCTCTTTGAATAAGGATAACGACAGATTTGTTTTTTCGCGTAAAGAACTGAAATATAACGCAAGAACGAATTTTAAGCATCACTATCTGATGTATGTTGTTGCCTGTCTTTTGGCATTGTTTGTTCAGGCAGAGTTCCTTACATCCGATACTCTTATCAGCATCAGGAGAAATGTTGTAGCCGATGCGACAGAGGCTGTTTATGAGCTTACCGGCGTGCAGAATGTTAAAAGGCTTGGAAGTGTTTATATCGAAATAGATGAGGATGCCGATTCACTGTATAACGGTGTCGAGCAGGCTTTATATAACAAGAGTTTTGAGGACGAGAGGGTCAATGAGGTTTTCGGAAGGACCAGGGGAACTCTCAACCAGCTGATCAATTACGTTACCCAGGATACGATAATCTCTAACATTTATTCCGTTATTACCCAGTTTGCAGGATCTGAAAGCGCGGCCCAGATCATTATCTCGATCTTTGTGCTTATGTTCTCAGGTTTTGCATGGCTTTATGTGCGAAATGTTTATATTGCAGCCAGCCGGAGGATCTTTCTTGAAGGACGGATCTATAAGAAGGTTCCGTTCTCGAGATATCTGTATTTCATACGAGTGAAGAGATGGACCAGGGCGTCAATGGTAATGGCGCTCAAAACGATCATAGAGCTGTTCGGTATGGTGACCATAATAGGTTTTCCTGTTGTTCACTGCGGTTTTATCCTCGTTCCTTATATCATCGCGGAAAATCCTGATGTAAGACCTGTTGAGGCATTGCAGCTTTCCTGGAGGATGATGAAGGGGTATAAGAGAAAAATCTTCACTCTGTTCCTGAGCTTTATCGGATGGTATCTTTTGGGATTCTTTACTTTGGGCGCTTCTAATATTCTATATTCGAATCCGTATATTGTTTGCTGCTATTCGGAATTCTATGCCAAGATAAGACGTTATTCGAAAGAGAAGAAGATACAGGGAACTGAACTTCTTAATGACGAATATCTCTTTGTGAGAGCTGATTCCGATGCGCTGAATGAAATATATGCTGATGTTCTGGAAGAAATAGAAAAGCCGGAATATGCCATTGAAGGTCTTGAGGGAAGGCGCGAAAAGTTCTTTGCGAAGAACCTGGGAGTGGTCTTATCAAACAGTAAAGATGAGATCGAGTATGAGAATCACGAAGCCAGGAAGATGAAGATGCTGGCATATAAAAACGAGGCTAAAGGTCTTGTCTATCCGTCGAGATTGTCTCCGATTCCTGACCAGCGCAAGATCCCTTCGCTCGAAAACATCCATTATCTGCGCCATTATTCATTACTATCCTTGACCATAATGTTCTTTATATTCTCGAATTTTGGCTGGACATGGGAATTACTGTATTATTTTCTCATGAAGGGAAAACTGATCAACCGCGGTTTTCTTCATGGCCCCTGGCTGCCTATTTACGGATTCGGCGGCCTTATAGTTCTAACTCTTCTTACGAGAGTCCGTAAAAGACCGTTTATCTTCTTCGTTTCAGCAATTACCCTTTGCGGAGTCGTTGAGTATTTTACCGGTCTGGTGCTGGAAAAGGTCTTTCACTCGCAATGGTGGAATTATGACGGATATTTCCTTAATCTGCATGGGCGTATATGTGCGGAAGGCCTGTTCGTGTTCGGAGTATGCGCGTTAGCCTTCATATATGTTCTGGCACCTCTTCTTGACAGTTTGATCAGGAAGATTAACAGAAAGATCCTGCGTCCTGTTGCAGTGATCCTTCTGATCCTTATTATCGGTGATTTTATCTATTCTAACCTAGTGCCTAATACCGGTTACGGAATTACAGGAAATTTTGATAATGATGATGCTGTGCCGATTGAAACGGTTATGGAGGAAACTACCTGATAAAGATATAAAAAAGCGGAACTGAACCGTTCCGCTTTTATTTTGGCTCTGATATAGATTCAGGATTATCCTGCGAGCACCTGTGCCAGATATTCCGTTGCGCCTGTCAGCATAGCAAATGCAATAATAATAGCGGCAAAGACCAAGGCAATTATGGTGAAGCAGAAATATGATCTTGCAAAATTCTTTTTGTTTACGTTCTTTGAGCCTATCGCAAAGATTATCAAAAATATAAAGCCTATTACCGGGATAGAGAATAAGATCTCATAACCAAAGTAACCCCACATGGAAATAGGTTCGTATTCCTTAGGCATAACAGGTTTATCCATAAATGTATCCTCCCTTGTTTTCAGCCGTTTTTGTATAAAACTGTCGAAAAACAGCCTGTTTTTCTTGAAAGTTAATATAGCATAAATAACTTGTATTTCTTTTAATAAAATGTTAATTTACCTCATACTGATTTTTAGAGGGATCGCCATATGGAAAAGAAGCCTTTTGTAACCAAAGACATGATCGAAGATATCGCAAGATCACATCACACGCCTTTCTATATCTACGATGAGAAGGGCATACGCGAGAATTGTAAGCTTGTAAAGGAAGCTTTCGCGTGGAATAAGGGCTTTAATGAGTTCTTTGCAGTAAAAGCAACACCTAATCCTTATATCCTCGATATCATAAATGACTACGGATTCGGTTTCGACTGTTCTTCTGAAGCAGAACTTATCCTTGCCGATGCAGTAGGCGGTCCTATCATGTTCTCGTCCAACGATACGCCGGCCAGGGAATATGCGCTCTGCGCCAATCTCGGAGGCATTATCAATCTGGACGATATAACCCACATTCCTTTCCTAGAGCAGATATTAGGACCTGTCTTCCCTGAGGTAATGAGCTGCAGATATAATCCGGGCGGAGTTTTCAAGCTCAGCAACGGAATCATGGATAACCCCGGCGATTCCAAGTACGGAATGACAAAGGACCAGCTTATCGAAGCATACACAAAGCTTAAGGCTCACGGCGTAAAGAAGTTCGGAATCCATGCATTCCTTGCAAGTAACACTGTTACAAACGAATATTATCCGACTCTCGCGGGCCAGCTTTTCGAGCTGGTAGTAGAGATCGCTGAGAAGGTCGGCATCGAGTTCGCATTCGTAAATCTATCCGGCGGCGTAGGCATCAGCTACAGACCAGAAGATACACAGAACGACATTCTGGCGATCGGCGAGGGCGTAAGAAAGCAGTTCGAGCGCATTCTCGTTCCTGCCGGCATGGGCGATATCGCTATCTATACAGAGATGGGCAGATTCATGCTCGCTCCATACGGAATGCTCATCACAAAGGCTGTTCACGAGAAGCATATCTATAAGGAATATATCGGAGTTGACGCATGCGCAGCTAACCTCATGAGACCTGCAATGTATGGCGCTTACCACCACATAACGGTTCTTGGAAAAGAGAATGAGCCTTGTGATCACAAGTACGATGTAACAGGAAGCCTCTGCGAGAACAACGATAAGTTCGCAATAGACAGAATGCTTCCGAAGATCGATATGGGAGATTTTCTTGCAATCCACGATGCAGGCGCACACGGTTTTGCCATGGGATATAACTATAACGGAAGACTCTGGTGTGAAGAACTGCTCCTTAAAGAGGACGGTTCCGTACAGCAGATCAGAAGAGCCCAGACCCTTAACGATTATTTTGCAACATTCGATAATTCAGAATATGCAGATAAGCTTATAAGCGACTGATTTAGCGTATTCCGACTATTTGTCACATCGATTGTTTTTAAGGTCTTGTTATGTGCAACATGCACAAAAATAAGACCTTTTAATTATGCAATCTGTTCAAGAAATCCATTGTTTGAATTGGGGAGTAAGTGTACGATTAGGCTGTCCAAAGGAAAAGCCTTTGGGGATAACAAAAGGACAAACAATACTTTTAGGAGGTATTACATATGAAAGCATTTTACTTAGACAACATTGACGTTGCAACACTTATGAAGGCACTTGACGAGTGCAAGGGAAGCGTAATACTTATTACTGATGAAGGAGACAGATTTAATCTTAAGAGCAAGCTCAGCCAGATCACAGGCATCATGAAGCTTATCGAAGGCGGAATCGTATGCAATGCTAAGATCTCCTGCTCCGATCCTGATGATGAGGCTATGCTCTTCAGACTTAACCTTTTCGGAAAGATCGAAGACGACGCTAAGGCTTGATCCTGACTCCCGGAATAAGTTTTTGAGTTTTTTAAAGGTGCTGTCTCATTGAGGCAGCACCTTAACTTTGTTTTCAAAACATAAAAGGATTATCATTCGCGCTCATCAATAGGATGATAATCGACTCGGGGCTGAACGCTCTTATAAGCCGGACGTATGATCTTACCTTTGCCGTTGAGCTCTTCGATCCTGTGTGCCGACCATCCGGAGATCCTGGCGATGGCAAAGAGGGGAGTATAGAGCTCCATGGGTATGCCAAGCATTGAATAAACGAAACCGCTGTAGAAGTCGATGTTAGCTGAAACGCCTTTGTAGATACGGCGCTCTGCCGCGATGAGTTCGGCAGAAAGCTTCTCGACTCTCTCGTAGAATTCGAATTCTTTCGTACGGCCTTTCTCAGATGAAAGGTCTTTTACATAGCGTTTGAAGATCTGGGCTCTCGGATCTGATATCGAGTAGATCGCATGTCCCATACCATATATGACACCCGTGCGGTCGAAAGCATCTTTATGGAGGATCCTTTCGAGATAAGCCAGGATCTCATCGTCATCTTCCCAGTCGGAGATGCTTCTTTCGAGTTCCTTGAACATCTTGACGACCATGATGTTCGCACCGCCGTGCTTGGGTCCTTTGAGAGAACTCAAAGCCGCAACAACTGCAGCATAGGTATCTGTCCCGGAACTTGTTACGACGTGGGTCGTAAATGTAGAGTTATTACCGCCGCCGTGCTCTGCATGGAGCATAAGGGATACGTCCAGTATCTTAGCCTCAAGCGGTGTGAACTTATTATCCGGTCTTAACATATAAAGAAAGTTCTCAGCCGTAGACAGATCAGGTCTTGGTCTGTGAACTACAAGCGAATCGCGGTCCAGATAATAGCGCATCGCATTATAACTGTGTACGGCTATGCTGGGGAAAATGGATATAAGTTCCAAAGACTGTCGCAGAACATTCGGAATGGAAATATCTGCCGCCTGTGTATCGTAAGCGTAAAGATTGAGAACGCCTCTCTGGACATTATTCATCAGATCAGATGACGGTTTTTGCATTATTACGTCTCTGAAGAAATTCTTCGGCATTTTTGAGCGTGATTCGGCAAGAAGACTTCTGAAATCCCTCAATTCCTGTTGGTTGGGGAGCTTGCCGAAAAGAAGAAGATAAGTGGTCTCTTCAAAACCGCAGTGCATGTCTTCAGGCTGGCCCTTGATCATATCCTTGACATTAATTCCGCGGTAGAACAATTCACCGGGCGCAGGAACAGTCTCGCCGTCAACGACCTTTGTGGCATTGACTTCGGAGATCCTTGTAAGTCCTGTCAGAACACCCTTACCGTTAATGTCTCTCAGGCCGCGCTTGACATCATAGGTGGTGTAGAGCTCCGGATCTATGGCATTAGACTTGCATATCTCGGCAAGACGGGCTATCTCGGGAGTAATCTTCGAATAGTTATTTGTGGCCATAAGTCCTCTCCTTTCTGAGGCATAATTTCTGCATCACAAAAGACACAGATTAGAATATTTTAAAGGATATAAATTCACAATTCAAATCGCAGAGAAATCTGTCCGGTATCAGATGAGATAACCGCCGTTAACTCCGATAATCTGACCGGTGATAAAAGAAGCCTTGTCAGACTGCAGGAAATACATTACTTCGGCGATCTCTTCGGGACTGCCCAATTTTCCCAAAGGAGTATCATCGCAGATAACCTGCTTTACTTCATCATCGAACCCCTTCATCATATCGGTGTCGACAGCTCCGGGTGATACTGCATTGACTCTGATACCGGAAGGACCGAGTTCTTTGGCAAGCGCCTTGATGTATGAATCAACTGCGCCTTTGCTTGCAGAATACAGGGCTTCGCAGGAAGCTCCTGTCTGTCCCCACATAGAAGAAGTAGCCAGGATAACACCTTTGCCCTGTCTTACCATGCAGGGAATTACAGCTCCGGCGAGGTTGAAAAGGCCACCGAAGTTGGTGTCAATTACATCTCTGTAATCCTGATATCCGAAATCTTGTGCAAGTCCTGAGACAGCAATTCCTGCATTTGAAATAAGGACATCGACAGGTCCGTTCTCTTCAATTGCTTTGTTTACTGATTCTTTTACGGCTTCCTGATCTTTTACATCACAACTGATGTAGAATACGCCTTCTACCGGGTCGGCGGGCGTTCCGGTACGGCTTAATGAAGAGACCTTATATCCCTTGCCGGCGAAAAGTTCGACGCATGATCTGCCGATGCCCCTTGTGCCTCCTGAGATCAACAGATGCGGCATAGTATTATCCCCCTTAATCATATTTCACCGAATATTGTACACGATTCCGAATGAGCATGCTCAAGTTTTGGTTTTACATCCGAAGACTTTATCTTTATAATAAGCGAGTTGAAGGGGAGGATTCCTATATGTCTAAATCCGGTAAAACAGATGACAAGTCTGTTCAGAACAATGAAGAGATAATCGAAAACAACGAGGAGATCGTTGAGAAGGACGAAGAGATCGTTGAGAAGAGTGAAGAGATCGTCGAGACAGGCAAAAAGCCCGTTGTGAAGAGCGATGATAAAAGTTCTAACGACGAATTCAGAAAGCTTCCTTTTATCGAAAAATGCAAGAAGGATCCTTTGATCCCTATTTCCATTCTGCTTGCTTTCGTTGCGGTTCTTGTTGCGGCTATATATTTTTTGCTGCCTAATGCCAAAACACCGTCCATGGGTATTACACTTTCAGATTTTATTCATGATTTCAACAACGGTGCTGTAGCAAAGTCGCTTATGGACAGCGGAGCCGACATCGGCTTCAGAACTCCTCCGTATGTTGATCCTGACAGCAAGCCGACCATTCTTGGTGATAAAGCAGTTATTACAGCTAGCAGATCATATGCTGACTTTTTCGCAGGTCCTTCAAAATATTTTATCAGTGCCGGAATAGAGGGTGCGACAAGAAAGAACGATGAGACGCTTTCGTATGTAAGGATCTGGGTCCAGTACTCCGATCTCAGTGATGAGGCTGATTTCAATTCCGTATGGATGTATTTCTCAAATACGATGAATGCGTTGTATCCTGACCTGAGCGTTTACGAAGCAATGGGTATAGCTATGAATAAGATGGGTGAGTTTGACGGAGATCCCAGATTCTACAGCAGGGGAGATTATGCTTTCAGGCTTGTTCCCGTCCAGAAGGAAGATATAACTTACATTGTGATCGATGTCGTTCCTAAATCCGCTCTGAACGAATCACAGATCAGGGAAGTCCTTGATGTAAATCCTGATCCTGCTACGATGGAATCGGTTCCGGATGAATCGGCTCCCGCGTCAACTTAAGTTACAATTGGATTAAGTTTTTAAGGACAAAATTCAAAAATAATAAGGGGCTGTCAGTAATGACAGCCCCTTTGCTTTGGCAGGGGAGACACGATTTGAACGCGCAACCGGCGGTTTTGGAGACCGCTGCTCTACCGTTGAGCCACTCCCCTTTGTTGCAACGAACAGTTTAATCGTTGGTTTGCACTATGTCAAGGGTAATGTTAAGATTGAAACGCTTATATTTAAATAATAAGGAGCGCATAATCTATGAGATTGGCAGTAGTTGGTACCGGCAATATGGGCAAGGCCCTTCTGGGAGGTTTTGTTAAGGGAGGGATCATTAAGCCCGAAGAAGCATGGTGCTTTGATGTATATAAAGAGGCCTGCACAAAGTGTGCGGAAGATCTGGGCGTCAATGCCGCATCTTCAATAATCGAAGCGGTCGAAGGAGCCGACTATATCCTGATGGCGGTAAAGCCCGTTCATTTTGATGATGCTTTGAAGAGCATAAAGGACAGCCTTAAGCCTGATGCTGTTGTTCTTTCGATAGCTGCAGCCGTAACATGTGACAGGATCGCAGGCATATTGGGTCCGGGCAGGAAATTCGTAAGGATCATGCCAAATACGCCCGCACAGGTAGGACTCGGCGTTTCCGCAGTATGTCCTGTGGGATTAAGCGATGATGAATCCGAATTTGTATTAAAGCTTCTCGGAACATGCGGTGAGACCATCCTCTGTGATGAGAACACCCTGGATGCGATAGGCTGTGTTTCAGGCACAGGGCCTGCATATGTAATGCTTTTCATCGAAGCGATGGCAGATGCTGCGGTAAGTCTCGGGATCAAGAGAGCGGATGCTCTGAAGATCGCTGAAGCAACGGTAGCAGGTTCAGGTAAGCTGGCACTCGAGACGGGCAGGCACCCTGCGGAATTGAAGGATATGGTATGTTCACCCGGAGGAACGACTATTGCAGGTGTTATGGCTCTTGAAGAGAACGGTCTGAGAAATGCCGTCATTAAATCCGTTACCGCAGCTTACGACAAGACTCAGGAGATGAAGGGCAGGAAATAAGCCCTTCCGGTTTTTCATGGCAGTTATTACCGAAGTTACAATCTATACTGACGGGGCTTGTTCCGGTAATCCGGGTCCCGGCGGATGGGCCTCTATTCTTATGGCCGGAGGAGTTAAGAAAGAACTTTCCGGAGGAGAAGCGGACACCACCAATAACCGTATGGAACTGATGGCGGTGATCGAAGGCCTTCGCGCATTAAAGCGTCCCTGTAAGGTCGATATTTACAGTGACAGCGCATATGTTGTAAACGCCTTCAGCCAGAACTGGATCGGAAAGTGGGTCAGTAACGGCTGGAAGAACAGTGCCAAAGCCGAAGTTGCAAACAGTGATCTGTGGAAAGAACTGATCAGTCTTACGGCAAAGCACGAAGTTACTTTTCACAAGGTTAAGGGGCATGCGGATAATGAGTTTAATAACCGCTGCGATGAACTTGCGGTTGCAGAGTGGAAGAAGATCAGTGAAGGGAAAAACAGGGAATAATGGGTAAGATCAATTGCAGTGACGATATGCTTTTTGAGAAGACGGTTTCTTCGAAGACCGTTTTCGAGGGAAGAGTCTTCAATGTGGAGATAAAAGATATTATTACTCCCGAAGGTAATTCAAGTACCAGGGAGATCGTAAAGCATCCGGGCGGGGCATGCATACTCCCTGTCGATGATGAGGGAAACTGCTATCTGGTAAAACAGTTCAGAAGTCCTTTTGAAAAGGTAATGATCGAGGCGCCTGCAGGTAAGCTTGAAAAAGGTGAGGATCCTTTACAGTGCGTATCACGTGAGATCACGGAAGAAACGGGCTTTACGGCAAGAAATATCGAATATGCCGGAGCAGTTGCCGCGACACCGGGTTATTGCAGCGAGATCATCACGCTTTATATCGGTACCGGTCTGGAGTACAAAGGCGGCAATCCTGATCCGAATGAATATCTGTCTACCGTTAAGATGCCTTTGGCTGAAGCACTTAAAATGGCGGATAACGGTGAGATAAAGGACGCAAAGACACTGGTCTTGATATATAAGGCTTCCAGGAGGTTAGGGATTTGAGCAGGGATACTTCACGCAAAGAGGCAGCCGGAATAGTTCTGTTCTTCGTTGCGATAGCGATAATTCTAATCTTTTATCTTCCTGTAACGCTGACGGGAATAATCGGAGCTGCCATAAAGAGCTTTTTCTTAGGACTTATAGGTGTTGCGGCTTATGCGATCCCTGTATATATCCTCTATGTTGCACTGGATGTCTTTTTCGAAAAGAGGCAGGGCGTATCCGTGATCAGGGTCAGGAGTATTATCCTTCTGCTTGTATCAGTATCAGCGTTCCTTGCCCTGGTATCAATGGATATGGGTTATTTCGAGGGCCTGTGCATGAATTCGGAGAGCAAGACATCTGCGCTTAAGGCACTTACGCTTTTGTGGGAGTCAGGAGCGGAATCGGAACTGATAACGAATCCTGTAAGTTCATCACATGTGATTTCGGGCGGTATCATCGGCGGATCTATTGCCGTCGCGCTTTACGAGGTCACGGGTAAGGTTATAGGCGTTTTGGCGATAATCGTTTTCCTGCTTACACAGATCCTTCTTGTTTTCAGAGTGTCACTGAAAGCTACGGCCAAGAAGACCGCTCATGCCATTGCTACAACATCGGGCAAGGTCTATAACAGTGTGGTAAGCCATAAGAGTGGCAGGCAGGATGATCCGGAATACACGATATATTCCGGAAACGGTTACGGCGGCGCGGGTGTTCAGAAGCCTGCGAGGCCGCAGACAGGCACAACTGTCATTACTTACGGTAATGGTGGCGTTATTCCGCAGAATAACCATAACAGCGGTTCGTCGCCGTTTGTTCAGAGCAGTCCGAAGATGTCATCGGAGAAACAGGGGCCGTTCCTTACCAATCTTCCGATCGACGGCAGTTCAGGTTTCACGGACGTTGACAAACTTACCGGAGGACAGATACATGCCGTATCCCAGGATCCCGGCAAACTGGCATTTAACGAGAAAGAATATGATGTCTCAGGCGGTGCTTCTCCTGATGCGGATTTCGGTTACATCACGGATCCTCTGAACGTACCCGGAGCCGCAAAGCTTAAGAAAGAGAAAAAGAAACTGTCATTCCTTGACAAAGATAAGAAGGAAGATTTCTATGACTTCACGCCTTCCGGAAAACAGGGTGTTGCAGGACGTGACAGTGATATGGAAGCCGGCGGAGTTATGGAGGATCCTTATGAAGTCGGTGAGGATGCAGAGGGTTCCGGATATGACTATTCCGAACCTGAGCGTTCTGTGAGAGAACCCAGGATCAAGCTTTCGATGTATGACCAGCTGGGCGGAGGTAAAGAACCTGAGGATCCTGTTAAACCTGAAGCAGCTCCTGTTACGGGAACAGGATCCGGAAAGATCACGATCAACGCGGTTAATGACAATACCGAGGGTTACAGCCGTACAGAGGGAAGGATTTTGAAGACTTCTTCTCCTGAACGCACAGTTCCTTCAACACCGAGTATAGAGTTTGCAGAAGAGACAAAGCAGCATGAGGCTCTGATCAAAGCACAGAAGAGAAAGCTCAGAAACTACAGACCTGCGCCTACGGAACTTCTGGCACCAGATATTAAACAAAAGGCAGATGCCGATCTTGAGAAGAAACTGAAGGCAAAGGCTAAAAAACTTGAAGAAGCGCTCAGGAGTTTCGGTATAAAAGCCGAGGTCGTAAATATCACACACGGACCTTCCATTACGAGATTCGAACTGACTCTTGAGACAGGTACTAAGGTATCCAGAGTTACAAGTCTTCAGGATGATATCATGCTTGCCATGGCTGCCATCTCGATCAGGATCGAAGCTCCTATCCCCGGAAAGAGTGCGATCGGTATAGAGATACCTAATGACACTCCTACAGCGGTACAGCTGAGAGGACTTGTGGAAACCAAAGATTTCAAAGCATCTACACCGCTTACGGTTGCTTTGGGAAGAGATATCCCGGGAAGACCTATCTATTGTGATCTGGCGAAAATGCCGCACCTTATGATCGCAGGTTCTACAGGTTCAGGTAAGTCTGTATGTATCAATTCTATCCTTACGAGTATCCTCGTTCATTCTTCGCCTGAAGAAGTAAGGATGATACTTGTAGACCCTAAGGTTGTAGAGCTTTCCGTTTATAACGGCGTGCCGCACCTCATCATGCCTGTCATCACAGATCCTAAGAAGGCAGCAGGCGCTCTTAACTGGGCAGTAATCGAGATGCAGAGAAGATATAAGCTTTTCGAAGAGGGCCAGGTCAGAGACATCAAAGGCTTCAACGAAAAATATAAAAACGATCCCGAAGTTGAGCATCTGCCGCTGATCCTTTTCGTAATCGATGAGCTTGCAGAACTCATGATGGTTGCTTCAAAGGAAGTGGAGACTTATATCTCAAGACTTGCCGCACTCGCAAGAGCTGCCGGCATCCATCTGCTTATTGCGACGCAGAGACCGTCTGTTGATGTCATTACGGGTGTAATCAAGGCGAACATCGGTTCGAGGATCGCTTTCGCCGTAACATCAGGTGTAGATTCAAGAACCATTCTTGATTCAGTCGGCGCAGAAAAGCTTCTTGGTAAGGGAGATATGCTCTATGCTCCTATGACAGCACCGCAGCCTATAAGAGGTCAGGGCGCTTTTCTCAAGGACGCAGAGGTTGAAGCCATAGTAAATAACCTTAAGACAAGATACGGATCTATGTATGACGATGCCATTATCAAGGATATTGACAGAGTCACGGCAGGTGAGGGACAGGCTCAGGGCGGAGCTGCTTCAGGCAGTGGTTCTTCAGCAGGCGGTTCTGACGGTGATGATCTGTTCGATCAGGCTGTTCAGACGGTAATCGAGAACGGCAGCGCGAGCGTATCTGTCCTCCAAAGGAGATTGGGAATAGGTTATCCGAGAGCCGCGAGGTTAGTTGACGAACTTGAGAAGCGTAAGGTGATCGGACCGTTCGAAGGAAGTAAGCCCAGAAAGATCCTGATAACCGAAACGGAATGGCTTGAGATGCAGGCGAGGAAAAATGATTGACATCAGTGATGACATAAATTTTAGAGCCGGCGAGTTGATTGAGATATCTTCCTTTGAAGGTATAACATTCGGTTTTGCCGAGAGCCTTACGGGAGGTATGATATCGTCTTCTGTCGTAAGTGTTCCGGGTGCTTCAAAGGCATTCAAAGGTTCAGTCGTTTCTTATACCAATGAGGTCAAAGAGAATGTTCTGGGTGTTCCCGCCGAAATAATCGAAACATATAACGAGGTTTCGGACGAATGCGCCAGGGCTATGGCTGAAGGAGCGTATTCCGTACTGGGTACAGATCTCGCTGTTTCTGTTACCGGAATTGCGGGTCCGACCGGTGAACTGCCGGGAAAACCAGTCGGAACGGTTTACTTAGGCTATTGCTATTCGGACAAAGGATCATCTTCATGTGTTTCCGGAAGCATTCGTCTGGATTTCAAGGGCGACAGGGACGCGATACGAAAAGAAACTGTGCTGGCGGCTTTAAGTTATGCCGTTAAGATCATCAGGGACGGAAAGATTTAAGTGGCTGAGAATAACGGTACAGAAAAAAGATCAGTAACAACTCCTACCGGAAAAAAAGGCATGGGATTTGCTTTATCCGCTTTTATCGTAGGACTTGGTCTTATCATTACCAAGTGCTCGGGCCTTTTGCGCGACATAATAGTGTCGATGAGGTTTTCGGAAGATCTCTTCCGTGACGGCTTTACACTGGCTTTTACCATTCCGGATCTTTTTTACAATCTTCTCGTCGGAGGCGCCATCTATTCGACAGTCGCTCCGTATATGAGCGCGCAGCTCGCTGTCGGAAAAGAGAAGCAGGGTGTAAGAACCGTAAGTATATTTATCTCTGTCGTTTGCGTCGTAATGCTCGTATGCTGCGCCTTCGGATCTATCTTTTCAGAGCCGATCTACGCTTTGTATGCATTAAGGAGCAATGAGATAGATCCTCAGGTTCTTTCGCTTGCCGCACAGGCTTCAAAGATGCTTTTTCCGCAGATATTCTTTATCATGCTCGCAGCGCTCTGTAACGGAATCCTTAATTCTTACAGAAGATTCGGCATCACTTCTTTCGGTCCCGTTCTTTATAACATCCTGGTACTGCTCGTTATCTATTTCTTCGGAGGAAATTCCCTTACAAAGCTTGTAATGACTACCGGCGGTATCCTTGTTTCATCGATCGTTTATTTTATCTTCCAATACTCATTGGGTTTTAAGCAGATGAAGCAGTTCAGGTTTGTTTTCAAGCCTGCCGACAAAGAATTTCTTATGCTCTTCCGCCGAGCAATTCCGATCCTGATCTCGGCTTCGATTACTCAGATCAATGTTGTTGTTCTCAATCATTTCGCGCTGATGTTCGATCAGGGAAGCGTATACGGTTTCAGGAATGCCTCTACTATCTGGCAGATACCTTACTCAGTATTCGTAGTTGCCATAACTACTGTCATGACACCCGAACTCGCGGGTGATTACGAGTCGAAGAAATATTCAAAAGCATCGGATCTTATCTCGAGTTCGATGAAGAGCGCTTTGTTTATGACGATCCCTTCTGCAGTGTTTATCGCAGTACTGAATCTTGATGTTGTAAAAGCAATCTATCAGTGGACTTCTTCATATACCGACAGAAATGCGCAGACCGCTGCGACATTCCTTTTAGGTTTCTGCAGCGCGATCGTTACAGCTACTGTTATCCATGTTTTTAACCAGGCCTTCTATGCCATAGGACAGACTAAGCTTCCTCTCGCAGCAGGTATTTTGGGACTTGTGATAAATCCCATAGCCTGCCAGATCATGGTATCGCTGGGAGTCGGTCCGTTATCTCTTTCCTTAGCTTATTCATTTACGAATATCTGCCAGATGATAATGCTTGCAATAGCATACTGCAGGAGAAAAGAATTGGCCCCGCACGGTATTATAAGATTTCTTGTTAAAGCGGCTTTCAGTGTGGCTGTTATGGCCGGTCTGGTATTTGTGCTGGACCTTTTTGTTCCTGCCACGGGAGGAAAGGTTCTCCAGCTCGGAATAATTGCTTTGAAGGGACTAGTTGCTGTCATTGTTTATTTTTCAGTTGCAGTTCTGCTCCGGATGGAGGA
The DNA here is from genome assembly GCA_045532275.1 of Saccharofermentans sp. Taxonomy (GTDB): domain Bacteria; phylum Bacillota; class Clostridia; order Saccharofermentanales; family Saccharofermentanaceae; genus Saccharofermentans. Next base: position 18,910 of record JAZSFQ010000023.1, on the reverse strand, counting down.
AGCGACATATTGGATCGACAGGTTCAAGCGGATCGTCAGTAAATGGTTCTCGAAAAAGGTTAAGTTATAAACTGAACATCACTTTTCCTTTTAGTATTGTTTGTTGTGAATTAACACCTTTGTCAAAATAACGATACAACTCTGTTGATATAATTATGTATCTGATTAGTACGTGTTTTACACCTTTTAAATTTGTGCGTGGAGGTTGTTATGAGAAAAACCGTTATTTCAGTTTTATTAGCAGGTTCATTATTTATTTCAGGTTGTTCACTCATCACTCTTGAGTCTTCTGCTGAGAGTTCCGTTACTGAAGAAACCGGGATCTCCAAGGAGGTCATTACTTCAGAGACAACCATAGAAGAGACTAAGGTGGCTGAGACCACAAATGCCACAGAACAGACAACTGAGACCATAAAGGAGACAGAGGCTCCGGCTGAGACAACTGTCCCTGAACAAACAAATGCTTCAGGCAAGGTAATCATACTGGCAACCGGCGGAACGATTGCGGGTTCAGGTGATGCAGGCAAGAGCACGGGATATACTCCCGGTACACTTAGCGCCGAGGATCTTATAAATGCTGTTCCCGAGTTAAAGGATGTGGCTCAGATCGAAGCAATTCAGGTTTGTAATGTGAATTCAGATGATATTACGGATTCGGTTTGGATAGAGCTTGCTAACAAGATAAATGAACTGGCTAAAGATCCGGATGTATCAGGTTTTGTTATTACACATGGCACCGATACAATGGAAGAAACGGCATATTTCCTTAATCTTACAGTTAAGACGGATAAACCGGTCGTTATTACCGGATCTATGAGGCCTGCCACATCGATATCTGCTGACGGACCTATGAATCTTTACGAATCCGTCTGTGTTGCTGCCTCAAAAGATGCGGTTGGTAAAGGTGTTCTTGTTGTTTTTTCTGATCTTATATTCACTGCCCGTTCTGTAACAAAGACGAGCACTTATGATGTAATGGCTATTTCTGCAAGAGAAACGGGTGCCTGTGGAGTTGTTAGGGACGGTGATGTTTTCTTTTATGAGGAATCCGTAAAGTGTCATACGACAGATACTGAGTTTGATGTTACTTCACTTAAAGCTTTGCCGAAAGTGGCAGTAATCTATTTTTCTGTTGATATGGATCCTTCAATATTGAAATATGCGGCAGAACACTCAGACGGTATTGTCATTGCCGGTGCTGGCGCAGGTGAATTCAGCGAAGGATATATTGATGTTATCAATGACCTTAAGATTCCTGTCGTTATCAGTTCGCGAATTGGTGACGGAATAATCATTCCTTCTAATCTGCTTTGTGAAGGAACTATCGCGGCAGATAACCTGCCTCCGCAAAAGGCCGCTGTTCTGCTCCGTCTCGCGTTAACTAAGACTTCAGATACCGAAAAGATACAGGAGATGTTTTTTAAGTATTGATCCCGGATTAAGGACCAAGAGAAGGAAATGAGGAAATCGTTACTAAAACTGATCTCAGTTATGATCTCTGCCGCTGTCATGATGTGTTTTGCATCCTGTAAGCTAAATAATGACGTAACGATAGAGACAGATATTGATATTGACGTAAAGACCGGTACCGGTGATGAAGAAACTGTTGTTACGATCCTTCCGGAGACAACTGTTACTGATAATGAAATAACCGGAGAACCAACATCGGACGGATCACATCATGAGCTTTATGTGGAGAACCAGAATGAGATACCTTCTCCCGATTGGGTAACAGCTCTGCCGCAGGCACAGGATCCTGATACTAAGCAATTGCTGATTGTTGCCGGGATGGGTATGAACAGTTCCTGTGCATACATTTCCATGCATGAACGTGATGCCGAAGGAAGATGGATCCAGATCCTTACGACACCGGGATATGTAGGTGTTAACGGAATGTGCCCTGATGCGGATCATGTTGAAGGATGCGGACAGACCCCTGTCGGCATTTATCGCTTTAATGCCGCATTCGGTATAGCGGATGACCCGGGATGCGCGATCCCTTATTCGAAGGTAAATGATGATCTGTATTGGTCAAGCGATATGCGTGACGGTATGCATTATAACGAGATGGTCAATATCAACGAATGTCCGGATCTTGATACCGGTAACAGCGAGCATATCGTTCATTATGAATATGAATATCAGTATTGCCTTAATATCAGCTTTAACGAGGAATGCACGCCGGGAAGAGGATCTGCAATATTCCTTCATTGTTTCGGCCTTAAGAAGCCATATACCGGAGGATGTGTGGCCGTGCCTGAATACAGTATGATCCGTATCATGCAGCGTGTGGATCCGGATTGCGTTGTTGTAATCGATACAGTTGATGTTCTGGGATATGTGTTCTGAAGACAACAATAAAATTGCATTCTGAGAAGCCTCATTTGCAACAAGTGAGGCTTCTTATTGTCTGAATATTCCGTATAAGTTACGATGCGGTCAGGAAATGACGAAAGGATTCTTCACGATATGCTGAAAAAGTTATTCGTTTCAATGATATTGACCGCATTGATCTTCAACGCACCGGTTAAGGCGGATTCCGGTGTTGACGGACTGATAAACGGATTTACTGCAAAGACAAAATGTGATCATGTCAGCGCGGTCATATATGACAAGGGAGAACTAACATATTACGGTGACAGGGAAGGTCTTTATCAGATAGGATCAATGACAAAGTCTTTTACCGGACTTGCAGTGCAAAAACTGATCAATGAAGGAGCGTTATCTGGGGATGACAAGGTTTCTGATATAATACCGGGATTTAAGGCTTATTACGATTCGTCAGAGGCCGAAATAACAGTTGATGATCTTCTTAAGCAGCGAAGCGGTTTTACTAACAGTGAGACTGATTATCCGTCAGCTGCAGAAGGAATGTCATTGCAGGAATGGGTTGAAAGCATTTCGGGCAGCGAGCTTAAATCAAGGCCCGGGTCTGAATATTCGTATTCCAATGTTAATTACAATCTTCTCGGAGTGATGATCGAAAACAGGACGGGAAAATCTTACCGTGAATATATGGAAGAAAAAATATTGAATCCATTCGGTCTTAATTCAACATCAGTGGGAGTTCCGGGGGAAACCGGCAGGATAGTCGAAGGGTCAAGACTTGGTTTCAGAATGGCCTTTGAGTACAAAGTTCCTGTTAGAGAGGGAAGCATTCCGGCAGGGTATTTCTATTCGGATGTCGAAGATATCGGAAAGTGGATGAAGGCATGGATCGAGAATACTGATCCTGAAATGGATGAAGTACTTAATAAACTCGAAAAGAAAGGAGATTATTACGCAGGCTGGGAATTGTTCGAAGACGGTGTAGTAGGACATTCCGGCGGCACACCTAATTATTCTTCGAGAATAGTTTTTTCTAGAAATAAGAGCATCGGGGTGTGCGTGCTGACAAATATGAATGTCGCATCCACTACAGACAGTCTGTGTAATAACATTTTTGCTGAAACGGCGGGAATGCCTGTTCAGGGTTTGATATGTGATGTTTGGACAGTATTTGATATTATATTCACATCGGTGTCGTTGTTCGGCGTTGCAGTCATGGTAATTATTCTTTGCATAAAGAAAAAAGGCATATTGATCGCATTAGGATCGGTACTTGTGCTTTCCGAAGTGATGATACTGGTACTCTTTCCGATGATATTCGGGGCAGGACTTAAGGCAATAGCGCTTACGTGGGCACCATGGAGCTTTCTTTCCGGATTCCTGATCGTAGCAGCCGATGCCGTGTGCATAGGAATAAAACTGTTTGTGGTAAAGGTAAATGAGGGTAGAACAAAGACAGGTTAAGGATCAGCCGCTTACGGTTATCGTCGAATATCCCGAATACGATCAGTCTGTCGACCGGTTGATCAAAAAGATAAAGAACATGAGCATCAGTTTTTCCGGCAAGTCTGAAGGAAAGACCGTAAGCATTGATATCTCTGAAATCTATTACATCGAAAATGTCGAGAGGAAGATATTCCTTTATTCTAAGAAGGACATCTACCGTTACGACGGAAGTATGTCTGATATTGATTCTGCGATAGCAGATACCGATCTTGTCAGGATATCGAGAACCTGCTTTATGAACGTATCACATTTAAAGGAGATCATGCAGATAAAGAACAGTCATCTGGAGGCGGTATTGGATAACGACGAGAAGCTTATAGTCTCAAGAAAATATCTTCAGGATATTAAGAAGATCTTCAGGAGAAAAATGTTATGAGAAGGATCTTAAGAGACACATGTATCTTCGCCGCTCTCATGATACTGATGGTATTTGCCTTCTCGATCACGGGAGTCGGACTGACAGAAGAGATAAAACTTGTTTTCCTGCTGTTTGGCCTGGCATTTATCCTGGCAGTCGTTAATTATATTTTTGATGAGATCACTTCACTTCCGATCCTGGCAGGTTACATTATCAAGTATTTCGTTGTTACCGGAATAGTGATTATCTTCGGCTTTATCGCAGGATGGTTCTATCCTTCGAATTTCTGGATGGCATTCATATATGTAGGCGTTATTACCGTGATCGTTTACGCTCTGGATTCAGTGAAGACCGAGAAAGATATTGATGATATAAATGAAATGGTTAAGCTCAGTAAAAAAGAGAAGATCGAGTTTAAACCCCTGAATAAGAGAAAAGGATGGAAGATACTGCTTTCGCTTTTTGCTGTTATGACCGTTTTATGTGCTGCGTCGGTAACAGGGTATTTCTGTTTTCCGGTGATAAGCGGATACTGTCTAAACGGGATCATAGTCTCCGGAGTTGCTGCGGTATTCCTGATGGCTTTGCTTGTTGTATATCTTATAGTTTTCTCTATACGTCGCAAAAAGACTGATACGATTTTGCCTTAATATTCACACGCACTCTGTTCTGTAAAAGAATGACATTCGAATATAATCTGTTCAGTATATTCATTTGAAGGAGAACAGATGATATGTGTTTGATCTGCGACCGCATAAAAATGATAAAGAACGGGACCAATCCGTATTTTGTCAAGGAACTGGAGACCGGTTATGTCGTTATCGGCGACAACCAGCATTTCTACGGTTATTCATTATTCCTTTATAAGAATCATGATTATACCGAGCTCTTCCAGCTCGATATGGAGGAGAGAATGAAGTTCCTGAAGGAGATGTCGATAGTTGCCGAGGCAGCATCAAGAGCCTTTGCGCCTGAAAAGATGAATTATGAACTGCTCGGAATGGGAGACGCGCATCTTCACTGGCATCTTTACCCACGCCGTAAGGGAGACATCGGCAATTACGGCAATAACGGGATCGGCCCCGTATGGTGCTATCCGATGGAAAAGATCTATGCTGACGAATGCCGTCCTTCTGAGGAAGAACTGGAGATAATGAAGCAGAAACTCCTGAAAGAACTTGATGAACTGACAGGCGGTTTTTGATTGTTCAAAAACTATTATGGTATACTAGATACAGTTAAAAATTACACTTGGTGTAAGGGATAAGGAGGCACTCAAATGTTGAATATCAAAAAGACAATTGATGGCGGTAAGGCTGTTTTCGCTTTGGAAGGAAGACTTGATACCAATACTTCCGTAGAACTTGATGCGGCTCTCAGTCCTGTTCTTGACGGACTCACTGAGATCGTATTTGACCTCGGTCAGCTGGAGTATATCTCTTCTGCCGGACTCCGTGTTCTTCTGTCTACTCACAAGAGTCTTTCCAAGAAGGGTGGAATGAAAGTTACCAATGTTAATGAGATGATCATGGAGATCTTTGAGGTTACCGGCTTCTCGGATATTCTGAATATCGGGTAAGTTCCTGGGGATTTGTCGAAAAAGGATTAATACCGGTTATAAAATGGGGCTGTCGTTTTGCGGCAGTCCCTTTTACTTATCTGTATTTGCCTGACGGATCAGCCGAAATTTTTGTATATAGCGATCTCTACACTTGAATTAACGATGTGTACAGTAATGTCATCTGCAAGATTGGCTACAATGGACTTTTCAAGTTCATCCTTAGCTTCTCTGGCTTCTGTCTTAATATCATAGGCTTTTTCAACAGAAGCAACGTATGTGCTCATAGACCATGAGTAACTTCCGGAATAAGAGCCCATCTGACATCCCATAGCCATCAGGCCTAAAGTCTGTTCAGCCATTGCTTTTGTCTCAGGGTCGTCAGGCAGAGCGGCATCGGTGATCATTTCGCGGATCCTGCCCATAAAGCCTTTGACTGCCGAATTCTTTCCTGATGAAGAAACGGAAATGAGTTCCTTTTTAGTTTTTAGATCCATAGGAATGTCTGTCTTTAAGTGGATCTCCACAAGTTCGTCTTTGTTCTCAAGCCAGAACTCACCGGTAAGTTCATCAGTGAATGTGCGCATGAGTTCGATCAGTTCCTCGGAGAGCAGGCGGAGCCGGAGAGATGATTTGTGATCCAGACCGCAGTAAGCGCCTGTCTTTTCGGTAAGTTCCAGAGCTTTATCCATGCCGGTTCCGTTAGGGGAGAGGGTGATGGTTTCTGTCTTCATGAGAGATCCTCCTGATCATTCCTTAATAGAAAAATTATACCACTATCGTAAGTTGAGCTTTTGGTTTTTTGCAGGCTTTTGTCGGTTCTTGTCGGTTTTTCGGTTTCGGACAAGATTTTGAAGGTGTTTTTCTAAGCGAAATACCATTGTTTATAAGGTTTTTTGAATGTGTGTCCGAATAATGGGTCTTGTCGGTATTTGTTCGAATTTGTAAGGTAAATTCTGTTGACAAAAGTGTATCATAAACATAGAATTAAACTCAGAAATGAGAACAAATGTTCAAAGAACACAGGAGGACGTTATGGCTAAAGGTAAGAACGCCGGCAAGGGTTCGGTATCCCAGGTTCAGGATAAGGATGAGAGAAGGAAAGCTCTGGATGCCGCTATGGCACAGATAGAGAAGCAGTTCGGTCAGGGAGCGGTTATGCGCCTTGGAGATAAGTCGCAGGTAGAGATCGATACGATACCTACTGGTGCTCTGACACTTGATATTGCATTGGGTATCGGCGGACTCCCGAGAGGAAGGATCATTGAGATATACGGACCTGAATCTTCAGGTAAGACCACAGTTGCTCTTCATTGTGTTTCCGAAGCACAGAAGATGGGCGGAACATGCGCATTCATCGATGCAGAGCACGCACTGGATCCTGTATATGCCGGTAATATCGGTGTAGATGTTGATAATCTTCTTTTATCCCAGCCGGATACGGGAGAGCAGGCACTGGAGATCTGCGAGACCTTGGTAAGAAGCGGCTGCATCGATGTAGTAGTTATCGACTCTGTTGCAGCGCTCGTACCGAGAGCAGAGATCGAAGGAGAGATGGGCGATTCACATGTAGGTCTTCAGGCAAGGCTCATGAGCCAGGCATTAAGAAAGCTTGCCCCCGTTGTATCTAAATCGAACACGATATGTATTTTCATTAACCAGCTGCGTGAGAAGGTCGGTGTTATGTTCGGTAACCCTGAGACCACTCCGGGCGGCCGTGCTCTTAAGTTCTATGCATCGGTAAGACTTGATGTAAGAAAGGTCGAGACTCTCCGTAACGGAACTGACGTAGTCGGAAGCCATACAAGAGTAAAGGTTGTAAAGAATAAGGTCGCTCCTCCGTTTAAGGAAGCTGAATTTGACATCATGTATGGTAAGGGTGTCTCATCAGAAGGTTGTATTATCGATCTTGGTGTAGAGAATAATATCATCGACAAGAGCGGATCATGGTTTGCATATAACGGTGCCAAGATTGCGCAGGGCAGGGATGCGGCTAAGCAGTATCTTATTGATCATCCTGATGTTATGGAAGAGATCGAAGAGAAGATCAGAGAGTCTTATATGCCTGCCGATGATGATGACTCCGATGACGTTATTTCCGGAACTCCGGATAACGGAACGACAGATGACTCTGATGACGACGATATCTTAGGAATCGATGTCTGATATTTCTCCGACCAGGGAAGCCGTGACCTGTGCGATCAGGCATATCGGCACCGGTATTTATTCTTCGGGTAAGATCAGGCTCTATCTAATTCAGAAGGGCTATTCTGAGGACATTGCGGTCAGAGCAGTAAAGAATCTGATCGATACCGGTTACATAGATGATATGCGTGCATCGCGCAAGGTTCTTGCGGCCCGTTCGGGTAAGAAACAGGAGAGTCGGCAGTATATATTTAAACGGCTTCTTGAAGCAGGTATTGAGGCTGATTGCGCTGATGAGATAGTCGCCTCGTTGGACAGTGATACCGATACATGTCTGAGACTTTTCGAAGCTGTCTACGGAGATGCTTCTGCCGAAGACTATTCTGACAGGGAAGATGAGTTTTTAAAGCTTGCCGGACTCAGAGGATATTCTTTGGAAACTGCCCGAAGCGCATTTGGAAAGTTCATGGATCCCGCCAGATGATGAAGAATTTTCTGTGAGCGGATTTTAATCAGCGTACTAACTCGATCTGCGTTCCATCCAGAGCGGTATTGGCATTGTAGTCGGAATATTTGTTTACATTGGCATAAGCTTTATTGCTGTTGTTATATAACCGGTATACTAAAGTTATGCTGAAAGCATTTTGTCCTTTTACTTTAATGTAGACAGTATAATAATCCTGATCTGAGTTTCTGGTCATTAAAACAAACCTATTTGAGCGGTTATTCTCAATCTTCGGACTCTGTTCTTTCCAAAATTCCTGAAGAGTTTCTGTTACGATGCAGTCATTGGCATCGTCGAGTTCCACGATTATTCCGTTTATCTCATATGTAACCTTATCGAATAGCTCGGTATAGTCATCACCGTCGCGATAACTGCCGAAATCGATCGAGATGATATGTGCCTGGATATGCATGTTTTCCGGCATGCCAAATTTACTGTCAAGATAGGCTTCATAGTCACTGTGGAAGCTCCCGTTATAAGACTCGAACTGGGATATTAGATCATTTCTGTAATCTTCATTTGTATATACGGCAAATTCAACATTTTCCGGCAGGACTACAGATTTTAACATGTAACTCTTATCTTCATAATCCAGGACGCGTATGCCATAGAAGTAATAGGTTTCGCAGCCATACTCTTCTGACAGTTGTTCCTTTATGATCTCGAAGTCTTCCTTTATCTGATTTTTCTTCATGCTTTCATATGTTAATCCGACTGAAAGTATCGCAGTGCCAGCGACTGCAACGATAATAAGGGCCGCGGCTGTAAGTGCCCTGTGTTTTCTGATATAGAAGATGCCGAATATCAGCTGATAAAGGATGCAGATAGGGAAGACGGGTATGATACAGGTCCAGACGAACAAATTCCACATTGCATCAAATCCGTAAATATAGGGACCGCCGAAAAGACCTCTCCGAACACCTGTGATTCCGGTATAGGCCAAGGCAAAATATGGAATATAGGATACAAAGAATAAGACGGTGCCGATTATTCCGGCTGTCTTATTCACAGCAGCACTTTTTCCCATACTTCGCCTCCGTTGTGCAGAGTTAATATCATATATGCAAGATATCATAAAATAATTTGACTATCAAAGTATTATATGGCGGATATTTTAATTTTGCCTCACTTTTTGAAAATTCCTTATACTGATTTGCTCTTTTAAAGACTCGTGTGCTATATTCGTTCACATGGAAAATAAAGAAAATAACAATATAAAGATCACTCTTCTCGCACTAGGTTGTTCCAAGAACCTTATCGACTGCGAGAATATGTCCACGGAACTGAAGAAGGCAGGCTATGACGTAATAAATGATATAGCCTTGTCTGACATAGTTGTCATTAACACATGCGGCTTTATAGAGTCAGCCAAGAAGGAAGCTATAGATGCGATCTTGGAAGTCGCGGATTATAAGGTTCCCGAAGGCAGAGTTAAAAAGATAATCGTTTCGGGATGCCTTGCCCAGAGGTATCCTGAAGACATCCTGAAGGAACTTCCTGAAGTAGATGCCGTCATGGGTACGGCTCACTACGGTGATATTGTTGAAGTAGTTTCGAGACTGGCAAAAGAGCTTGATGATTCTGAAGCCGGTAAGATCAACCTCACTTCAGGCAAGGGCGGATTCAGCCATCTGGTTACTGACCGTGAGATATCGACGCAGGGGTTTGCGTGGATCAAGATTGGGGAAGGGTGTCTCCACAGATGCAGTTTCTGCGCGATACCTCTTATCAGAGGAACCTTTGTCTCCCGTCCGATGGAAGAGATAATCGAAGAGGCAAAGATAATTGCCGGCAGGGGCATAAAAGAGATAGTTCTTGCTGCCCAGGATACTACAAACTACGGAATCGAACTTTACAAGGAAAGACGGCTTGCAGAATTACTGAGAAAGCTCTCGGAGATAGACGGCATTGAGATGATACGTGTCATGTACGGATATATGGACGGCATCACGCCAGACCTGATAGAAGAGATGGCGAATAACCCTAAGGTCACACATTATCTTGATATTCCCATACAGCATGGTTCGGATAAGATCCTTAAGGCAATGTACAGAAGAGACACGGCTGAGATAATTACCGGACGCCTTGAGATGATAAGAAAGGCTATGCCTGACTGTATCTTAAGGACGACCGTTATGGTAGGCTTCCCGGGTGAGACGGAAGAAGACTTCCGCATCATGAAGGAGAATCTTGCCAAGTGGAAGTTTGACAGACTCGGATGTTTTATCTTCTCGCCTGAAGAAGGTACGCCCGCTTATGATCTGCCTGACCAGATCGATGAAGAGACAAAGCAGAGAAGATATGACGAGATCTATGAACTCCAGAAGAAGATCTCTGCCGAACAGTCGCAAAAGCGCCTTGGAACGGTTACAAAGGTCAATGTCTGTTCTGTTTCTGATGACGGGATTTTCTATATAGGCAGAAGTTACGGAGAATCTCCTGAAGTCGATCCGGTAATCTACATTGCGTCCCAAGATGGCGAACTGAAGATAGGTGATATCGTTGAGGCAAAGATCGTTGACTGCTCCGATGATTATGATATGACAGCCGTTACGATTTGACGAACGTGAAATAATGTATATTATTATTGTGTTTTCTAAGACTACTGATCATTTGAGAGATAAAGGAGCAGCCCGGCTATGAATCTACCTAACAAGCTTTCGGTCCTGAGGATCATTCTTGTTCCGGTCACGCTGCTTTTTATGCTTCCGGTAAGTATCTTCGGCTGGGAGCCTCAGGGTTGGAACAACTTTATCAACTCTAACGGTATGCTGGTTGCGGCAGGAGTCTTTATCCTGGCATCCCTTACTGATGCGGCTGATGGCAAGATCGCCCGAAAATATAATCTGATTACGGATCTGGGAAAATTCCTTGATTCGCTTGCAGACAAGATCCTGGTCATAAGCATCATGCTCGGTTTTATCGCTTTGGGCCGTCTTTCTGCCTGGGCAGTAATGATAATTATATTAAGGGAGTTCGCTGTATCCGGTCTCCGCATGATCGCCGCAGCAAAGGGCGAGGTCATCGCGGCTAAGATGATAGGCAAGATCAAGACCGTAACCCAGATGATAGCCCTGATCTATCTTATGTTCGAACCTTTGCTCATGAAGATTACAGGATCCGGCTTTGAAGGGTATCCGATAAGACTTTGCGCGGTCACGGTGATCGGCGACATCCTTTTCGGAATATGTGTTATTATGACGATCGTTTCGGGTGTCGATTATCTTATTAAGGGAAAACAATTCCTGAAAGGGTAAATGTCAAAGAACTTCGACAGTCAAAATAGCCTATTGACAAAACACCTAACTTACATTAAAAACAGTTTGTGGATTTATTTAGAATCGTACGGAGGTACTAATTATGACAAATGAAGAACTTTTCAACTCGATTAAGCAGATGATCGTTGATCAGCTCGGCGTAGATGAGGATACAATTACTGAAGATTCCTCTTTCGTTGACGATCTCAACGCTGATTCTCTTGATATGGTTGAGCTTGTTATGGCTATGGAGCAGGAGTTTGATATCGAGATCCCTGACGATGTAGCTGAGAAGGTTGTTACCGTCAAGGATGCAGTCGAGTATATTCAGAGCCTCACAGAGGGCTAATATACCGGAGATAATAGATCTCTGAATTAACTATGAAGTTTGGACGGCTGGGTGCGTATTAATGCATTCAGCCGTTTTCCGTAAAGATTTATAAAAGATTATTATGGTTGATTATTCGAATTTAGAAAAAGATCTGGGATATTCTTTTAAAGACAAGTCGCTTCTTGAAACGGCTTTGACCCATACGACCTATGTTTTCGAGAACGGAAGAGGACACTGGGAATCGAATCAGAGACTTGAGTTTATCGGTGACGCTGTTCTGGATGTTGTTGTAGGACAGATGATTTATGAGCTGAAGCCTCAGGCTGATGAAGGGTATCTGTCGAAAATGCGCAGTGTCTCTGTCTGTGAGAAGTCTTTTTCGGAGGTGGCCAGAAGGCTCCATCTGGGAGACTATCTCCTTTTGGGCAAAGGTGAAGCACAGAGCGGCGGAAATGACAAGGATTCGACGCTGGCCGACTGTTTTGAGTCGGTAATAGCGGCTGTATATTTTGACGGCGGATTCGAAGAGGCCAGAAAATGTATCCTGAAAAATCTTACCGAGACGGTTCAGAAAGCAGTGAACGGCGAGATCTTCCTGGATTACAAGAGCAGGCTGCTTGAACTCGCGCAGACAAGAGGGTCCCAGCACGCGATCAGATTTGAGGTTACAGGTGAAAGAGGACCTGCTCACATGAAGGAATTTGATGTCAGTGTCTACTCGGATGACGTTCTTCTTGCAAGTGCGACCGGACACAGCAAGAAAGATGCCGAGCAGAAGTGCGCAGAAAAGGGCATTAAGGAGTATATGCGCCTTAATCCGGAACACTGATGAGCAGATTGTCCTACAAAAAGCTCCCGTATGGGTTATAATGCTTGCGTGAAAATCTAGGATCAAGACGGAACTGAATACAGAATGTATCTTAAAAGACTGGAACTTCAGGGGTTCAAATCTTTCCCCGAGTATACTTGTATAGAATTTGACCGCGGTCTTACGGCCGTGGTCGGTCCTAATGGAAGCGGAAAGTCGAATATCAGTGACGCGGTCCGGTGGGTATTGGGCGAGCAGAGCGTAAAGCAGCTTCGTGGCGGCAAGATGGAAGACGTCATCTTTAACGGCACTTCAGCCAGACGTTCCATGAATTATGCCGAAGTATCCATAACCTTTGATAACTCGGACGGATATATCGATTACGGTTTTCCCGAGATCTGCATTACCAGAAGGCTTTACAGATCAGGCGAATCAGAATACCAGATCAATAAGGTAAACTGCCGTCTCAAGGACATTACCGTCCTTTTCCTTGATACCGGTCTCGGACGTGACGGCTACTCCTTGGTAGGACAGGGACGAGTAGATGACATTCTTTCCACAAAATCTGAAGACAGGCGCAGGGTCATAGAGGAAGCTTCGGGTATCGTGAAGTACCGTGTCCGCAAGGATGAGGCCCAGAGAAAACTCGCCAATACCGAGCAGAACCTCGTAAGGATCAATGATATCTTAGGCGAACTGGAAGAGCGTAAAGGCCCTCTTGAAGAGCAGGCCGGCAAAGCCCGTAAGTTCAATGAGAACTATGAAGAACAGAAGAGACTTGAGACATCCCTGCTCGTTCATAAGATAACTGAGGCTAATAAGGAGATGGGCGATTCTGCCGGTCTCAAGGAGCAGCTCGAAAAAGAGATCCAGGAGCGTGAAGATGAATTCAACCGCCTCAGAAAGAGCAATCAGGAGATAGTGGCAAAGAGCGAGGCTCTGGATAATGAGATCGAAGACAGACGTCAGGAACTCTCGGATCTTACTGAGTTTGAGCACGAAGCGCAGACAGATAAGAAGGTCTCGATCGAAAGGCTCAATCAGACTAACCAGAGGATTGAAGAGCTCAAGTCAGATATAGAGTCGGCTGATGAGATCGTTTCCAAGCTCACCAATGAGCTTAATGAGAAGAAGACCAAGGCTGACAGCTTGCTGAAAGCTGCCAATGATGCCAAGATCCTCAGCGAAGAGCTTGATAAGGAACGTCTGGAAAAGTTCGAAGAATATGAAGCCAGCAGGAAAGAAGCAGGAAAAGCGGATTCCAAGGTAAAGGCCAAGACTGAAGAACTTTTCGAGACCAGAAAGAAGCTTGCCGAATGCCAGACTTCGATCACAGCCCTTGATGACAAGATCAGGGAGATGCAGGAGGCCAGAGCGGCTTCCGAGAGCGGTAAGGCTGAGTTGAGCTCAAAGCTCGCTGAAGAAGAGAAGGCTCTGGATGAGATCAGAAAGATCAAGGGCGATGTCAACAAGGATATCGAGACACGTAATAAGAAACTCGAGGAGTTGAGAGGCCGTCAGGTCGAACTCAATCAGTTCTTCGAGATCAATAACAGAAAGCTTTCGGCAGAAGAGTCAAAACTCAAGACTTTGAAAGACATCGACAGACGCAAGGAAGGTTATCAGGAATCCGTAAGACGTCTTACCGAGCTGGCTGATACTGACAGATCTGTAAAGAGCCTCATGGTCGGTATCCTTGGTGACCTTATCGAGACCGATCCCAAGTATGAGACGGCTGTCGAGACTGCTCTGGGAAATGCTCTTCACAACGTAGTTACCAAGAGTGAAGCAGATGCTGCAGAACTCATCGGAATACTCAAGGAAAAGAGACTCGGAAGAGTAACTTTCCTTCCTATAGAGAACATAAAGGCAAGATATATCGACGAGGATGATCTGCGCAAGGCTAAAGGTGTCAAAGGATATATCGGCGTTGCTTCAGACCTTGTTAAGTCTTCCCGTGACCTTGAGGATATCGTAGCTAATCTTTTGGGAAGGATCCTTGTAGCTGACGATCTGGATTCCGCAAGAATGATCGCTTCCAGGACAGGCCGCGCTTATAAGGTCATGACTCTGGAAGGTGACTCTGTTAACCCCGGAGGATCTCTTACCGGCGGTTCATTGAGAAAGACCGGAGCCGGAACAGGCATCCTGGGAAGAAAAGCTGAGATCGAATCATTGACCAAGGTAGTTGCCGATCTTGAGGCCAAGCTCTCTGATTCCGAAGACCAGCGTCAGGAAGTTGACGACGGGATAGGAACGATCAAGCGTGAACTGGCCCAGCTCGGCGAACAGCTCAAGTTCTACCAGCTGGAAGAAGTTAAGGCCGAGGGCGAATACAACAATACAAAGACGAGACTTGAAGAGACGGAGGAGACACTGGCGAACTTCGATGAGAATATGCAGTCGGTATCCAAGTCCAAGATAAGACTCGAAGAGGATATGGAAGAGTTTACGCGCATTGAGCGTGAGATCAACGGCGAGCTCTCCGACTATCAGGAAGAGATCGAAGCACAGCAGAAGCTCTCTGAAGAGCAGGCTGTCAAGCTTGAGCAGATCGTAGCCAAGGTCAGGGAGGCAGCATCCCTTGCGGAGCGTAAACTTACTGAAAGAAGCGGTATTCTGGATCTTGCCGCTCACATCAAGAAGCAGATCGAAGAGGCTAATCAGGGAAGAGAAAGATTCGATTCCCAGATCAAGGAAGCGAAGGAGACTGTTAACAGCATTACCAGAGAGATCAACGACCTTGATGCCAAGCTCGATGAGAACGCAAAGCAGCAGAAGGTCCTTGAGGATAAGATTGCAGAGCTCTTTGAAAAGAGAGCAGCAATATCTGCTGACCTGTCATCGTTCGGTGACAGACTGTCTTCGAGCAGCAATGCGATAAGCGAACTTCAGTCAAAGCTCAATGCCCACGTATCAAAGTACGACAAGATCATTTTCGAGATCGACCAGAACAAGAATAAGCTCTGGGAAGATTACGAGACAACATATGACAACATAAAGGACAGCGTTGAACCGGTCGAGAAGGTCGGTGAGCAGACCAGGAGGATCACGACTCTCAAGAATGCCATCAAGGCACTGGGTCCTGTTAATCTCGGCGCACTGCAGGAGTTCTCCGAGCTTTCCGAAAGACTCGATTTCATGACTAAGCAGAGAGACGATATCGAAGCTGCGAAGAAGGATCTCGAGCAGGTGATCGAGGAACTCCTTACGAAGATGAGATCCGAGTTTAACGAGCATTTCGAGACTATCAACAGGAACTTCGGTCAGGTCTTTACCGATCTGTTCGGAGGCGGTACGGCAGAGATCATTCTGGGAAACGATTCCGATGATGTCCTTGAGTGCGCTATAGATATCAAGGCCCAGCCCCCGGGAAAGAAATTACAGAACCTCTCGCTCCTGTCAGGAGGAGAGAGATGCCTTACCGCGATCGGCCTTCTGTTTGCCATTCAGGAACTGAAGCCTTCACCCTTTGTTATCCTGGATGAGGTCGAGGCGGCACTGGATGACGTTAATATCACGAGATTTACGGACTTCGTAAGAAGGCATTCTTCCAAATCTCAGTTCATTCTCGTTACGCACCGCAAAGGTACGATGGAAGCGTGCGACCAGATGTACGGCGTTACCATGGCTGAGCGCGGTGTATCGAAGATATTATCTATGGAGCTTAAATAATGGGATTAGCAGATCTTTTTAAAAGAGGATTAGAGAAGACCAGAAACTTTTTCGCTGAGAGCTTTACGAAGCTTGCCGCTTCAAGCGGACGCTTTGATGAGGACATGCTGGATGAACTGGAAGAACTTCTTATAAGAGCTGACTGTGGTGTGCAGGCAAGTGAAGACATCATGGACCACGTAAAGGCCAATATTAAGAAGACCGGTAATGACAGTGAGGAAGCAGTCCTGGCATCCGTTAAGGAGAGAATGCTCGAGATCCTGGGAGAACCGGAGACCATTTCGATAGAACCCGGGAAACTCAATATTATCCTCATGATCGGCGTTAACGGTACGGGTAAGACCACTACATCAGGAAAACTTGCTGCCAGATATAAGAAAGAAGGTAAGAGAGTTCTTATGGCTGCCTGCGATACTTTCAGAGCTGCAGCAGTCGGTCAGCTCAAGACCTGGGGCGAGAGGACCGGAACTGCCGTAATCGCCCAGGAGCAGGAGGGTGCTGATCCCGCATCAGTAGTTTTCGATGCGGTACATGCCGCACAGGCACGTAATACTGATGTTCTTCTCGTAGATACTGCAGGAAGACTTCATAATAAAAAGAACCTCATGGAAGAACTCGCAAAGATCAGAAGGGTCATCGAGAGGGAAGCTCCTGACGCGGTGATCAAGTCCCTGCTTATTATCGATGCCACCACAGGCCAGAATGCGGTTATACAGGCGGAGGGCTTTGGTGAAGTAACGGGTCTTGATTATGTCGGTATCACGAAGCTTGACGGCAGCGCAAAGGGCGGTGTAGCCATAGCTGTTGCTTACCAGTCCAAAAAGCCGATCGTGCTCGCCGGTTTGGGCGAGAGTGTCGAAGATCTGGCTGATTTTGACCCTGAGCTGTTCGTGGACTCTCTTATCAAGGAATAATTCTGTAAAAATCCCTGTATTATACGGAAAAAACCGTATTGTTTTGATTGCCAAAGCATATTTTTATATGTATAATGTCGTAGTTTTGCTAAGAGCAATAGTTTTTTCTATGCCCAAATGCTTCACAAACATCAAATTTATTCTTAAGAGAGGGGAACCGGTATATGTCTTTACTTACGACTTCCTGGTTAATCGTACTCGGCGTAGTATTCCTTGCACTAATCTACGTTGCGTTCAATTACTTCCGTATTAAGAAGATGCCTGAAGGAACACCTGACATGATCGAATTGTCAGGAATAATCCGTTCCGGCGCGCAGACATTCCTTAAGACGGAGTTCAAGAGCATCGCCATCGTGGTTGCTGCCGTTGCTGTAATCTTCACACTCTTTGTTGAGAAGACCAGCGGTATCACATTCCTCATGGGTGCCCTGATGAGTTCCATCGTTTGCGTTCTCGGTATGCAGAGCGCAACTTACGCTAACGTTCGTACTTCGAACAAAGCAAGAGAGAGCCTTTCGATCGGTGAGACAGTTAAGGTTGCTCTTTGCGGCGGTTCAATCTCCGGCCTTGCAGTTCAGGGTTTTGGTATGTTGGGCTTCCTCGCAGTTCTTCTTTGCTTTGGCGGTATAAAGCATGACGCTGAAAGTTCAGGTCTTATCCTTAAGGCACTTTCATGCAACCCCTACATCATGAGAATTTCAACATATTCTTTGGGATGCTCCATCGTTGCAATGTTTAACCGTGTTGCCGGCGGTAACTACACAAAGGCAGCAGACATTTCTTCAGATATCCTTGGTAAGCTCAGACATGACCTTCCTGAGGATGACTCAAGAATCCCGAACACGATCGCAGACTTCATCGGCGACAACGTAAACGATATCGCCGGCAACTGCTCAGACCTCTTAGAGTCATTCGTTGCTACAATGTCTGCTTCCATCATGATCGCTGTTACTCTCTATCAGACTCACGGCGAGACAGTTTCTGACGCTACATTCAATGCTACAGTTCTTTTCCCGACGATCCTTGCAGGCTGCGGTCTCGTAGGATGCCTTATCGGTCTTGGTCTTGCTAACATCAAGAAGATGGGTGACAACCCGTCCAAGGAACTCGACCTCTCCACATGGATCTCTGCAGGCTGCACAGTTGTTTTCGGCGGTGTTGCTGCTTACCTGATCTTCAATGGTACAGGCGTTTCTGCTGATGACCTCGCTACATACGGATTCAAGTTCGGATGGATCTCACCCTGGATCTCTTCCGCAATGGGTATCGTAGCAGGTATCGCTATCGGTATCATCACAGAGTACTACACCTCAACAGATCACAAGCCTACACAGAAGCTTGCTGAGATGTGCACAGAGGGTGAGGCTTTCGTTGTTACAAAGGGTGACGCTGTCGGTTCAAGATCAGTTCTTCTCCCTGTATTCGTAATCATTGTTGCTTTGATCGTTTCCGGTGTTATCTGCGGTTCTTACGGTATTGCGATCTCCGCTCTCGGTATGCTCGCATTCGTTGGCGCTACAGTTTC
>JAZSFQ010000021.1:0-31092 GCA_045532275.1 Saccharofermentans sp. | reverse complement strand
CCTACTAAGAGAATGAGACACCTCAGACACAACCAGGTTTGCTCGGATCAGAATGCAAGAATCATCAAGAAGATGATCCCTTACGCTTAATTGCTTAGAATTTAGGAGGACAAGATAATGTCAAGAGTTAAAAGAGGAATCCGCACAAGAGCGCGTCATCATAAGATTTTAAAGGCAGCAAAGGGTTACTGGGGTCACAAGAGCAAGCTTTTCAAGGTTGCTAACCAGCAGGTTCTTAAGTCCGGCAACTATGCTTACAGAGACAGAAGAAACAAGAAGAGAGAGTTCAGAAGACTCTGGATCGTCCGTATCAACGCAGCCTGCCGTCTGAACGACATGAGCTACTCCAGATTCATGGACGGCCTTAAAAAGGCTGGCATCGAGCTCGATCGTAAGGTCCTTTCAGATATTGCTATTACTGATGCAGCAGGTTTTGCTTCTCTCGTTGAGAAGGCTAAAGCAGCTCTCTGATACAGAAATCAAATTGACTTTTCAAACTGCGTGAGTAATGTGCTCACGCAGTTTTTTATAACGGTCAAAAGTTCCCGACACACTTCCAGATGCAGCGGGAACTTTTTCGGGAAAAAACTCGAAAAATGGTCGAAGTTCCCGACATAGTTCCCGATATAGCGAGAACATTTTCGGGAATTCTGATCTGTACATAGTAATCCCCCGGAATTTGATATAATTGTCTCGAAAAAGGAGATGCTCAACTTGCAGATCATTACCAGCCGTGACAATCCTAATGTGAAAAGGATCGCAAAGCTTACCAGAAGGGATCAGGCCAAGAAAGAAGGCCTTATCTATCTTGAAGGAACAAGACTTTGCGAGGAGGCTTTGACGAGCGGTCAGAAGGCAGAAGAAGTAATAGTCTCTGAAGACAGGACCGGATGGGCAAAGGAATTCACGCCTGATATCGAGCCGCTGATATTGAGCCGGGATGTATTTACAAAGATATCCCAGACTGTCAATCCGCAGGGCGTTGCGCTCGTGATCAGAGAGCCTCAGATCAGAGCGGACTTTCCATTTAATAACGACGGCAAAGATATCTATCTCGTGCTCGAGAATACGCAGGATCCGGGTAACCTCGGGACAATGATAAGGACTGCGGATGCTTTTGGTATGACTGCGGTGATAGTAAGTCCCACCACCTGTGATCCTTATAACGATAAGGTCATCAGAGCAACGATGGGGTCTGTATGGCATATACCGATCATCAGAAAGACGATGGCCGAGTGTTTTGAGTTTTTCGAGAACGCGAAGATCGGTACTCTTGCAACACATCTTAAAGGCAATGAACTGGGCAACGGAGATCTGAAACTACCATGCGCTTTTTTTATCGGCAACGAGGGCGACGGTCTGACTGATGAGACTTCATCCAGATGCAGTAAGCTCGTTAAGATTCCGATGAAGGGGAAAGCCGAATCCCTTAATGCCGCGGTTGCTGCTTCGATAATAGGTTACGAGCTCTCAAAGCTGGTCTGAAGAGGATTTATTAACGAACTAAACAAGGAAAAGCATTTTGCCCGCTTAATTATTCGTATAACAGTTATCGGTATCCTTTACGGTGGAAGTAATATAATATATCGCGTATTAAAAGCAAACAGGAAGATACACGGTCATGGAATCTGAAGAGAACAAACAGCTGATCAATAAGCTTGCAGAAGTTGCAAAAGTTAAGTCGCACATCAATGCCGACCTTTATACCAAGTATAACGTTAAGCGCGGCCTCCGTAACAATGACGGTACCGGCGTTCTCGTTGGCCTTACCGAAGTCGGCGAGGTCATGAGTTATATCGTTGACGATGCAGACAGGATCCCTGTCGAAGGCAAGCTGTTTTATCAGGGTTATGAGGTCAAGGATCTCGTAAACGGTTTTTTCTCACAGGGCAGGTTCGGATATGAGGAGACAGCATTCCTGCTCCTTACAGGTGAGCTTCCTACCGAGTCTGAACTTAAAGAATTCAATCAGCTTCTGTCCAACGTAAGACCTCTTCCTGAAGGCTTTACGGGAGACATGATCATGAAGGCACCTTCGCCGGATATCATGAATAAGCTCGCAAGGTCTGTTCTGGCGCTTTATTCATATGATGACAATCCCGACTCGACAGATATCGCCAATGTCGTAAGACAGTGCACGGAGCTCATCGCGAGATTCCCTGTGCTCATCTCTTACGGATATATGGCCAGAAGACATTATATCGAGCACAGGGACCTTTATATCCACGCTCCTGTTGCCGAATACAACACCGCGCAGAATATCCTTCACATGATAAGACCTGACGGTAAGTTCACCGAGCTCGAAGCGAGGATCTTAGACCTCATGCTCGTTCTTCATGCTGAACACGGCGGCGGCAACAACTCTACATTCGTTACTCATGCGGTTTCTTCCACCGGTTCCGATACGTATGCCGTTATCGCTTCTGCAGTAGGCTCCCTTAAGGGCCCGCAGCACGGCGGCGCATCCAATAAGGCTTACGGCATGATGAAGGACTTAAGAGAGCACGTCAGCGACTGGACAGATGAGAAAGCTATAAAGCAGTACCTCGCTGATATCATCAACAAGAAGGCTTTCGATAAGTCCGGACTTATCTACGGTATCGGACATGCCGTTTATACGCTGTCTGACCCGAGAACTGTTGTTATCAGAAAATATGCAGAGATCCTTGCCAGAGAGAAGGGCAACATGGATCTTTATAATCTCTATCTGCTTGTCGAAAAACTTGCACCTGAGGTATTCCATGAGGTCAAGAAATCGGATAAGCTCGTTTGCGCGAACGTTGATTTCTTCGCAGGACTCGTTTATTCGATGCTCGGTATTCCTACAGAGCTCTACACGCCTCTTTTCGCATGCGGAAGGATCGCAGGATGGAGTGCACACAGGATCGAGGAACTCGTATCAGGCGGCCGTATCATGAGACCTGCATTCAAGTGCGTAAACAAGCGCAGACCGTACATACCTTCGGATAAGAGGACAGATATTATCTGAAACAGTAATATTGGCCGCATATCAGGCTGAATAATCATGCCCGCTGTACTTGCGCAGACACTGAACCTATGGTAATATACTCGGGCAAACGAACAAGGCCCCATGGTCAAGTGGTTAAGACGGCGCCCTCTCACGGCGCAATCAGCGGTTCGAATCCGCTTGGGGTCACCAGTTTATGAAGGAAGGACGAACATCTTAACAGGATGTCCGTCTTTTTGTTCAATAAGGCATAAAAGACAGATTATGGATGAGAATAAATACATAAAGATCAGGGGCGCCAGAGAGCATAACCTCAAGAATATAGATATTGATATCCCGCGCAGGAAGATGGTCGTTCTGACCGGCCTTTCGGGTTCGGGAAAGTCTTCATTGGCTTTCGATACGATCTATGCGGAAGGCCAGAGAAGATATGTCGAGTCTTTATCTTCTTATGCGAGGATGTTCTTAGGTCAGCTCGATAAGCCTGATCTTGACAGTATTGAGGGTCTGTCTCCGGCGATCTCCATTGATCAGAAATCCACGGTAAGCAACCCAAGATCTACTGTAGGCACGGTTACAGAGATATACGACTATTTCAGGCTCCTGTATGCGAGGGTAGGAGAGCCTTTCTGCCCGAATTGCGGCAAGCCCATTAAGTCTCAGGGGATCGATCAGATAATCGACAGGCTGAAGCTCTATGCCGAAGGGACCAGAGCGATAGTTTATTCGCCTGTTGTAAGAGGAAAGAAAGGTGAGTTCGGCAAGCTTTTCGAAGGCTTCAGGAAATCAGGATATGCGAGAGTCAGGGTAGACGGCATTACTTATGAACTCGACGAAGAGATAAGCCTTAACAAGAACAATAAGCATGAGATAGAGGTAGTAGTAGATAGACTTGTTATCAAGGAAGCAAATACGACAAGACTCTACGATTCATGTGAGACTGCGCTGAAGCTTTCTGACGGTTTGCTGCAGGTAGAACTCCAGACTGCGACAACCGATGAAAACGGCGAGAAAATATATGAGACAAACGAGGAATTCTTTTCTCAGAATCTCGCGTGCCCTGACTGCGGCATATCTTTCGGCGAGATAAATACGAGAAGCTTCTCATTTAACAGCCCCGAGGGCGCATGTCCGAACTGCTCCGGTATAGGAACCCTTACGGCAGTAGATCCGGAACTCTGCATTACTAATCCGAAGCTTTCGATCAATGAAGGCGCGGTAAGGACTGCCGGATGGAATTTCGATGATCCTAAGAGCTGGGGAAGATGTTTTATAGAAGCGCTCGCAAAAAAATATAAATTCTCGCTTGATACGCCCTATTACAAGCTTCCTGACAGTGTAAAGGAGATAATCCTTTACGGTAACGGAGGCGAGATGCTGAAGGTCGATACCAGGAATTCCATCTATCCCAGAAGCGGAGATTACTATTCCGACTGGGAAGGCATCGTTCCGAGCGTTATGAGACGCTGGAGAGAGTCCGGAAGCGAAGATGCAAAGGCTGCTTACGAGAGATATATGAGCATTGATATATGCCCGGTCTGCAACGGTGCAAGACTCAATAAGAACAGCCTGTCCGTTAAGGTCGGCGGTCTAAATATAAGCGAACTGACAGACATGTCTGTTAAGAATATGAGACAGTTTTTCGCCGATCTTAAGCTCAAGGGCAAGAACTCGGAGATCGCTGCTCCGATCCTTCGCGAGGTTAGGTCAAGACTCGAGTTCTTATATGATGTCGGACTTGATTACATGACGCTGTCCAGATCATCTGCCACGCTTTCGGGCGGTGAGGCACAGAGGATCAGACTCGCCACGCAGATCGGCGCGGGGCTTCAGGGCGTTCTTTATGTTCTTGACGAGCCTTCAATTGGTCTGCACCAGAGGGATAACGATAAGCTTATAAAGACACTGTTCAAGCTCAGAGACCTCGGCAATTCGATCCTGGTCGTTGAGCACGATGAAGACACCATGAGATCTGCCGACCATATTATCGATATCGGTCCGGGTGCAGGTTCGTTCGGAGGGCAGATAGTGGCGCAGGGCACCGTAGATGACATCATAAGCGAGCCTGAATCGATTACCGGCCAGTATCTGTCAGGAAAGAAGTTCATCCCCGTTCCGATGAACAGAAGAAAAGCTGATGAGAAGAAACAGCTTAAGATAACCGGAGCTCATGTAAACAACCTCAAGAATATCGATGTATCCATACCTATTGGTCTGTTTACGGTAATTACAGGCGTTTCAGGATCAGGCAAGTCGTCACTTATTAATTCTACGCTCGTTCCTTACCTTTCACATGAGCTGAACGGCTCGAGAAAAGCCAGGGTCAAGTGCGAGAGGATTACAGGCTATTCGAACCTTGATAAGATCATCTGCATTGACCAGAGCCCGATAGGACGGACTCCGAGGAGTAATCCGGCGACGTATATCGGTCTTTTCGATCTGATCAGGAAACTCTATGCCGAGACGCCGGATGCCAAGCAGAGAGGCTATAAGGCCGGAAGATTTTCGTTTAATACCAAGGGCGGCAGGTGTGAAGCCTGCGCAGGTGACGGCGTTAACAAGATAGAGATGCATTTCCTTCCTGATATCTACGTCACATGCGACGTTTGCAAAGGAAAGAGATATAACCGTGAGACGCTTGAAGTCAGATATAACGGCAAGAATATTTCAGACGTATTCGATATGTCGGTCGATGAGGCCTGCGAGTTCTTTAAGAACCATCCGACGATCTATAAGAAGGTAAGGACCCTCCAGGACGTAGGTCTGGGCTATATTAAGCTCGGACAGCCTTCCACGACACTGTCGGGCGGCGAGGCCCAGAGGATCAAACTTGCCTCGGAATTATCGAGAAGATCTACCGGAAAAACGATATATGTATTAGATGAACCGACCACGGGCCTGCATGTCGCCGACGTCCATAAATTAGTTGACATTTTAGAACGCCTAACAGAAAATAAGAACACTGTGGTCGTAATCGAGCACAATCTTGATGTCATAAAGACAGCAGATTACATAATCGACTTAGGTCCCGAGAGCGGTGACGGCGGCGGAGAGATAGTTGCAACCGGCACTCCCGAGGAGATCGCGAAATGTAAGAATTCTTACACGGGACAGTTCTTGAAGCCTGTTCTCGACAAGGCCTGGAAGAACGGCCAGTATAAGGATATTTCTGCTTTCATCGACACGGCAAGGCTCGAGGAAGAACAATACGACATTATTACCGGACCTAAGGTAAGACGCAGGATAAGGGAAGATATAGATAATAACGGAGAAGAGTAAAAGTAATGGCTATTTGTAGTATTTGTAAGAAAAGACATGCAATCGTCTTTACGAGCCGTTATGAGAACGGCAACAGGATAGATGAAGGCTTTTGTCTTAAATGCGCCTATGAATCGGGCATTTCAGGTGTCACTGACATGTTCAAGGCTACCGGCATCAATGCGGATAATATCGATGAGATGAGCGACAAGCTCGAAGAGCTTATTTCGCAGAACGGTTTCTCGGCTGATCCGACAGATTTTCTTAAGTCACTTGCTTCCGGAGATGATCTCGGAGGCCTGCCTTTTGAAGAAGATGATGATGAGACATATGAATTCGATGAGGATTCTACGCCTGTAAGCATTGCTGATGCTGAAGAGTCTAATGACTCTAAACCCGGTGAGGGCGATGAAAAGGGTCCCGGCAGCATTTTCGATTCGATCTTCGGAAGAAGACCGGGCAGCCAGGCAGGTGACGAAGCTCAGGGCAAGGATGTCAAAAGAGGCAGAGGCAAGCCCAGGCTTAAATATCTCAATGAATTCGGAACTAACCTTACAGAGCGTGCCGCTGAAGGCAAGATCGACCGTATAATCGGACGTGATAAAGAGATCGAACGCTGCATCCAGATCCTTAACAGACGTTCCAAGAACAATCCTGTTCTTATCGGTGCGCCGGGTGTAGGTAAGACTGCCATAGCGCAGGGACTTGCGGTTAAGATCGTCGAAGGAACAGTTCCCGAGAAACTCCTGAACATGCAGATCTGGCAGCTTGACCTTCCTGCGATGGTAGCAGGAACGCAGTTCAGAGGACAGTTCGAGAGCCGTATCAAGGGCGTTATAAATGAAGCCATCAAGGCCGAGAATATTATCCTTGTAATCGATGAGCTCCATACGATAATCGGAGCAGGAGACGCTGAAGGCTCCACAAATGCAGCCAATATCCTTAAGCCCGCACTGGCAAGAGGAGAACTGCGCATTCTGGGTTCCACGACCACGGCTGAGTACAAGAGGATCGAGAAGGATTCCGCCCTTGAGAGACGTTTCCAGAAGGTCATGCTCGACGAGCCTTCAGTGGAGATGTCAATAGAGATCCTGAAAGGCATTAAGGATTATTACGAAAAGCACCATAACGTCACCTATTCTGATGAGGTAATCGAATTTGCCGTTAAAGCATCCAAGAGATATATCACAGACAGATATCTGCCGGATAAGGCGATAGACCTTATCGATGAGGCAGGTTCTGCTGCTAACCTGAAGAATGTTAAGCTCGTAAAGCTCGCTAATACGCGCAAAGCCCTTGAGAAGGCTAAGCGCGAGCATCAGCAGCAGATCGATGCCATGGAGAATTCTTCACCTGAAGAGCGCGAGGCTGATTACGAGAAGGTCGCAGAGCTAAAGGCAAAGGCAGACAAGCTCCAGAATGAGCTCGACCAGCTCGAGAGCGACATCTCGCCTGATCCGATTCAGGTGGAAGATATTGCGAGAGTAGTGGAGATGTGGACAGGTATTCCGCTTAAGTCCATTTCCGAGACTGAGACCGAGAAGCTTAAGAATCTTGAAGAGAGACTCCATAAGAGAGTAATCGGTCAGGAAGACGCAGTCCATGCCGTTGCCAGTGCCGTAAGACGTACCAGAGCAGGCTTTACAAAGAAGCATAAGCCTACATCGTTTATATTCGTAGGTCCTACGGGTGTAGGTAAGACAGAGCTCGTAAAGGCACTTGCAGAGGTCATGTTCGATACCGAAGAAGCTCTGATAAGGATCGATATGTCCGAATATATGGAGCCGCACTCAGTATCCAAGCTCATCGGATCCCCTCCGGGATATGTGGGCTTTGACGACGCGGGACAGCTTACCGAGCAGGTCAGAAGAAAGCCTTACTCCGTAATCCTTTTTGACGAGATCGAGAAGGCGCATCCCGATGTGTTTAATCTTCTCCTGCAGATGCTGGACGACGGTGTTCTTACGGACAGCCACGGACTGCATGTTAATTTCGAGAACTGCATTATCATAATGACATCCAATGCAGGAAGTTCTGCGAAGGCTGCCACGATCGGTTTCTTCAATGAGACTCATGAAGCTATGGAACAGCACGTCCAGAGTGCTCTTAAAGAGACGTTCCGTCCCGAGTTCCTGAACCGTGTTGACGAGACGATCATATTCAAGTCACTGAAGCCTGAGGAGATCCGTCAGATCGTAAACATTATGATCAAGGATGTATTCCAGTCGCTTGAGGATAAGCATATCAAGGGATCCATGACTAAGGCGGCAGGCGACAGGCTTGCAGAGGTCGGATATGACGAGAAGTATGGCGCGAGACCTTTGCGCAAAGCAATCAGGACCAACGTTGAGGACCCGCTTTCCGATATGTTCCTTACAGGAGCGCTTAAGGATGTTGTAAGCCTTAAGATAGATTACCGCAGAGGAAAGTTCGTTTTCGATACGATCAAGAAGAGCGAATAATATATTGTGACGTAACGCACAGTTATGGGAAGTGTTGCTGTCAAAGTAAATACTGTCGGCAAAAAGACTAAGTGTTATGCTGATAAAGTCTATCTGTATGGACTCGTGTTCTTTCTTGCCTCCCAGGCCTGCGCTTTTGCGAGTGTCGTATATAAGCCGTTCTATAATATATTTTTTTACATTGGAATGGTTCTGTTGGTAATTGCCGGGATATATAGGATCTTTTTCACGCTGTTTGATGATCTTAAGACTGCGTTTATTGCTATAGCTGCAGTCTTATTTGGTTTGTCGTATTATATTTTCAGCGTATGCACAGTCTATTCAGACGATGCGCTTATCTTTCTTATTGTTGCAGTTGCGATTGCAGGTGCAATAGGCGTCAATGCCGATCATATACTTACCGCGGGTATTATTGGCAATGCTGTCATGATCATCAACAACATTTACCTGAGCATTATCAGGACGGATGATTTGTTCGATAATCTTTATGCGCATAATGATTTTTTCTATTTTGGTAAAAATGTCTTCTATTTTCACAGGATGAATAACCGCTCGTCTACGGACTGGGCGGCACATTATTTTTGGATTATCATTGCATTTTTATGGATTCGCGGAAAGAGAATCACGTGGGGTGAAATATTCGCCGTCGGTGCTCTGGATATACTTGTTTACTCTCTTACAGGTTCGAATACGTCATTGGTCTGCATCACTTTTGCTCTTCTTATAACTGTTGTTTATAAGCTTTATACCGTGCGCAAGAGTCCGTCTGTTAATGCGAAGACTGAACAGACGGATAACTCTTTGAGACGCGGGATAAAAAGGTGTTTTGATGTATGCAGCAAATACTCTTTTGCGATCATGGCCGTAGCAATGATCCTGCTGACGGTGTTATACAATATCGGAAATCCTTTGTTATACAGGCTGGATCTGATACTTCATGAGCGTCTGGCGCTGGGTCAGAGAGGCATTATCGAGAACGGAGTTCATCTGTTCTCGTCCGGCGTAAATATCTATGGTAATTTCTCGCTGGTTGATCCTTTCTACAACTTCCTGGACAGTTCATATATCTCTGTTCTTGTGAAAATGGGACTCCTTCCTTTTGTTTTTTATATCTGCATAATGACTTCCGTTCAGATAAAGCACAGGAAGTATCTGTACGGGGCTCTGTTACTTGCCGTTTGCGCTTTGTCATGCATAGAAGAGCATCACTTGGCAGAAGTACCCTACAACTTCTTCGTGCTGTTATTGTTTGCCGATTTTGATAAAGAAAAGACGGATAATGTTTTCGCAGTTACTAAGAAAAAGAAATCTGTTCAGAAGATCAGTATAGTATCTGTTGCTCTGAGTATCGCTTTTATCGCAGGCGCTGTGTATGTCAATTATCCGAGATATAAAGCACTAAAAGAGTGTGACAGATTGGATAAGAGAGCAGCAGAGATTTACCGTTCTGTTCAGGATAATCTGGATGTTCTTGTCGCAAGCGGCGAATGGCAGCAACAGACTGCTTTGATGAATTCAGATCAGCTTGGAGCTTTGATCGTTGATAAACCTTATGATTTCTGGTATGTCACCGGGAAGAAATGGTCAGATATGAATAAGGATCCCAAAGTTCATGCGTACTATTCCGTTTACTATGACGCTCTGGAAAAAGAGTTTCCGAATGACGTCAACGAGCTGCTTATCAATGATGACGTCAGGGGACTGATCGGAGGCGGAAGTGCAGTAATCGAATATGATGCGGTTTCCGGAAAGGTCTATTCTGTGTGGTATTCAGAACAGTCCGGATGTCACAGCATAGTGACCGGAAGACTTTGGGACAGGGCAGACCGGTTGATGATGAAGGAAGGCATGGAGGGTTATTTTGCAGGTGATTCGTATGATCAGACAGTTTAAGTCAGTTTTGACAAAGCTGTCTCTTAGAATGACAGCTGTAATCCTGATATGTTCATTTACGGGGCTGTTATGTTCGTGCGCAAAAGACAACAGCGACTTTGACGGCGTAAGATTCTCGAAAACACGTAAGATCACTGTGCTCGCAGATTTCTGGACGGATGAAGCAACTGATCTCATTGTTGATTCATCTTCAGCTGCTAAGTTTATTCATGATAAAGTGCTTCAGGATTGTAATATCGATGTTGAGTTTATCGGTTCGGATAAACTCGATTTCCACAACGGTATTGCGGCAGATATCTCGTATACTGCTGATTATAACGAGATCACATCTTTCTACAGGATGGGGGCTGTTATCAATCTTTCACCTTATCTCAATGAATATTCCGATTCTCTGACAGATCTTACAGAGCTGCTGGGTCATGAAAGTATTTATTCATGTAATGATGACCCTTCAGAGATATGGTATCTGACGGCAAAGGAATACTGTCCAAATTCAAGGGTTACTTTAATTAGAACTGACTGGCTGGATAAGTTAGGCCTTGATAAACCTTCGAATATTTATGAGCTTTACAACTGCCTTACAGCTTTTCGTGATAATGCGGATCTTCTGTTGGGCGAAGACGCTTCTTTCATGATTCCTTTCTTTATTGATTCAGATCCCTGTATTAGCGCTAAGCCTCTTTTCGATTCATGCCTCGATACATCAATAAGCAACAGGGAGTTTTTTGCGTCAGGGTATAGCAGGTGCTTTCAGGAAGGATACAGTGACGGCCTAAGGATATTGAATAAATGGTATCTGGAAGGATTGTTGCCTGAAGATTTTATGAGTATTAGACCTCTGACCAAAGAAAGTTATGAACCGGTCGAGAAGGGTTATGTCGGTGCCTTCTGTGCTAAAAGTGATTATCTGTACGTTAATGGAGATAATTCCCACATAAAAGCCTTACACGATAACTGCGGGGAAGAAGCCGAGTATGTTGCTGTGAATGCTTTTGCCGACAGATATGGAGAATATGTCTCATGGCAGGAAGATTATCTTAATGAAGAAGGAACGAAGATCTTTCTTCCTTCCACATGCGCTGATCCCCTGGCCTGTCTTGTTTATCTTAACTGGATCTCAAATCCTGAAAATATAAAGAGCATAGCAGACCATTCTACTGATGATCCGTTTACTTATGACAGGTATCTGCTGACTGCACGTGATTTCTATGTAGAAAGGGATATTTATGATGAGTCTTCGTTTGAGGTTGCCAGGCAGACCGCCGGAGAAGTTAAGTATATTCATCGTGGAAACTTGTGTATGAGTTACGGGCCGGAAGTTTTCCCTTATGTAAACACCGGCGTAGATTATGCATCTCTTTATCCCGGTTCTTCGAGTTACTATGTTGTAAATACCATTACTGCGGGTGAAGGGGAGTTTCCTGCTGTCCTGAGTGAACAACAGGAAATCTATTATGCACGCGGTGCTGAAATCCTGTACTTAGTAAGAGACGGAGAATGGGATAAGGTAATGGTTCAGGGTGACAGAAACCCCGACTGATAAAATATAAAGGGGTGCCGCAGTGTGACACCCCTTAACAATTATGTTGTTTCTGTTATTACTTTGCCCAGTCGAAGTATGCGTAGCTATAACCGTACTGGCTTACGCCTGAGCTTGTGGAAACATAAACGGTGATCGTGAATGTCTCGCCGGGTTCTACGGTAACTTCATCGGGAACGCCTCTGTAGCATCCGTCATCACCGGTGAACGTCATGCCTTCGGCTGTTACGTCAGTGATGTCTGCGTTGCAGAAGAGCTTAATATCGAGGCCTTTAAGAGACTTAACCAGATTAGCAGTTGTATAACTCTTATTCGTTAATTCGATATCAAACTTGAAGCCGCCTGCTGTAGTGGAGAAGTGTGTGATGTTGGTACCGAAGTCGGTGACGCAGGCTCCTGCTACGGTTGTGCCTTTTGCAGATGTCGGTTTAGGTGCTTCGGTAGTGGTCTCTTCAGTGGTGGTTTCTGCAGTTGTTGTCTCTTCCGTGGTCGTTGTTGTAGCCTCGGTTGTTTCTTTTGTTGTGGCTTCCGTTGTGGTAGTCGTAGCCTCTGTGGTTGTTGCTTCAGTGGCTGTAGTTTCTGTTTCGGAAGTTACTGCTTCGGTAGCAACAGTTGCGATGGTCTCGATTGTCTTCTTGCCGAAAAGGCTCTTTAATCCTTTCGTATTATCAAGTATCCACAAAGCGGCAATGGCAACAACGATAATTGCGAGGAAGGTAATAAGACCTGCGAGGCCAGGATCTTTCTGTGCCTTGGGCTCCTTCTTTTTCTTGGCCTTCTTAACTGTGGTTACAGGTGAGATGGTCTTATTGTCGTGATGTGCGCCGGAAGCCTGGGAGGCGGGATTTGCATTCGCGTTTATTACGCCTCTGGTAGCGGCAACAGGCTGTTTGCTCTTGGGTTCGAAAGGCGAGCTCGGGGGATTAACAGGAGCAGGCTGGCTCTGAACTGTGCCCGGTCTGTGACCGTGCTCAGCATGAACTTCAGTCTTAGCGGGTGCTGAAGCAGGCTTTACCTGAGCAGGAGCTGGAGCAGGTGCAGAAGCAGCAGGTCTTTGAAGCGGTTTGCCGTTTTCTGCGGGAGCCTTTACGGGTTCAGGTTTCTGTGATGCCGGTCTTACAGGTTCAGCAGGTTTAACAGGAGCCGCACTCTTCGGAGCAGTTGCCGTTGCAGGCTTTTGCGTAACTGTTGAAGCTGCTGCGGCAGCTACTGTTGCTGTTGATGCAGCTACTGCGCCTGTGTTGGATTTAGGCGCATCTGCAGGTTTGACCGGTGCAGCAGGCTTAGCAGATTCAAAGGGCTTTGTCGGTGCTGCGGGCTTAACCGGCTCGGCAGGCTTTGCTGATGCGGCAGGTCTTGTAGGAGCAGGCTGTGCTGCCGGTCTTGAAGGCTGGACAGGCTCAGGTCTCTTTTCAGGAATAACGCTTGCTGCGGCAGAAGGCTTAGCCGGTTCAGGTTTCTTAGCGGGAATGACATCAGCCGCAGGTCTTGCAGGCTGAACGGGTTGAACAGGCTTTTCAGGCTCAGCTTCCTTAGCGGATTCAGCTGCTTTTTCAGCCTCGTATGCAGCCTGGGCTGCCTGAGCTGCCTGTGTAGGTGTAGTGAAAACATCTGTCTTATTGGCAGAAGGATATGGTCTGTAACCGGCGGACTGTGGAGCAGCGGTACCGGGAGCGGCAGGCTTCTGCTTTTCGATAGGTGCAGCGGGCTGAGGAGTTGTAGGTTTTTCAACTATCTTTTCGGCTGTGGGAATATCCACATTGATCGGCTTCGGAGCTTCAGGCTTCTCAGCATTCATGAAAGGACTTGTCTTCTTATCATGATCTGAAGTCGCATAATCGAGACCTTTGCCGGACTGGAAGATCTTATCGTTAGCTGGTGCAGGCTTGGGTTTTGCTGTCGCATCGTCTGCATCGTTAAATTTCGGAAGAGCTTCCCTGGGTGTCTCAGGAGCTTTGGGAGCTGCTGCAGGCTTATCAAATGTTCCGCCGTCCTTCGGGAAGACCGGTGCTTCGACCTTAGGTTCTTCAGCCTTGGGCTTCTCCGGTTCCATGGGTGCTTTGAAAGGCTTAAATGCAGTAATGGATGAGTCATATTCGAACTTATCGAATTCATCCATGAATTTGTCGTTTTCTGAACTGAATTCAAAACCGCTGAATCTGCTGGTTTTGCCTTGATTAACGCTGCCGGCAGCCTTGTCGATGCTCTCTTTTGTCTCTTTTAGCTTGTCGGCAACGGACTCTGTCTTGTCGCCGGGCTTGAACTGGACAGCAAAAGAGGAATCAATAAAATCATCCTGACCTTCGGGCTTGCCTTTACCGTTTAAGTTAAAGTTCTCAGGATCGTTAGGCATAAGTCTAATCTCCTTTATATTAAATAATTAACTCAATTGTAGCGAATATGAGTTTTCAATCAATATAGTTATGTTACGGTTTCTTGTCTTTTTATTATTTATGGGTATGCATGAGCCTTGACTTTGAACAGTCATGATGTTAATATCATTCAGCACTTACGGATAGGCTCGTGTGGCGGAATTGGCAGACGCAACGGACTTAAAATCCGTCGGAGTAAAATCCGTACCGGTTCAAGTCCGGTCACGAGCACCATTTATTCCTATATAAGTGCGGCGATTGATATCGCGGAGTGGAGCAGTTGGTAGCTTGCCGGGC
Organism: Saccharofermentans sp.; assembly: GCA_045532275.1. Classification (GTDB taxonomy): domain Bacteria; phylum Bacillota; class Clostridia; order Saccharofermentanales; family Saccharofermentanaceae; genus Saccharofermentans. Next base: position 16,302 of record JAZSFQ010000021.1, on the reverse strand, counting down.
TCATAACCCGGAGGTCGTGTGGTTCGAGTCCCGCCTCCGCAACCAGAACAGAAGGGTTGTCACAGAAGTGGCAACCTTTTTTGTTGTAACAAATACGTCTATTTTATATATTTCTTGTTTTTTTAGATTTTATGTATAATATATGCGGTTTATAAGCTAAGCAGGAGGCTTTACGAATGGCTAATCTTCAGAATGAACGCACGGCAGAACATAATGATGTCGCCGGTAGAATAGTTCGTATCTGTATATTGATAATTGTTTCATTTGTTGTAGCGATTGCGGCAGTTTCTTTTGCCGTTCACCATATGAGACTTCAGTTCGAGGATGAATTCAAGAGGATCTCAGATAACAAGATGCAGCAGGTGACGGATGTTGTCAGGATGAGCATAGACGGTGATGATCTGGTATCTAATACCGTAAATGCTCCTGCGAGATACAGTGCGCTTTTGGATCTTATGCTTGTGGATACTTCGACGGAGAATCTTTCCGCTGAGGGCTATGGACTCTTCGGTTACAGCCAGGGCCAGTTATCGCTCCTTTTAAGCCGCGGAGTTACAGATCCTTCTGAATTTGCGGTAGCGAGCAGGGATATTTCAGAGTGGCTGGGCGGATCTTCAGGTGAAACCATAATTGAAGGAAAAAATTATGAGAGCATTATTGTTCCCATTACTGACAGTACAGGTATGTGCGTAGGCGTTTTCGAGTATAAATGCACATTCGGTGAACTCTATGATCTCGGTGATAAGCTCGAGTCAAGGATCCTTACTGCCGTAGTTATCGCAGTGCTCGCCGGTGTTGTTCTTTTCGCCGTTCAGGAGATCCTTATCCGTGTCATCAGAAATAAGCAGGGCGGTTCTTCCGGCAAGAAGAATACTGAGACCCCCCAGAACCGTGACAGAAGACTTATTTCTTCCACTATCGGTTACTGCTTTACGATAATACTTGTAGTCCTTCTCGTGATGGCTACACAGCTTTCCAAGACATACATCAAGGCTCTCGAAAGCGAGAGGGCAGATATGATGGAGAAGTGCGCAGTATCTTCCGCTGCTGCTCTCACTTATACCGAGGTCAGGGAAGGCATGAATTATATGCTTCCGGTCTATAAGTACGGCGCTGAGAAGTCATATATGGTCAATATATACACGATGGCCGGAGACTCTTTCCTCAGGCTCTATTCTTCGACAGCAACCGGAAATGTCCAGCAGTACTATCTGACCGGTGCCGGCAATCAGTATATCGACTGTTTCGGACTCCAGCAGGCTGCTTTCACATCCAGAAATGAAGGCGGTGTATCTTATGTGTGTGCTATTGCACCGATCATCTCTTCCGAGAATACTGTTGCGGGAGTTCTGGAGATAATGATGCCGCGTTCTGATTTTGAGAGTTCCGTAAACGGAATGAGCCTCTCGTGGATCTTCACGATCATATCGATCGCCATCTCTATGGGTATTATGATCTTTGAGCTTAATCTTCTTATCTCTACCGTTTCGAAGGGAATCTCGGGCAATGCTCCGGTTCTCGTTATGTATGGCGAAAATGCGAACAGATTCCTCTCGTTTTTTACTGCATTCGGCTCTGTCATGATGCCTGTAACCTTCGCGGATTATTTCAAAGAACAATTGGAATACCTTCCGATGCCTGCCGTCCAGGGCTTTATCTGTGCAACTTTGCTCCTGTTTATCTGGGGATATCTGGGATTCTCAGAGCTCAGGAACAGCATCAAGATGAAGTTTACGAGCAGGATCGCTCTTATTGCGATAACTTGTGCAGGTTATTTCTTCTCGCTTATCGCAGGTGTTATCAACTTCCCGTATCTTACAGCGATCCTTGCTCTTCCGATCGGCTTCTGCTTCGGTATGTCTTTCGATTATTTAAGAGATTACCGTATCAATGCAGGAAGACTCGGTTACAAGGATTATAACGACAGAGTCATACATAATGTTCAGGCATCTTCGTATTTCCTCGGAGTATCTGTTGGCGCCGTTATCGCAGGAATCTGCTACGAAAGATACGGCCTGTTCGTAGTTACCATTATCAGCGGTGCAGCTCTTGTCCTGACAAGCATCGGCATGATCTACTTTATGCAGAATAATACGCAGGTCAGGGAAGCTCCTTTGTCGATCAGCGGATTCCTTTCCGTATTCGGTGACTCCAGGATCGCGAGATTCCTTAATTCTTCATTCCTGATGCTCGGTGTCGCTCTGGCATTCATGATAATGTTCATTCCGAATTATCTTGAGAATGTCGGAATTTCGCTGCCTACGACTTCGTTCTATTTCTTAGTCTGTGGTTTTACGGCTTGCTTCGTCTGCGGCTTTGTAAAAAACAAATTCGCGCATCTTCTTACGTCGAGGACAAGGGTGCTTATTCAGGCCGCTGCAACGGTTTTGGGATTATTCCTTTTCGCGCTTATGCCGTCTGCTAAGATGCTCGTTGTAACTTGTGCATTCCTCGGTATTGCGCTCGGAATCCATGATTACTATTACATCTATGTTCTCTATCTGGTATGCAACGGCAAGTTAAAGCTCAACCTCAGAAAACTCGCCGAATACACAGTATACCTGGGTGTCGGATTAATGCTTCCGATAATCATGGCTGCATTCATGTTAAGGAACTTCAGGATCACATTCCTTATCCTTACACTGATAGTTGCTGTTATGGCTTTCATCTATCCTTTGTCATCTTTCTCAGGCCAGATCGACGAACGTGACATCTCATTAAAGCCTCAGAAGAAGCAGCGTGAAAAGTCCGCTGTTAAAGCTGCACCTGCATTCGGCACACCTGTGATGAATGACGTTCCTTCAGAGGGCACTGTTCCTGCAGGAAGTGATATGAATGATGCTTATGCAGCAGATACAGTGATTCAGGAACAGCCCTATGAAGAAACTTACGTACAGGAGACTGTTTATCAGGAACCTGTTCAGCAATATGAGCCCCAGGCTCCTGTTCAGCAGCCTGCACAGCCGCAGTATCAGCCGCCTGTGCAACAGCAGTACCAGGCCCCGTATGACGAGCAGATGCAGTATCAGCAACCCGTACAGCCTCAGTACCAGCAGTCTGCTCAGCCGCAGTATCAGCCGGCACCTTACGATGTGCAGCCTCAGCAGACACCGGTTGATCCTTTGGCTTTTTTGAACAGTGACGAAACTGATGGAGGAAATCAATAATGGCTGATGAACTCTGGAATCAAAAACTGACACGCGAGAATATACGTGATTTCTATATGTCTACCGTAGTTATGGTCTATTCGTCATGCTACGGTATTACGAAAGAAGCGACCAGATGTGAGAATGCCATCGTTAAGTCTTATCTCGATGTGTATTCCAAGCGTAATACGATCCCTGCCGATAAAGTCATTTACGAGTTCGGAGATATCCTGCTCGCGAATTCGAAGAATATCGTTGCGCAGTATCCGCTCCCTTCGGATATGAAATTCGAGGAAAGGCTTCTCGATGAATATACGCGTAATTCCATGCTCGAGAAGATACTTTCGAAGATCGATTCCAAGAGCTTTAAGGCAATGGAATTCATCAATGCCGACGTTAAGAAGGGGAGACGTCCGAAGCAGATGCGAAAGCTCAATGATCTGTTCCAGATCACGCCTCTTTTGATACTCGAGATCATTGTCCTTGCGATCGTTATCTGGGCTGTCAGCTATATTGCGATAACGATCCCTTACAGACAGTCTGAACTCATCAATGAGAAGAGCATTTTCGAGACGGCTTCTATCCAGGAACAGTATATTAATGCACTTCAGTTCTATCCTTTCAGGATACAGACTAATAAATCGCTCGAAGAAGGATTCCTTCCTGCGCCTGCAAATAATCAGGGCGCTGATGCTTCCGGTGAGAGCCAGGAAGAGACTGTTGCGACCACCACAGCACTTGCTCCCCAGCTTGCACAGTCTTCAGAACCTGAGATCTCTGCGACCAGCGGCTGATAAGATCTCATTTTTCGGAGCTATATAAAAAGCATGGTTACGGGCATAAAGAGAATCTTTATTATCTTTTCAGTACTGCTTCTCGGACTTCTGATGGCGGGATGCGAAAGCGGAAAGGAACAGGAGACGGTGTCTATATTACGCAGCGATAAGATCGTTGGTAAGGATATCTTAATCGAAGATATTACTGACTTTTATTATACGGAGGAGAACATCAATTTTGATGCTTTCTACCAGAGATACCGTTTCTATGCAGAAGACGGAAAGTATTATTTTTTCCATGAGACCAGAGAGAGGAAGAATGATTACGGCTGGTGTACGGAGGAAGATACAACGCTTATAGGAACGCTCGTACTCTCAGAAGAACAGTGGTCTGCTTTTTATGAGATCATTAAAGACGGGATTGTTGAGAAGAGGAAGGATTCCGCTGACGCGGGCGGTTCAGGTCCCTGGTATTATCTGTACTGGAAGAATGACAAGTCAAAGTATCAGGAATACTCCTTCGCTTCATATGAGAACGAGAAGAAATTCGAAGAGTACTGCATCTCGTTAAGAGAATTGGAACAGAACGGATAAACTCATAAAATCACAACAACTTATCAATACGATAAAAATGCCTGAAATATAGTAGTTTCAGGCATTTTATCTTGTGTATGATATGAGTGTACCGCACTCTAAAACTATTTGCCGACCATTTCGAAAGGAGCAGGATCTCATGTTTGATTTTAATTATTTCACACCTACAAAAGTCGTTTTCGGAAAGAATACAGAAGCTAAAGTTGCCGATCTTATCAAGGAGTTCGGCGGAACGAAGATCCTGATCCATTATGGCGGCGGAAGCGTAGTGCGTTCAGGCCTTCTTAAGCGCGTAACAGATACGCTGGACGCTGCAGGCATCAGTTATGTTACCCTTGGCGGTGCTGTTCCCAATCCGCATTTGGGATTGGTTTATGAAGGGATTGAACTCTGCAAAAAAGAGAATGTCGATTTCCTCCTCGCCGTCGGCGGCGGAAGTGCTATTGATTCTGCTAAAGCGATAGGTTACGGCGTTGCTAACGAAGGCGATGTTTGGGATTTCTACGATTATAAGAGAAAGGCTACAGGATGTCTTCCGCTCGGCGTTATCCTTACTATTGCCGCTACCGGAAGCGAGATGAGCGATTCGTCGGTTATCACTAAAGAAGAAGGCCTTGTTAAGAGAGGATACAGCAGCGATTATTCGCGTGCAAAGTTCGCGATCATGAATCCCGAACTGACTATGACTCTTCCTGATTATCAGACAGCCTGCGGATGCACGGATATCATGATGCATACGATGGAAAGATATTTCACTAACGGCGGTAATATGGAGATTACAGACGCGCTCGCAGAAGGACTCCTCCGCACGGTCAAGAAAAATGCTGTCATCTTACGCGATGATCCTATGAATTATGATGCCAGAGCAGAAGTCATGTGGGCCGGAAGCCTCGCTCATAACGGACTTACAGGCTGCGGCAATGACGGCGGCGACTGGATGACGCATAAGCTTGAGCATGAGCTCGGCGGCCTCTATGATGTCGCTCACGGCGCCGGTCTTGCAGCCATCTGGGGCAGCTGGGCAAGATATGTTTATAAGGATTGCCTGCCGCGCTTTAAGAAGTTCGCAGTCAATGTTATGGATGTTGCTGATGAAGGTGCTGATGAGGAGATCGCGCTCAAGGGTATTGAGGCTATGGAAGATTTCTACCGCGAGATCAATATGCCTACTAATCTTAGAGAACTTGGCGTTAATGCGACTGAGGAAGACCTCGTTACAATGGCTCATAAGTGCGCCGTTGGAGTTGGCGGTGAGATGGGCTCTGCTAAAGTGCTGAACGAGGAGGCAATGCTTGCTATCTACAGGGCAAGCATGTGATTTTAGTACATCAAAGACTATCCCGATTGTTTAAGGAGGAAAGTTTATGTCTGTTAAATGGGGCGTTTTGGGGACCGCGAATATAGCCAGAGGCTGTACGATCCCCGGTATGATCCTTGCCGGTAATTGCGATCTTTACGCGATTGCGGGAAGAAATGAAGCTAAGGTTAAGAGCTATAAAAGCGAGTTCGGATTTAAGAAAGCTTACGTAGGCTACGATAAGCTCCTTGAAGATCCTGAAGTCCAGGCAGTTTATATTCCGCTTCCGAATAATCTTCATAAAGAATGGGTGATAAAAGCCCTCAAGGCAGGAAAACACGTTCTCTGCGAAAAGCCCATGGCATTAAATGCTGATGATGCCAGGGAGATGTTCGCAGTTGCTAAAGAGAATAACGTTATCCTTATGGAGGCTTACGCATACCTTCACAGTCCGTATATCGAGTCTCTTAAGTCTGATATCAAGAGCGGTGTAATAGGAGATGTTGATTTTATCGAGACAGCTTTCTATACCCAGGGCTATGTTGAAGATATAAGGATCTACAAGGAGTTGGGCGGAGGAGCCGTTTACGATCTCGGATGCTATTGTACAACGATGATCCTTTCCCTGATCGATTCAGAGATCGATTATGTTATGGCTGATGCCGAGTTCAATGACAAAGGCGCAGATATTTTCGCTTCGGCGCTGATGAAGTTCAGGAACGGTGCAAGAGCTGCTTTTAATGTCGGAATGATCTTTGATCCCGGTACAGACGGCAGGAGAGACAGGCTTTATATCCATGGTTCCAAAGGCACGATCGTTTCTGATGTTGAGTATAACCAGGCCGGAATGCTCACATACACGGTAAAGTCCGTTTGTAAAGATTATCAGCCTGTTGTAAATGCAGGCCAGAATTACATGCTTGAGATCGAGCAGCTAGGCAGATGTATCGAAAACGGCGAAGTTCCGCATATCTCATCTGATTTCACGATAAAGAATGCTGAAGTGCTCGATAAGATCCTTTCACAGATCGGATATTGAGTCCGGGAGGTATTTAAATGAAAACTATCAATGTTGTTAACGGACCGCAAAACGTATCTGCGATCATTCAGGGATGCATGAGAATGCCGGCTCTTTCTACGGAGGACGCTGCAAAGGTTATTCGTGCTGCTTATGACTGCGGAATCAATTTCTATGATCATGCGACCTGCTATGGAGAGAACGGAGCTGCTGAGAGCAGATTCGGTGATGCTTTCCCGATGACAGGAATAAAGAGGGAAGACATATTTATTCAAAGTAAATGCGGACTCTGTTTTGACCGTAATGAGTTCGACTGGTCGAAAGATAATATTCTTTCAAGCGTTGATGACAGTCTGAGAAGGCTTAATATAGAGTATCTTGATACCTTGCTTCTTCACAGGCCTGATGTCATCTATGATCCTGAAGAAGTTGCGGAAGCTTTTGATATTCTAGAGAAAGCGGGAAAGGTACGTTTCTTTGGCGTAAGCAATCTTGTTCCGATGCAGATAGAGCTCCTTAAGAAGTATGTTAAGCAGCCTCTGGTTATCAACCAGGTACAGCTCTCACTTGAACAGTCCCAGCTTATCGATCAGGCTCTTTACATGAATAACAAGCAGACGGAATTCTCTGTTAACCGTGACGGACACATTCTTGATTATTGCAGACTTAATGATATTACTATCCAGGCATGGTCACCCTTGCAGGTCGGTATGTTCGGCGGAACATTTATTGATAATCCTGATTTCCCTGAACTTAACAATGCACTTGCGGAGTTGGGAGAACGTGAGGGTGTATCCAAGACGGCTGTTGCCATTGCATGGATCTTAAGACATCCGGCAAAGATGCAGGCGATCATTGGAACTATGAATCCTTCGCATATTCAGGACGCATGCGACGCCTCAAAGGTTAATCTTTCACATCACGACTGGTATACGCTTTATCTGGCTGCCGGTAAGTATCTTCCTTAATTTATGTTGTTTTTCGAGAGGTTATAAATATGAATGAGACACTGAAAGTTTTAGAAACAAGAAGAAGCTGCAGGAATTTCAAGCCTGATATGATCAATGAAGGTGATCTTAAGGCGATCATTAAGGCCGGCACATATGCTGCTACCGGTATGGGCAAGCAGAGCCCTGTCATCATTGCTGTTACTGATAAGAAGACCAGGGATGAGATCTCTGAAGCCAACAGGAATATCGGCGGATGGGGTGAAGGTTTTGATCCTTTCTACGGTGCTCCGGTCATTCTGATCGTTCTGGCAAAGAAAGATGTTGCTACACATATTTACGATGGTTCTCTTGTAATGGGTAACCTTATGAATGCAGCTGAAAGCCTCGGTGTTGCAAGCATTTGGATCCACAGGGCAAAAGAAGAATTCGAGTCTGATTTCGGCAAGGATTTATTAAGCAGACTCGGAATCACAGATGATTATGAAGGCATAGGTCACTGTGCGCTCGGATATGCGGCTGAGCCTGCCAATGAGCCCGCTCCACGAAAAGATGACTACGTCTTTTATATCTGATGAGGTTGCTTATGGAAAAGCGCTATAAAGTCTTAATGCTTAACGGAAGTCCGAGAACAAACGGTAACATTGCTCTGGCTTTTCGCGAGATGGAACAGGTGTTCGAAGAGTGCAATGTCGATTATGAGAATATCCAGCTCGGCAAAATGGATATAAGAGGCTGTATTGCCTGCGAGACCTGCAGGAACACCGGTAAATGCGTATTTAATGATATCGTTAATGAACTTGCAGTTAAGTTCGAAGCCTGTGACGGACTGGTTATAGGTTCACCCGTATATTACGGTTCAGCAAACGGTACTCTGATGTCTGCTCTTCAGAGGTTGTTTTACAGTACTCATTTCGATACAAGTTACAAGGTTGGTGCCAGTGTTGTTAGCGCAAGACGTTCCGGCTGCACGGCAACTTTCGATGAACTCAATAAATTCTTTACGCTTTCTAATATGCCGATTGCCTCCAGCCAGTATTGGAATAATATTTACGGCTGGGAACCCGGAGAGGGAGCTGTTGATGATGAAGGAAAACAGGTTATGCGTGTTTTGGCGCGCAATATGGTATTTCTTATGGAGAGCATCTCAATCGGCAGGGAACAGAAAGGGCTTCCGAAGACAGAAGAACATGTCTGGACTAACTTTACCAGATAATACCATCCTGTAAATACTAATTAGGAAAGAATGCGCGCTCATGTTACAATAAGATTCAGTTATACGGGAGAGTAGGACAGAGTCTTAAGATGGATGCGTACGGATTCTTTGTAGAATTAAAGAATTATCTGGGATTTGCATTTGACGGTGATAATAAGATCGCCGGCAATCTTAATGGTCTTGATTTTGAGATATGCTTTCCTTCCTATGGCCAGCTGAGAGCGCATTCCGTCTTGCGTTTGTTCGGTGATGAACCTTTCAAGGACCATATAGAGAGTGCTTTCCAAAAACTGGACTTCTTTAAGTCTTATTCTCTGGTCAACGATAATGTGTTTCTTTTTGCCGATACACTTGAGCTGAATGAAGATACTGCTTTCTCAATTGCACAGGATCTGACTTCTTTTTCGACTTCTTTGGCTGCATTGGGATATAAGAGCGTTACAGAAGGAAATGCCGCTTCTGCATCTCCTGCTCCCGGAACGAATGCTTATTATGAAAAATTGATGGAGCAGCAGGGAATAAAAGCAGATGTGAATCCGCTTGATCTTCCTAAGAATATGGGAAAAGGCATTGCGGGTGCGCTGTTAGGTACGGCGGGTGCAGTTCTCATATGGTTCTTGCTTGGCATGACGAATTATTCTACACCGTTCATTATAGGTGCAGTTGTTGTTGCGACCGCGCCAATCATTTTGTATGAGTTGTTCAGTAAGGAGAGAACATCGTCCTTCCAGATAGGCCTTTGTCTTTTCCTTTCTCTGTTGGGAATAATTGTAGGTGAGAGATTCATTTGGGCATGTACGCTTCTTTTTTGGTACGATGACATAACTTTTGAGATTGCTTACAGAGAAGTCCCTTATCTTATTGATGACGGAATAGTCGAGAAATTCGATTACTATAAGGATTATATAATCTGTTTTGCTGCGCTTGCGATAACTTATTTCGTAATAATCAGGAATTATCTTACGGGCGGAAAGACTGTAAAAGAACTGCTGACTGCCAAAAGAAGGAGATAAGACAGCGAGGTAACCATGGAATTAAACAAGTGTCCGAACTGCTCAGGTAAATTGGAGCTTTCATCAAACAGGCAAAGGCTGATCTGCGCATATTGCGGAAGCGAATTTACTTTGGATGACACGACAAAACAGGAGATAGGCGACAATCCCATCTATAAAGACTGGTTCATTTACGAATGGGAATATCAGAAGCTTATAGATAATCCCAAATATAATGTCAGTGTTTCAGCCTTTGTCCGTACATTGAATGACTGTGATTCTGCTTCTGCTATTGAGCAGTATTTGCGTGATTATCTTATGAACTTTGATGAGATCTCTGCTCCGGGTATCCGTGAGAAGAATCACAGCAATATAGCAGCCAGATTATCAGGAAGCATGCTCCCGGATGAACATATCATTCTATATAACGATGACGGTATTTTCGCGCGCGGGAAAACAGGTGTCGTTATTACAAATAAGAGGACTTTTTTCGTCGAGAAGAAGACCTTTAAGAACATCCAGCATGTTGCTGTTCCTTATCTGCTCTTCGGATATTCAGTCGGTCTTCCTGAGATCAAGCTCGGAGAAAAATACGCCAACAACATAGGCATCTTTAATTCTCATTTTGATCTTATGGGAACTGCAGCGGCACTTATTTGTGCGTTGGGATTCGAACAAAGACCCGACAGACCTAAGATCAGGTTAATGAGTTCAGTAAAATAAGCCGTTACTTTTTGTTTTTCTCCGGATCGAAATTCGCCAGAGGGTTGCTCTCGATGGCTTTTTGCAATGCCTCGTCATCAACATGCGTATAGATCTGTGTTGTGGAAACGCTCTGATGCCCGAGTATCATCTGGAGATTTCTTATATCTACGTTTCCGTACTTGTACATCAGCGTTGCAGCGGTGTGTCTGAGCTTATGGACGGAATATATCCTTGTGTCTATTCCAGCCTCTTCAAGAAGCCGCTTGATGGTTATCTGGATCATGTCATCGGAGATCCTTGTACCGCGTTTTGACACAAAGAGTGCTTTGCCGGCTTCGGGCTTTATCTTAAGAGTCATTCTCTTGTTCATCCAGTCATCCAAAGCAGCCAGACAGGCATCATTGAGATAGATCGTGCGTTCCTTATTGCCTTTACCGATAACAGTCAGTGTCGTTCCGTGAATATCGTTGGTGTTGATCCCGCGGAGCTCAGCTAAACGCATACCGCAGTTAAGGAAAAGGGTAAGCATGCAGTAATCGCGTTCGTTCGTATCTTTAGGCGATTCATAGGCGGTCTTCAAAAGGTCACGGCTCTGTTCGAGTGTAAGATACTTCGGAAGGCGCTTGCCGATCTTAGGTGTCTCGAGATCGTAGGCAGGATTGTTGTCTATAAGCCTTTTCTTGGAATGCAGATATTTAAAGAAACTGCGCAGGGAAGCAATGTGCCTTGCTCTTGCGGCATTGGACTGTTTCTTAAAGCGCGACAGCCAGATAACAAAAGCGAGCAGGTCGTCCGTGGTCACGGCGTTAAGCATCTTAACATCAATATCTGAGATATCTATCTCTTCTAAAGGGGTGTCTTCAGGAACTAATCCTCTGTCCAGCTTTAAGAATCTGGCGAAAAGAATGAGGTCATATTTGTACTCTTTTACTGTCAGTTCCGAACGCCCGAGAGCAGCCAGCATATAGCTGCAGTAATTCTCGAGGATCGGAAATGTGGGCGACATAAGGCTTTGACCTCCATGGTGTTTTCTCATTTGAGTTTATTATATTTATCTTGGCTGATCATTCCAACTCCAAGTTGGATTTTTACCAAAAACGAATTGTTAGTAATCAATACGTGTGTCTGTTATATTGAACCTATCAAGGATGCATCTGAGAATAATAACGATTGAGAGGAAATATATATGTCTTTAGGAAATAACATCAAAAAGTACCGTCGTGAATTAGGTATCACGCAGGAAGAGCTGGCAGGTATCCTCTGTGTTACAAGCCAGGCTGTAAGCAAATGGGAAAGCGGAGCGGGACTTCCGGATATCACCCAGGTTATCCCTTTGGCTCAGGCTTTGAACGTTACAACGGATGCTCTTTTCGGCTTTAATCCTGACAGCTACGATCAGAAGCTTGCAAAGGATGTTGAAAGGGAAGCCAATACACTCCGTGATACCGGAGAACCTGCCCAGGGAGCATTAAGTGCCGTTGAATATCTTGACCGTAAATGTGAGGAGAACATATTCAATTACGGGATCATGAGATCTTACGTGCAGGCTGTTGCCCATATGAGCCGTTTTGTTAACCCGAACAATTCATATTCGGCAGGGCTGTTTAAGGATGATGATAAAGAGTGGAACCGTATCGTGCGCACGGCCGAGAACAGGGCAATGCAGGTTATCAGGTATTCCGGTGATAAGAAACTGTCAGATGAATGCCATTATGCTCTGGCCTGGCTTTGCTGGCACACTGCCCAATGGGAGAAAGGCCGTCAGCATATTGAAGCTCTTCCTTCGATCAGCAGCAACATGCTTCAGGAGACAATCCTTTCATACTACATCGATATCAGTACAGATGAGGGCAAAGAGAAATGGCGTACTCAGATCCGTGACAACTATCAGAACTTCATCCGTGTGATCAATAAGCAGATAGTATATGCTTCAGAATCAATGATGTGGGTATGCCCTATAAGCGAGGTCGAGGAGAACTGTTTCTGGGGAATCTCCATAATGGACAAGTTCATGGAAAACGACAGGATGAAGGCTCACTGCCAGGGCTTTTACCGTGATACTTATAAATTCCTTGTCGGTGCATATTTAAGGAACGGCGAGCCGGAAAAGGCTGCGGAGATCTGGATGAAAATGAATGCCAGGATAGATGAATATGTGGATTTCTGCAAAGAAGTCAATGCCAAGGATCCTGAGGAGATTGTCCGCATCTATGGGGTTAAAGCGGCTGATAATATGAAGCACTATACAAGAGAATGGATCGACGGAAAGCTGGAGTTCATGATGGGACAGCTTAAGAGCTTCTGCAAGGAAGATGTTTTCGAGGAATTCGAGCAAATGATCTGAGGATCCTTATCGGATTAACATATATCAATGCAATTTCTGCCTGCCGGTGCTAGAGTGTGACCAGGAGGTAAGATCTATGAAAGATATCCTTATTGGAACATGGGCATGGGGCACCGGCATAAACGGCGGTTCGATGGTATTCGGCAGGAAGCAGGATCCGGAGATACTTAAGAAGACTTTCGAAGAAGCGGTAAAACTCGGGTTCCTTAACTGGGATACGGCTGCAGTATACGGAATGGGTTCTTGCGAGAAACTGTTGGGAACTCTTATCAGCGGCCGTGACGATATATTTATTTCAACCAAGTTCTTCCCGGACAAAAAATACAAGAACGGAGCATTGACCGCATCATTCAACGCGAGTATGGAGCGTCTTGGCAGAGATGCCTGCGATCTGTTCTGGATCCATGTACCTAATAACCTTGAATCGAATATAAAAGAAGCCGTTCCGCTCATGCGGGAGGGAAAAATCGGGTCTTTAGGCATATCTAATGTCTCTCTTGAACATATACATATTGCAGAGAATGAACTAGCAAAGGAAGGCTTAAAGCTGGGCGCGGTCCAGAACCACTTCAGCCTTCTGAGGAATGATCAGCAGTCGATCATAGATTACTGTAATGCTAACGGGATCAAATACTATGCATATATGGTGCTTGAGCAGGGAGCGCTGTCCGGACATTACGACGCAGAGCATCATTTCCCTGCATTCTCGATGCGTAACAGGGCATTCCCGAAATCCAAGTTCGTTAAGATAGAGGGTCTGATAAACTGCATGCGTGACATCGCGAAAAAGCACGACATCGATCCGTCCCAGATCCCTATCCTCTGGACGCTCAGTAAAGGTGCATTGCCGATAGTAGGCATCACCAAGCCATCACAGGCGCAAAAACTTGCCGAAGCCATAGATGTTATACTATCTGATGAGGAATTGGCTCAGATAGAGAAAGAAGCATCTGCAACCGGATTAAGACAGCAGGGAACATGGGAACCGCAGTAGAGGGAATATCCTTATGGATAAGAAATATATTGTTGATCAATTGAAGACATTAGCTGAAAAGTACGATATAGAAGTTTCTGAAGAACTGCTCGGAACTATCATCGGCAAGGCAACTCTCCGGGTAATTCCGAAGGGCGAGATAATCTCTTCTATAGGAAATGACACTTCGGTTGCCGGTCTCATGCTGTCAGGCCTTGCCAGGTGTTATTACATTGACGGTGAAGGCAATGACATCACAAGAGGATTCTCGCCAGTGGGTTCTATGTGTATGGATGAGGGCTTTTTCGGCTATCCTGAGCGCATCTGCATGTGGGAAGCCCTGGAAGAAAGCACCATAATGTTCTGCAAGACTGCCGATATCAGAGAGCTAATGAGAGCTGATCCTGATTTCAAGGATATATGGATCACTCTTTTGGAAAGTGGCATGCGTTATAAGATCTACAGGGAGAACGGTTTCCTTGTCGAGAATGCGACAGAACGCTATCTGCATTTCAAAAAGCAGTATCCGGGTCTTTGCGAGCGGGTAGCGCAAAAACACATCGCGACTTATCTGGGAATAACCCCGGAATCCTTATGCAGGATCAAGAATTCGCTGAAAGATGTCTGAAGGCTTTAATTCGCGTTTTGCCTAATTGCCATAATTCTAATACCGCAAAGCAGGGCTTTTAGTTGATTTGTTATACTTGTTATATAAAAGGCGTTGTGCTAATATGTGTTTGCTCGAAGGACAAATGTACGCAGCACGTGGACACCGAGAGCAAAAATACCACAGTAAAACGCTGTGAAGAGACATTGGAGTATTTGAAATGGAACAGAAATTAAGAGTCGGCATTATCGGAGCTACAGGTTATGTCGGACAAAGGTTTATCACACTTCTCGCAGATCACCCCTGGTTTGAGATCGTTGCTTTATGCGCATCTCCGAGATCAGCAGGCAAGACATACGAGGAAGCAGTCGAGGGCAGATGGAAGCTCGACATACCTTGTCCCGAGTTCGTCAAGAAGATGGTAGTTTACGGTACTGACAATATCGAAGAGTA
The DNA here is from genome assembly GCA_045532275.1 of Saccharofermentans sp. Taxonomy (GTDB): domain Bacteria; phylum Bacillota; class Clostridia; order Saccharofermentanales; family Saccharofermentanaceae; genus Saccharofermentans. The sequence continues at coordinate 1,234 of JAZSFQ010000021.1, read as the reverse complement.
TTGTGAGCAGATCGACTTTACTTTCTGTGCAGTAGATATGAAGAAGGATGAGATCAGGGCTCTTGAAGAGAAGATCGCTAAGCTCGAGTGCCCGGTCGTTTCCAATAATTCCGCCAACAGATGGACTGAAGATGTTCCTATGGTTATTCCTGAGATCAATTCTGACCATATCAAGCTTATCGATGCCCAGAGAAAGAGACTCGGAACAAAGAGGGGATTCATCGCAGTTAAGCCTAACTGCTCGATCCAGAGCTACGTTCCTGCGCTTACACCGTTCCTTAAGAATGGAATCAAGGCAATCTCCGTATGCACTTATCAGGCTATTTCCGGTGCCGGAAAGACGTTTAAGGACTGGCCCGAAATGGTTGGCAACGTTATTCCTTATATCGGCGGTGAAGAGGAGAAGTCCGAGAAGGAGCCTCTCAAGGTCTGGGGCGAATTCGCAGGCGATCACATCGAGCTCGCTCAGAAGCCCGTTATCTCCGCTCAGTGCTACCGTGTAGCTGTTCAGGAAGGACATACTGCAGCTGTAAGCGTTTCTTTCGAGAATAAGCCTTCAAAGGAAGAGATGATCGCGGTCTGGAATTCCTATGAGAGCGAGGCCGTAAAGCTCGGTCTGCCTTCAGCTCCTAAGCACTTCCTTCAGTATCTCGAAGAGGATAACCGTCCCCAGCCTAAGCTTGATGCGGATTTCGAGGGCGGCATGGGCGTATCTGTCGCAAGACTCAGAGAGGATAATCTCTTTGATTACAAGTTTGCCTGCCTTTCACACAATACTTTAAGAGGCGCAGCAGGCGGCGGAGTCCTTACGGCTGAACTCCTTGTTGCCAAGGGATATATTACGGCTAAGTGAGATCTGATTAATTAGGAATTTAGCGGCGTGTGACCGGCAAGCGTCTGTCACCGCCGCTTTTTTGTTGAATCCAGGCGAGCTCCCCTTCGATTTTCTATGTTTTTGCCTGGAACTTAAACCGGTTTAAATAAAACTCAGTTTTAAGATACGTGCCGTCCCCGTGAAAATATCTCTTGACTTAATCATCTTAAATTACTATACTAACTAAGCGCTTTGAGAAAAGCACGATGTAGTGTAGAAGTGGGCCTTTAGCTCAGTTGGTCAGAGCTCCCGGCTCATAACCGGTTGGTCCTGGGTTCGAGTCCCCGAAGGCCCACCATTACACAACAATTAAATATATGGGAAGATTCCCGAGCGGCCAAAGGGAACAGACTGTAAATC
>JAZSFQ010000024.1:0-42770 GCA_045532275.1 Saccharofermentans sp. | reverse complement strand
CTCATAGATGTCATCTGCACCATACTTTTCGGTATAAGCCTTAACAAGAGCCTTTCTTCTGTTTACGGAAAGTGATTCCGGGAAGCAGTCACGGGATACTGCTACGATAGCGAGCTTAACGTCGGGTGCGTTAAATAATTTTTTTGACATTGTTAGATTTCCTCCATCTGTTTTTTAGTTACGTTGACTTCAATATTTGCACCAATGAGTCCGGGGAAATGTCCCTTCTCACCGGGAGCGTCGGGATGAGCGATAAGCCACTTGTTCTTTGCTGTAAGGAGCTTATCTTCGTCGCCTGAATCAGCCAGGCAGTCGATGTGATCTTCTTCCAAATCGAAGTTTGTTCCGTAAGGAAGAATAACGCCTACCATGAAGCCGTCATTCTCGATTCCGCAGGGTGCATAGTGAAGAGTTGTGGCATAAAGCTCAACTGCTGTTCCCTTACGGATATGGAATGCTTCAATCTTGGAAGTGTCGTATGTGAAATCGTCAGATACATCCTGCTGTGATCCCAAAAGGAGGATGCAGTCTGTAGCAGCTACGTTGACCTCTGATGATCTGTGATACTCAACAGCGTTGAGAAGTGAGTTGTGACCTGCGCAATAGCCTGTCTCCAGCTTCAGCTCGCCGCCGAAAAGTCTTGTTACATCGACCTTTGCGGATGCCTCTTCAAGAGAAGCAACTGTCGGCTCATAAGCTACGCCTTCTGCAGGAAGAGCGATCTGATTAAGTGCCTCGATAACAGGTGCGAAATCGATGTTCTTAACGATTCTTCCGTACTTTTTAAAATTGGAAGAAGTTGCCTCATAAATTACCATAAACCTGCCTCCTTCAATGCGGGATAGATTTTAGAAAACTCCTTATATCTCTCGTCGTACTTAGCAACGAGCTCAGGTGTCGGAACAACGGAAACATGCTTGGAAACCGTAGCTGCGCAGGCATCTGCTACTGAAGCATACTCGCCGCAAGCGACAGCTGCGAGAAGAGCGCCGCCCATTGCAGGACCTTCGTCATTCTCTGTCTGTGTAAGTTCGATACCGAGAACATTGGATACGATCGTGCACCAGAGCTTGGATTTAGCACCGCCGCCGCAGATCGAAGAACTCTTGATATCAAGACCCATCTTCTTAGCGCACTCGAAAGAATCTCTTAATGCGAAAGCAACGCCTTCCATTACTGCGAGAGTCATATCCTTACGTGTAGTATCCATTGACATGCCTACGAACATAGCGCGGCAGTCAGGGTTGTTAAGAGGAGATCTCTCGCCCATGAGGTAAGGCAGGAAGAATACTTTGTTTGTTCCGAGAGCCTCAAGGCCTTCCTGTTCCTTGGCATAATCGCTTGTTCCGATGATCTCTTCCATCCACCACTTGTTGCAGGAAGCAGCGCTTAACATGCAGCCCATGAGATGGAAGCCGCCGTCAGCGTGATCGAATGCGTGAAGCGAATTAGCATCGTCGTTCTTGAATGTCTCGGAAGCGATAAAGATCGTTCCGGAAGTACCGAGTGAGATATTGCATCCGCCGTTGCCGATGATGCCCATACCTACTGCAGCAGCGGCATTGTCGCCTGCGCCTGCAGCGATCACGCAGTCCTTGCTGATTCCGAGTTCATCTGCGATCTCAGGAAGGATCTTGCCGATAGGTTCATAGCTCTCGAATACCTGGGGAAGCCACTCGGGCTTCATGTCGAGGATCTTAAGCATCTCATCGGACCACTTTCTATTCTCGCAGTCGAAATAAAGCGTACCTGAAGCGTCAGAAACGTCTGTAGCGAAAACGCCGGAAAGTCTGTATGCGAGATAGTCTTTAGGAAGAAGGATCTTAGCGATCTTTGCAAAATTCTCAGGCTCGTTCTTGTGTACCCACATTACCTTCGGAGCAGTGAAGCCTGCGAAAGCAATGTTGCCGGTGTACTTTGATAAGTTAGCCTTGCCGATCTCATTGTTGAGATAATCCGTCTCAACCTGTGATCTTCCGTCATTCCAAAGGATAGCAGGTCTTATAACCTTGCCCTCGCCGTCCAGAAGCGTAAGTCCGTGCATCTGTCCGCCGAAGCTGATTCCTGCAACCTCATTGCCGTCAATACCCTCGATGAGCTTCTTAAGTCCCTTAATGCTGCCGTCGAACCAGTCTTCAGGGTTCTGCTCAGACCAGCCGGTCTGAGGGAAGTTAACGGGGTAACTCTCAGAAACAGTTCTGATAATCTCTCCCCCGCTCTTCATCAGGAGCAACTTGACTGCTGATGTACCGAGATCAATACCAATAAAATACATATGAACCTCCCGATTCGCAAAATAGTTCAAATAACATATTAGAGGATTGGTCTCAAAATTGCAGACACCAAAGTGCAAGTATTCTTTTATTATATTTTTACGGTTTCAACAAATTTGACCATTCTTGCGATTTGATAATTAAGCCGTTCTTGCTAAGTTTGTTTTTCAGAACTTCCGCAATATTATGCGTTTGAACGCATTATTCACTCGTCAGGCAACGGCGTTTTATACAAAATTTGCTATACAAATCTTGCGGGTTTTAAAGTAGTGAAAAATGTGGCAAAAGAGAGCTTCTCTCACGCAAAAATCCACGCATCGCATCAGCTTTGCGTGGATTCTTTTATAGAGAGGGTAATTGAGGGGTATTACTCTGTAATGAGCGAATATGCCGATATCTTTTTGATCCTGCGAGAAAGAGCATATACCATGACGTAGGATACAGCGACACCGAAAACAATAACCAATGCAGTCATCCAGGGACCCGCTTCCATGTTGCTCTGCGAAACGCCGTAGGCACTAAGCATTAAAGTAAGGAATGTATTTGCATTCATTACTCCGGCCAATGCGCCTGCCGAGATTCCGATCGCGATGGAAGGCATCATGGAAAGAGAGAGTTCCGTACGGAGCTGTCCGCTGGTAAACCCGAGGGCTTTCTTGATACCCAGTTCCTTCTGGTTCTTAATGATAATTGTCTTGATCAGAAGCATCATGGTGAGCCAGATGATCGCCAGTGAGACTACAACCAGAATGATGCAGATGACTCTTGCCAGCATGACAGTAGGATCTGATCCGTCCTCCAGCGCCGTACAATAATCCACATACATATACAGTCTGTCACCGAAGGTGTCTTCTAAGCTCTCGACAACCTTTTTGGTTTTTGCCGGATCGTTATTCTCGACCAGTATATTGACCGAATTCTTATAACACTCATATCCTAAATGCGGAGTGCCGTCTTCATTCATCATGACGAACAGTCCGTAGTTCTCGGAACCCTGGGCGAATCCCGTAACCGTATATTCGAAATTATTAGAGCCGTTCTCGATCAATATCATATCGCCGATCATGATTCCTTTGCTCTCGGAAAGCTTCTTGCCGATAACTACCTCATCATCGTACATCGGCTTTCTTCCTTCAAGCATGTTAACTTCCGGCACATTATTCCAGTCTTCTGCCACATCCACATTGATATTGATGCCTTCATAAGAAGCGGAAAAAGAATCGCTCCACCATGCATCTGTCACGTAAGGAAGATCGGATACTTCATAGATAGGATCTTCGCCTCTGATCGATGCATATATATCACAACTGTTATCCGAAAGGAGCCTCAACAGGTTCATCGGTTTAAATCCGATGTTATAGCCGACAAAGACTGCCATTGCAAGGCTGATGCCTATCGAAGCCATTACGACCATAACAAGAATGTTCTGCTTTTTAGAGGCAAAAGAGCTCTTCAATGCCATAAGCCATACCAGAGGACCGCCGGACGTCTCCAAAGGTACGACGTTCCTTTTGAAACTGTGGCTCTTCAGACCAAATCTTAAAGCCTGGACAGGATCCAGCTTCTTGATCGAGCTTGTTGACTTCAGGGCTACAAGAAATGATGATCCGGTGATCACGATTGCCGTAACTATAAGCGATACCGGATCAAACGGATGATCCCAGGACATATAAGCAATTGATCTTAAGGCGATCTCCAAAGGAGAAACGATCAGATAGATAATACCGGTACTGATCAGCAGTCCCACACCGGCAGTAATAACGAACTCCATAATGTGAGCTGTTCTTATCTGATGAGTCGTATACCCTAATGCTTTCAAAGCACCTATGTTTACAATATTCTGCTCGATGCTGTTGGTGATCCTGAAGTAGATAACGATCAGGACAACCATTGTGATAATAACCGCAAATGTACAGAGGAATACCGAGATGATATTGATCATCTGGGTATACATAAGCTTAAACTCGTCAATGGAGATTGCCGCGGAAGCAATATCTCTTGCAGCAAATTCGTTAGTGATCATGTTATATTCATCATTAACATCCACACCATCAATAAGCTTGATAGTAATCTGATCGATAGGATATACATTCTCACTGTTAAGTTCGGCTAATGTAGTAGGATCTACAAAGAAAATGTTATAAAGCGAAATGCTCTCATAGAAGCCGGCTACAACAAAAGTTCTTTCTCTGTCATTGATCTTCAGTCTGATCTCGTCACCTGCTTTGTAGGCACCCTTGAAGATTTCCTGATTGTAGAGTCTGGACATATAAAGTGGCTCATCAACAGGCTTATCATAAACATCGATGAACTGTGGTGTATCGATCTCTCCCCATTCTCCGTATGCGGCATACTGATATGCGCCTGAAACGTTTTCAAGACCATTCTTCGAATCCGTTTCAGCATCTTCATTTATGATGTCAGTTTTTAGCGAAACCGTCGGAACGAGTTCATAATATTCCACTTCCGGAAGTGAAGATATGTATTCCAGTATTTCCAGTCTTTCCTCGGGATCAAAAGTCGCAGTCATGACCATAAGGTCCGGAGAATTCAGCTCCTCACATTTTCTTCCGAACTGTGAGTTGTATCCGAGTACGAGCATAAGACCCAACTGCATAAGGAATGATGACAGTATTACGATCAGGAGGAAGCTGATCATGTGGGACATATCCTTGCGGAAGTTGGCTTTAATCAGTTTTCCTAACATTACTTACCATCCCATTTCCGTAAGGAAAGCACGAAGCTTATCGTGACGCGCGCGGTCTCCAGTAACATAGGGACCGAGATCGCACTCTCCACTTATCGTACCGTCCTTCAAATATATGATCCTGTTACCTCTTCTGGCGGATTTCATATCGTGCGTAACCATAAGGATCGACTGACCCTTCTTATTTACTTCGGTCAATACATTCAATACCTGATCCGACGATGAGCTGTTAAGAGCTCCGGTAGGCTCATCTGCAAATACCATGTCCGGCGAGTTGATTACTGCACGGACGATTCCGACTCTCTGCGCTTCACCGCCTGACAGCTGATTCGGAAACTTTCTCCATAACTTAGGTTCGATGCCGACCTGTGTAAGAAGTTCTCTGGCTTTTGCATTCAGCTGTCTCTTGTTCTGGCCGGACAGGAGTCCTGCAGCCAGGACGTTATCCATTACACTCATAGAATCCATAAGATATACCTGCTGGAAAACGAATCCGCAGTGCTTTCTTCTGAAGATAGCCAGCTGGTCACTGTTAAATTTCGTTATATTTCTGTCAGAGAAATAAACCGAACCCTGACTTGCCTTATCCATTCCGGAAAGAGCATAAAGAAGCGTTGATTTACCTGCGCCTGACGATCCCATGATGACCGTAAAGTCGCCCTCATAGATCTCGGTATCCAGATCTTTTATGACATGCTGCATTACACCGCCGGAAGAGAAGCTCTTACAGAGCTTTTCGGTCTTGATAATGCTTTTCTTAGGCATACTTCTTTTCCCTCACCTTGCGGATAATGTTTACTACAATAATGATGATAACTACAGCAACAACGATTACGGCACCTATAGCGATAAGATTTGACGGTGCTGCCTGCTCTGCGGCAGTCACTTCAACCGGTGCGGGTTCAACAACCGCAAGCTGCATTGTCTTTTCGAGTGTATATGTCTTGCCGTCTGAATCCTCATAATTAACTGTAACGGTAAAGTCACCTGAACCGACATTTACACCCTTAAGCGAAAGGTCAACAGTTGTATTGGCACCCTTGTCGAGATTACCTACAAAAGTATCAGCTCCGTTGATCATGTCACCGTCAACGGAGACTGAAACGTTATATATATTCCCTTTTCCCATATTATTAAGTTTCATAGAGAAGCTTGTCTTGCTGTTAAGCATTATCTCACTCTTGGTAAGCTTCATATCGGATGCTGAAAGAACAGGTTTCTGGAAGACCGGAATAACGATCTCCGAAGAATCCTGATAATACATTTTATTGCTGTCTTCATACTCGAAATTGACGGTGATCGTATAAGGCTTTTCCTCAAGATCGCCTCTGGTCGTCATCTTCATGACAACATCAAATTCTTCTTCGTCTTCAACGGAATCAACATAATATACGTTTGTTCCGGATACCGGATAGATCTCATTGTCACTTGTAGTGAATGCTATCTTGATGTTGTAAAGATGGGTGTCGTCAGACTCGTTCATAAAATGGACCGTCAGATCGAACTCATCGCCTGCGTTGACCCTGTCTGTATTGACTTCACTGCCCGTGACCATAAGTCTTGGCGTGTAGTAAGAAGCTGCGTTGACATTGTTATTGAATAATGCCAGTCCGGATAATGCCGCAATAGACACGACAGTACATGCTGCTGCGGAAGTTACTTTTGTTAAGATCGTTTTCATACTGATCTATCTCCATTTCCTGTTTTAGTTGAATACAGAGATTGTACAGAACCTTTTCTTAATTTGCTTTTAGCAAACCTTAATAAAACCTTAACTTTAAACGATCACATTTTCCCCTGAAAAAACAGGGGCTTCTTCAGATGTGAACGCACATCTCGAAAAAGCCCCGATGTATTTTTGTATTCTGCAGTGTTTCCGGCCGGAAGTCAGCAGACGGTTTTATTTGATGTCAGCGTGATAATCCTGAAGCGCCCTGACCTCGAATTCTCTCTCCTTTGCAGCCTTGATTCCTTCTGCACAAGCCTTAGCCGCAGCCATCGTTGTAATATAAGGAACGTGCTGGCGGATAGCATCCTTACGGATGTAGGAGTCATCATGAGCAGATGTCTTTCCGGCAGGCGTGTTAATAACGAGATCAACATCACGGTTAAGGATCATGTCGCCGATATTAGGTCTGCCCTCATAGAGCTTCTTGACCTTCTCAGCCTTTATTCCGGCCTTGTCGATCATGTCGAATGTTCCGCCGGTTGCGTAGATCTTAAATCCGAGATCTGCAAACATCTGTGCTACCTCAAGGAGATCGACCTTATCGAGATCCGATACGGACAGGAGAACGCTGCCTTCCAGAGGAAGCTCTGTCTTGGTTGCTTCCTGAGCCTTGAAGCTTGCCTCGCCGAAGTGGCTTGCAAGACCTAATACCTCACCTGTAGACCTCATCTCAGGTCCAAGTACAGGGTCAACTTCCTGGAACATATTGAACGGGAAGACTGCTTCCTTAACTCCGTAGTGAGGAATTACCTTATCGTGGAGTTCGGGAACCGGTGAAGGCCTGCCTGTAAGGTGGCTTGTCATGATATCCGTAGCGATCCTTACCATGTTGGTGCCTGTAACCTTGGAAACGAGCGGTACTGTTCTGGATGCACGGGGATTAGCCTCGAGCACGAACACAACGCCGTCCTCGATCGCATACTGCATGTTCATGAGACCTACAACATTCATTTCTACAGCGATCTTTCTCGTGTATTCCTTGATAGTCTCAACGATCTCTGGTGAGAGATTCTTTGAAGGAAGGATGCACGCAGAGTCACCTGAGTGGATACCGGCAAGCTCGATATGCTCCATGACTGCAGGAACATAGCAGTTGGTGCCGTCAGAGATAGCATCTGCTTCGCACTCTGTGGCATGATGCAGGAAACGGTCGATGAGGATAGGTCTGTCAGGCGTTACGCCGACAGCGGCATTCATGTAGATCCTCATCATCTCATCATCATGAACAACTTCCATTCCTCTTCCGCCCAATACGTAGGAAGGACGTACCATTACGGGGTAGCCGATCTTGTTGGCGATAGCGATAGCTTCATCAGCGTTAACAGCCATACCCGCTTCAGGCATCGGGATGCCAAGGCGGTTCATCATGGCACGGAAATGATCTCTGTCTTCCGCGAGGTCGATCGTCTCAGGTGTTGTGCCGAGGATATTTACACCGTTAGCCTTAAGGCTTGCAGCGAGGTTAAGAGGTGTCTGGCCTCCGAACTGTGCGATAACGCCGAGAGGCTTTTCTTTCTCGTGAATAGCGAGAACGTCTTCCAGTGTAAGAGGCTCGAAATAGAGTTTGTCGGAAGTATCGTAGTCTGTAGACACAGTCTCAGGGTTGCAGTTAACGATGATTGACTCGAAGCCCAGCTTCTTCAGTGCCAGAGCGGCATGTACGCAGCAATAGTCGAACTCGATTCCCTGACCGATCCTGTTAGGGCCGCCGCCGAGGATCATGATCTTCTTATTATTCGAAGAAGGAGACTTGTCTTCCGTAATGTGGTAGGAAGAATAATAGTAAGCGGCATCCTGGGTTCCTGATACGTGGACGCCTTCCCAGCCTTCCTTGATCCCGTACTCATAACGCGCACGGCGGATGAGATCCTCGGAAACGCTCAGGAGCTGTGAGAGATACTTATCAGAGAATCCGTCGAGCTTAGCCTGGCGGAGAACAGGTTCATCAGGAATGCGTCCCGGTTTCTTGATGAGCTCTTCCTCTTCCTCAACGAGTTCCTTCATCTGCTCGATGAACCAGTGCTTGATCTTTGTAAGCTCGTAGAGCTCTTCAACTGTAGCGCCTTTTCTGAGTGCCTCATACATAAGGAACTGACGCTCGGAAGAAGGCTGTGTAAGCTTGAGCATGATCTCTTCCTTGGAAAGCTTGTTGAAATCCTTTGCAAAGCCTAAGCCGTATCTGTCCTTTTCAAGAGATCTGATAGCTTTCTGGAAAGCTTCCTTATAAGCCTTACCGATGCTCATTACTTCGCCTACGGCTCTCATCTGTGTGCCGAGCTTGTCCTGGGCGCCGTGGAACTTCTCGAAAGCCCATCTTGCGAACTTGATTACGACATAATCGCCGTCAGGATAGTACTTGTCGAGCGTGCCGTACTTGCCGCAGGGGATCTCATCAAGAGTGAGTCCGCATGCGAGCATTGCTGATACGAGAGCAATCGGGAAACCCGTAGCCTTTGACGCAAGAGCAGATGATCTTGAAGTTCTGGGATTGATCTCGATAACGACGATCCTTCCCGTCTTAGGATCATGTGCGAACTGGCAGTTGCATCCGCCGATAACCTCGATCGCCTTAACGATACGGTATGAATAATCCTGAAGGATATCCTGGACATCCTGTGAGATAGTAAGCATAGGTGCGGAACAGAATGAGTCACCTGTGTGGACGCCGATAGGATCGATATTCTCGATGAAGCAGACCGTAATGACGTTATTCTTGGCGTCTCTTACTACCTCGAGCTCGAGCTCTTCCCATCCGCTGATGGACTCTTCTACCAGGACCTGATGGATCATGGAAGCTGCAAGACCTCTTTCGACAACCGTCTTGAGTTCATCGATGTTATATACGAGGCCGCCGCCTGCGCCGCCCATCGTGTAAGCAGGTCTGATAACTACCGGGTAGCCGAGATCATCTGCGATCTTTACAGCTTCATCAACAGAGTATGCTTCGTGGGATCTGGGCATCTCGATGCCGAGGGAAGTCATGGTCTCCTTGAACTCGATCCTGTCTTCGCCTCTCTCAATGGCGTCAACCTGAACACCGATTACCTGGACATTATATTTATCAAGGATTCCTGCCTTAGAGAGCTCGGAGCAGAGATTAAGACCTGACTGGCCTCCCAGGTTAGGGAGAAGCGCATCGGGGCGCTCTTTGGCGATTATCTGCTCAAGACGCTTAACATTAAGCGGTTCTATGTAGGTTCTGTCTGCCACGTCAGGGTCAGTCATGATGGTCGCGGGGTTGGAATTGACCAGCACGATCTCGTAACCAAGCTTTCTGAGCGCTTTGCACGCCTGAGTTCCCGAATAGTCGAACTCGCAGGCCTGGCCGATGATGATAGGACCTGAACCGATGATAAGGATCTTGTTGATATCTTCTCTCTTTGGCATATATTACGCCCCCTTCTTATTAGTCCTTAAAAATTTCTAGACAGAATTCTAACATAGATTGTCCCGTCTTTGCACAACGAAAATAAAGGAATAAAATACTTCTATGAAAAATGTAATAAAGCGTGAAAAATACGATAATCCGAACACCTGTGAAAGCCCGAGCAAAGGCCTCTCCGGACGTTTAAATCCTGCCATCCCGCTGGGGTTTATCCTCCCTGCCGTATTATTGACGGGTTGCTTTTACCCCCAGCCGCAGCAGACCATCTACCCGGAGACCGTCAATACAGTCGCCGAAGTCTATGCCGACAATGATGTCGGCGGAACCGGCCTTCCTTTCGGAGTCACTCTTCAGGTCGACCCTTCGGTCCTGGTCCCCTGCGATCTGGAGCGCGTAGTCGACGGTGACACTATCATCGTTCAAAACCCTGAAGGCGAGAGGCTCAGAGTCCGTCTCACAGGCATAAACGCGCCGGAATCCGTTCACGAAGACGAGAGCAAGAACACTGAAGAGGGCCGTGAGGCTTCACAGTTCATGAAAGACCTCCTGGAACACGTCGATGTCGTATATCTCGAATACGATGAGGCAGAATTCGACCAGTATGACAGGACTCTCGCCTATGTCTGGATAGACACGGGCGACACTTACGTCATGGTCAATGAGATAATGCTGGCGACAGATCACGCTGAACCCGTCTATATCAAGCCGAATCTCCGGTACGCTGACACATTCAGACAATACGAGGGATGATCACTCGAATCCCTTACGCTTCATGCGCTTATAATCTTCATCGTCATCGGATAAGGTTTCAACAGAAGTTTTATCATCCTGTTTCTCTTCAGCAGGCGGGGGCGGAAATCTTTTCTTCATCTTTTTGGTATTTACCAGTGAAGTGACAGAAGAGATTATTCCGACCAGGCTCATGATGATCCAGAAGCCTCCCAACACCATGAAAAACACGCCGAAGCCGTTAACATCTTCCAGGGCAATATGAATGCCGTAACCTAATGCCAGACCTGTTATTCCTGCAAGCATCAGAATTATCAGCAGAATAAGGCAGACAGAACTGAATATGCGCTTTGACGCAAACTGCTCATAATATACGGGCGTTTCACGTTGCACGGTTTTTCCCGGGACGTTTCCTGAGTAGTTTTTGCCCTTTTCTCTGGGATCCGCGCCGGCAGGCATCTCCTCATAGAAGACGTCTTTTTCCTTCATATACTTTACGGTTAAGACCACCAGTATTATGAGAAAGGCAGCGAGGATGACCAGATCCGAAACATACGAGACCGGAGCTTCAGCGCCCATAAAAGAAATGTATGCAGATCTTCCAATGATCGGCACAATGACTGAACAGAACGCGCCAGACACGATTATCACCGGAAGTTTTATCCTGGCAGGTTCCGCATCCGCGTAAACATATTCGTCAGCTCTTCCGTCCGGATAATGCTTCACAAATAACCTGGGACCCGCAAACTCCTGCGACATTGTCATTGGTTTCCTGCCGTCAAGCGGAACACGGCGAAAACCTTTGCCCCAGACGAGATTGTTATTACCGCGGCACGCTCTGCCGTCATTCGGACCGTTGTCTGAATAATTGGACATAGAATTTCCTCTCTGATTACAAAAGCACCTTATTCCGGATTTACTCGAATCCCCTTCTCTTCATACGCTTATAGTCTTCATCGTCATCCTCGATACTGCTCTTAGGAGAATTGAAAAACTGCGGGTCGAATTCAGGCTCTTCCTTAAGCGGTACGAAAGGACTCGGGTTTTCAGACAAAGGCACAAAAGGATTTATGTCTTCCAAAGGTATATCGAAAGGATCTGAAGGTTCAGGTTCTGAGTATTCCGAAGTAGAGGCAGGATCCGAATAAAGCGGAGTTGCGGGAATTGCGTCAGGATCGGTTATCTCTTCACCGGTTTCAGAACAATAGGTAACATTCGGACGGGGTCCGTTCCCGGATTCTGACCGGGGATACCCGCCGGACTGTACCTCATTACCCTGTTTGGTCTTACGGATCATAGTCCTGATAATTCCAAATAACATCACGCCAACTATCAAGGTCCACACTATTCCGAAAATTATCAGAAAACCTCCTGCAGTGTTGTCCGCACCGGAGGCGCTCATAACTATTCCCATGACCAGTGTGCCCAATCCCGTGATCACAAAAGGAATCATGAATACCAGACCGATTATCAAACCGACTATCGACACAGTCCGTACTTTGGAATCAGAACCTGAAATTACTGTTGAACTGCCGTTATAAGCATATGAACCGGCAGAATAACCCGGCCTGGCAGATTTATCACCATTTTCCAAAGGCACTTCATAATATTCTGCATCCCTGTCTTTTACATACTGTTTGATCGAAATGACAAGCATCGGAATAATGATCGCAGCAACCACCAGCAGCGGGAAAATGGATCTGGCACGGCTGATTATATTCGAGAGAGATAATGGCTTTAATCTGGACTCGGCATCTCCGATCGCAAACCTGAACGCATTTTCAAAAGCCACTCCGGGATCTTGACCAGCCTCGAGATCCTTTTGGACCTTATTGCCGAACACCCTGAACATGCTTTCAGTCAATATCGGATCTGTTTCATCTCCCTGGCATGCTTCCCACTGATAATTCGGGACTGCAAGCTCACCTGACTTAAAGAGTTCCGCATCATTTTTCGGTAATGAATAGACAATTACAAAATGCTGCTCATCAGCAAAATTATTCACATACTTAAAATATGCATATGTCTCCAGATCTTCATATGTCTCTGTCAGCTCAGGGTTAACAGAACTCCAGTCCTCATCATAAACGGTATAGATGACCGGGCAGATACCTGTTGCTCCATAATATTCTGTAAGCGTCGCTTTAAGGGCATCATCGTTATTAATGATGTCGATATCATCATGCACCGCCGGCTCGTAATAGACACTGCTGTTAAGTTTCTTCGGTAACTCTGACCAGGTTCCGGCACCGATTATCCCGAAAAAGAATACCCCTATAACGGCTATAATGATTATCGAACTCAGGCCGGCCTTTCTAGGCATTGAAGAAGCATAGACATACTCATCGGTACCGGTCCTTCTGTGGTGTTTCCGGTATCGTCTGGCTCCGTAAAAATAGTGATTTGAGATCCTGTTGCCGCTGTGACCGCCATGCGAACCACCGCCGTGGAATCCGCCGCCGTGCGAACCGCCTCCTGATGAATGTGGCATACCCTTATCCTCCCTTATTCCTTATATTCCGTTTATTGTTTGGGTACTACTGCTATGAAAACAAGATCTTCCGTTCCGTTATTTATCAGTGAATGAGAATGACCTTCCTGGCAATAGAGGCATTCGCCGGGTCTGACCGGATACTCCGTGTCATCGTCGATAACTTTTCCCTCGCCCTCCAGGATAAAGATCATCTCGCAGGTCCCTTCATGCTTGTGATAGCCGATCGAAGCACCTGAAGGAAGCTTTCCCTGCATCATCTTGTTGACGCCGTCAGTAAACATCTTGTTGTAAAAGATCCCTTCACCGCCCTTAAATCCAGGATTGGGTGTCCATTCCATCTGATTGTAATCGTTGATCATATAACCTCCGAAAAATGTATTTTCAGGCTTTTGTAACATTGTTACACAGCCGTTTTCATTGCTTTTTCCTGCATTATCCGAACGTTTCGAGCGCCTCGGCAATGTTTATATCGGAATATTCGACCTCGCAGGAGAAGACCCTGGCAATCTCCCTGATCCCGCACCCTTTCACCATCAGATCGGCAAGAAGATAACAGGATTCGGATGCAAATCTTCCTGCACCCTTATAACGGTACAGCAGATATGCCGCGAAATTCGAGAATTCCTTCTGATTGGCATTGATGATCCTGTCTTCGTCATCTTCACTTACCGGCTCATCGATTATCTTCTTTAAGAGCTTACTCCATTTGGGATCCATGACTTCCATACCGTCGAATATCCCTGCCCTCAGACCGGAAGCTGCTCTTTTTCCCCCGCTTATACCGCTGAGCCTGTCCGTCATGGACTTATCAGTATCAAATGCCGGCTTAACATAATCGGGCAGTTCCATCTTACTGCCGTCTTCAGAAACCAGTTCAAAAGCATGTTCAGAACCCAGCACCAGCCTGCAGGCTTCTTCGCAGACAAGCCCGATACCTGCTTCGACGTGATCTTCGAATTCGTTGTAAAACCTCGGATGCTCTTTGCATATATCGCATAGATAATCCTCCCCGTGCTTAATGATCATCTCACAGAGATTATCATCTCTTAAGAAAGGGCATCTGCCGTCATCCCTTAAGATAAAGCAGCCGTCGCTGATCTTGCCGGAAATATCCGGATCATCAGAAAAGCGCTTAAGCGAGGCTTCGTCTATACCTATCACCCAGCCGGCGCAGCAAGTATGAAGACATTCACTTCCCTTGCACCGGAAATCATGACAATAATCAGGCCAGTATGTGATCATGACAAATCTCTCCCAAATATTATTCCAAAGAGGATTATAACACGATTTCTCAAATTTGATTTAGCATAACGTGTGTGTATAATGATTCCGGCAGAAAGAGAACGCATTATGCGCCTGTGGCGGATCAGGCACGATCCTGATATTTTCGGCTTCGCAGGCAGCCGGTTCGTGTACGGTCTTGTACATCCAAGTATTTACTTGGATTTAAGGATTTCTCTTTCTGCCTTTATCATCTGCCTTTTAATCCTGGCATCGTATTTGTCCCTGATAAGGAAAAAGTATATCAGCCCCGATAAAACGGCTGACAGTGCCAGCAGGATGAGACAGAACGCAGATGCCCTGTCATAAGCATTTCCCATACCCAGAATATTCTGAAGATAAGTCATCAGCGTAAGGCTCGTTCTCATGACATCATTCGGGCGGCCGATCATGCTCGGGATTTCACTTATGGCAAGTCCGTCAACAACAGAAAGGACCATTATAAAAAACAATATCGGACGCATACACGGCAGAGTTATGTGAAAGAAAGTATGAAGTCTGGAAGAACCGTCGATCTCCGCAGCTTCAAATATCTCAACAGGAATGCTGGTCATTCCCGCTACAGCATAGATAAACGTAATACCGAAATGCACAAAAACACCGGCCGCAATTATCAGGACATGTTCTGACAGGAAAAGCTCAAAATCCGCCTCCGTTACTCCGAATCCGTCCATCGAGGCAGCGATAAGCACATAACTTATAACTCCGGCTACAGAAGCTATGATGTTGCCGAGAATCAAAAAACCTAAAGTGGATCCTGTCATAAGGTTCGGGAAAAAGAACGAAGTCTTAAATAGAGATCTTCCTTTGATCTTAAGCCTTCTGTCAGTCATCATCGCTGCGAGCCAGAATGCCAGTATGAATTCCGGAATGGTCTGGCTGATCCAGAATTTGAATGTATTCTTAAATGCGATCGCAAAAGAAGACGTCTTGAACAGATCTGCAAAATTCTTATACCACGGAAGCCCCTTTGATACCAGGAGCTGCGGATTGTCTACCAGGGCAGTGTGCTTAAGATCGCAAAACGCATACAAAACGGTATTTGCCATCGGCCAGAGATGAAATATCAGAAACGCCGCTATGAAGGGGATCGAGAAAAAATATCCCCATTTGTTATAGTGCTTTTCGAGCGATCTCTTTTTACTCATATATCCCCGTTTCATTTGCTCATAAAGCAGTTTTCGCTTATGGTATTATAACCCAAAAATATATATAATTTGACTTGTTTCCGTCTTATAAATAGAATTACTTTATTGATCGGACTGACAGCAATCAAATTGTGGGGATATCTTGATTTTGGCGGACAATGGAATAAACAGAATATCAATTAGAAAAAATGATATAAGGCTGAGGATAATCGTCTATATTATCTCTATTGTTCTTGCGGTAATGACCCTCTACCCTTTCATTCTGATGCTGGTCGATTTTACAGGTTTCAAACTGAGCAATCCCGAACGGGTATTGAGGATCCTTCCCAAGAGATGGAACCAGCTCGTAAAGTTTTTCAATTCACGTACCGCAAAGGGCTTTGTAAATTCTATTATTGTCGCCGTTTGCAGTACGGTACTGAATATTTATTTTTCCGCTCTCACAGCCCACGCCATCACTTCTTATAAATGGAAATTCCGAAAAGTATTCGGTAACTTCATCCTTGCGCTCATGATGATCCCCACTGTTGTTGCAACAGGCGGTTTCATCCAGTTAGCTTACAAGTTTCATCTGACAAGCACATTATCATTGCTGATACTTCCGTCTATTGCCACGCCGATATCGGTTGTCTTTATGAGACTGTATCTTGAATCGACTTTCCCGATGGCACTGCTGGATTCTGCCAGGATCGACGGAGCCAGCGAATTCAGGATCTTCAACCAGATCGTCCTTCCGATCATGAAGCCGGCTATTGCCACACAGGCGATCTTCGCCTTCGTAAGCAGCTGGAATGATATTTTCCTTCCGCTTGTCCTTCTCCTGAAAGAATCCAAGAAAACACTTCCTGTCATACTGATCCTTAACTATGGTCTGGGAGAGACGACAATACCGATGTTTGTTACGACTATTCCCCCGGTAATAGTTTTCCTTTTCTTATCCAAACACATTGTCGAAGGAGTCCAGCTGGGCAGCGTTAAGCTATAAACTTCAGTAAAAGACAGGGCCGGCTCAGCATTTGAGTCGGCCCTTTTTAACATCATTTTGAAATTAAGATCAGTTCTCGTGATCGTAAGGAATGATCTTCTCGATAGTACCATCCTCAGCGATATTGAGCTTTGTGAACTTAACGCATCTCTTATGGTCGCACCCGCCGGAGAATTTCGCATCATGATAGAACAGATACCATTCGCCGTCGATCTCAACGATAGAGTGATGAGTCGTCCAACCGATAACAGGCTCCATGAGTCTTCCCTTATATGTGAAAGGTCCTTCCGGATTATCACCCTCGGCATAGCAGAGATAATGTGTCGTGCCTGTCGAATATGAGAGATAGTACTTGCCGTTGAACTTGTGCATCCAGGGGCCTTCGAAATAGCGGCGGTCTTCGTCCTTAGCCTTAAGAGGCTCGCCGTTCTCGTCGAGGATAGTGATCATCTTGGGAGCTGCAACAAAGCCGTCCATCGTAGGCTTGAACTGTGCGACCAGGGGGCCTAAAGCCTTCTCGTCGCCTTCGGGACGGTGCTCCTGAGGATTAAACGAACCTGACTGCCACATCTCGAGCTGGCCGCCCCAGAGTCCGCCGTTATAGCACCAGATCTTTCCGTCATCGTCGATAAGAACTGCGGGGTCGATGCTGTAGCTTCCCTCGATAAAATTATCCTGAGGCTTGAAAGGACCTACGGGAGAATCAGACTCGGCAACACCGATCCTGAAGATCTCGTTCTTATCCTTAGCCGGGAATACAAGATAATACTTGCCGTTAGTATATACAGCATCCGGTGCCCAGAGCTGTCTTCCTACCCACGGGATATCCTCTTCTTTCAGAGCAACGCCGTTGTCAACGCACTCACTGTCAAGGGAATCCATCGAAAGGATATGATAATCCTTCATGACATACTGCTCGCCGTCGTCATCCTCAGGCAGGTCATTGTCTTCATCATGAGAAGGATAGATATAAATCTTGCCGTTAAATACATGGGCAGAAGGGTCTGCTGTGTAGATATTAGTGACAAGTTCTTTTCTTTCGTTCTTTTTCATAGGCACCTCTGTTTGCTTCAATAATTATCGCGTATAGAAGATAGTAACATTTATAGCGTCCGTTTGTAAATAATTATATATATGCGAAAGTTATTTCGGAGCATTCTGCGCGTTATAATCCATCAACTTTTCCGTATATTTTTTCGCGCGTTTACGCATAACGAGCACGTCAATAAGGATCGCAGAAATGTAGAATACCGCAACGATTACTGCCAGAGATATCCACAGGACAGGGGTCCCTGCGCCTTCAAATATACCGGTCAGATAGAATATCAGGATCTCAAATGGCACGAACAGCAGGAAGAATATGGTCAGATCGAAAACAAATCCCCTTTTCTTCATGAATTCCGTAAAGAATGAGAATACAAAACCGAGAGCCCCCCATGCGCACAGCGTCAGAAGTTTCAGCAGGAATAAGACCGTCACTTCCCTGTTGCCGCCTGCAAGAGATAACAGCACCGTGAGCAGCACGAGCCACGAATATGAGAATGCCAGTGCATTTCTGAAATATGCCAATAGTTTTTTTATGTCTTTCATAACCTTATCCGTCCAATCCGATCAGATCCCTGAGAGCTCTCACATAACGTCTCGAAATGACTACCACCTCGCCGTTTGTCAGCGTCGCAAGGATATTCCTGGTAACTTCAGGCTTGAGTTTTGTGACCTTATTAAGATTCACGATAACAGACTTCGAGCATCTGAAAAATGTCTTCTCATCAAGGAGTTCTTCAAGCTCATAAAGTCTTTTCTCAGTCTGGAGCACATGTCCTGTCGTATACAGGAAAGTCTTCTTGTCGACCGACTCGATATAAAGGATCTCCTCGATCGAAACATTATATGTATTACCGTTCTCTGAAGCCGTGATGCGCTCGTCAAAGCGCCTGATATAACGCTCGAGCCTTTCTGTCTCTGAAGTCACCTCACGGCAGTGGATGACCACCGCCGTGCCGGATTCAATATCTTTCCTGACCGTAACTTCCATCAAAGGCTCCTGTAGTTCCTATATCCTGAAGTTAATTATAATTCAACTTCTGCTTTTTGAGCACGGTCAAGTTTTCTGCATTCTATAAGGAGCAGTGCGGACATAATGATCTGGCAGACGATCATGAACAATCCGACATAGATCTCAGATGTGAAGATCGAGATGATCATAGAACCGAATGTCGTTACAAGTGACATGACCAAATATGTCTTACTGTCATAAAGCCATGAGAACGGTAAGAGATGTGCTCCGAACACCATCGCAAAGAGCATGAGCATCGCATCAGGCTTCTGGTTAAATGCCCACATAACGATGAGCAGATAGAGCATCTGATTAGCGGTATTCAGGAATCCGAGCTTATTGAAGGGATTGTTTCTGTTCTTGAAAATATGCGCGCCGGTCAGCTTCGAGAAAATGAACACACAGGGCAGCAGAAGTCCCGGGCAATAGAATGTGTAAAGGTTCTTCGTCATAAGATCAACAGGAAGCATTCTCGTGATCGTTACGAGCGTCCAGATAACGACCGATGCCATCATGAACGGAACGCCCTTCTTCTGCAGGATCATCGACTCCATCTTCATCTTGCGGTAATCGTTTTCTTTTGCGTAATCCTTAACTGCTTTCTTTGTGTTTACGAACTCTGTCATGGTATTGTACCTCCTTGGTTTTGAGGTCAGTATACCTGCGTGAATTTTGAGCTCAATATGACAACGACCAAGCGGTACGAATGACCGGACCAAGCGGTCTTTTTCGCGTTGTCTCAAAAACACAAAAATCCGAAAAAGAGACACATTGTTAATGAAAATGAGATGTCTTAATTCGGGGTTTTTTGCAATTTGAGACACAAAAAACCTGTTTTTTCAAATTTTTAGCTAAAAAACGGGAATTTGAGACACAAGAAACATAAGCATTGTTGTCTCAAATCAAGCATTTCGTGATTTTGAGACACAATGCAAAAAAATTAACAACAAACCTGAATCAGTGCAGTACTGCCTTCAGCTTATCGTCCTCAGTGAGCAGAGCCTTGGCAAGTTCGCGATACTTCTCTTCATGCAGATAGGTGTGACGGTGCGGCTTTATAGAAGGTGCCATGTCAATGGCCCTGCTGAAGTCAGAAGCCTTAAGATCGAGCGTTGCACAATAATCCCAGAATCCGGTCTTTGTGAAGATATCGTCTACACGCTTCCACCTGTGATCGCAGATCCTGCACATGATATATGTAGCAATGCCTACCTGGATGCCGTGAAGCTGGGGGCGTTCAAGGAATGAATCCAGGGCGTGCGAGATAAGGTGCTCGCTGCCGCTTGTAGGAGCGCTGGAGCCTGCGATCTCATTAGCCACGCCGCTCATAGCGAGCGAATCGAGGAGTTCTTTCAGGAACAGGTCATCACCGATCGATTCGAACGGCGTCCTGACGAATGAATTGACGGCTTTTTTCGCGATCATAAAAGCGAAATCATTTACTTCGTCATAACCCATATCCTCTTCGTGCTGCCAATCGTAAGTTGAAGAAATCTTTGCGACCATATCGCCTACGCCTGAATGAAGGAACCTTACCGGCGCACTCTTGATAACATCAGTATCGACAAGTATCCCATATGCCATTTTCGCGGGAAGGGATTTGCGGTGACCGTCGACAATAAGAGAAGCAGATGAACTTGAGAATCCGTCCGATGATGAACTCGTCGGAACGCTTATGAAAGGTATCCTTAGGATATAGCCGATATACTTTGCTGCATCGATGACCTTTCCGCCGCCCATGCCGATTACAGCCTGAGTCTTGTTCGGAAGCTCAAAAGCGAGATCTGTTATATCTTTGAAATCCACGGTGTCCATTTCCTGATGATGAAGAACTGCTACACCTGACTTTTTGAATGACTCGAAAACAACATCACCGAACATGGATGTAAGGCCGTTTCCGAACAGAAGAACGACCTGCGTGATGCCGGCATCTTTCAGGTATTCGCCGATATGAGCGGTTACTCCGCGTTCGATCTTAAGAATTGAAGGGATCGATATCTCATCTTTTGGCATTGCAGGTTCCTCTCTTTCATGTCAGCCAATAACTTTGGGCACGACTTTAATAAGCTCTTCAAATGAATCAATATATGGGGTCTCGGCATTGATCGTTCCGAATCCGTATCTGGCATGGATGAACGGGAATCCTGCCTTGACAGTCGCATCATAATCACTCTGGATATCGCCTACGTAACATGCGTCAGTCAGATGGTTGCGCTCTGCGATAAGCCTGATATTCTCATCTTTCTGGAGAAGATTATTGCCGTAGCATTCGATGTCTTCGACAAGGTCATCCGCGCTGCCATAAGGGATCTGATAATACCCGAGGAATGACTCAATATAGCCTTCCTGGCAGTTACTGACTATATAGACATGATAGCCGAGTTCTTTGAGGCGGGCCCATGTCTCGATAACTCCTTCATAGAGGATGCCGCCGTTCTGTCTCAGATACTCGTTCTCATAATTCTCGCATGAGTAACGTAGACTGTCGCGCTCGGGACCTTTGGCGGTATAGGGAAAAAGTGTATCAGCGATAACATCCATCGGCTTTCCCATTACGCTCTGGATATCTTTTCTTGTGACGGTCTTGTCCTTATACCCCGCCTCGCGGACCTTTTCTGTCCAGGCTTTTGCAACATTGGCTGAGGAATCCCAGACCGTACCGTCCATATCGAATATAATGCCTTTTTTCTCCTGCATATCTGACTCCCTTACGATTAAAACGTTTCTATTATACCAATATAATGGTTTATAATTCACAGCACATACCAATATCAGTTTAAGAGGAACATAAAGTGTCATTGATCGATAAGCTCTTTGATAAGAGCAGCTGGGAGAGATTCTACGAATACAAATCCCGGTTACATTGTTCAAAGCGTTTCAAAAAAGAGCTTCGCGAATTCATTGATTCAGAGGCTTATCTCTCATACGCAGATCAGATACGGTCATGTTCTGATCTTCCTCTCCCTTCGAGAGCCATCATAAGCAAGATGAGCAGTCAGAAAAAACGCACGGTCTATAAGTATCCTTACGGATTTAATATGGTGCTGAAACTCCTTACTTATCTGACTCTTCGAAAATACGATCACATCTATTCCCCGTGCCTTTATTCCTTCCGCCCGGGAGTATGCGCGAAAGACGCGATAACGGCTATCTGCCGCGAAAAAGACATCGGTTCCCTGTATTCGTATAAGGTCGATGTCAGCGATTATTTTAATTCGATCCCGGTCGATAAGCTGTGCGGGATTCTGGAAGAAACAATAACAGATGACAATAAACTTCTCTCGTTCATGAAGGCGCTCCTGATGGAAGAAAGAGTCATATCAGGTGATGATATCATCTGTGAGAAAAAAGGCATAATGGCCGGCACACCCATCGCTTCTTTCTATGCAAATCTCTATCTCAAAGATCTCGATGAATGGTTCTCATCCCGAGGGATCCTATATGCAAGATATTCCGATGACATAATAGTTTTCGCGAAAGACGAAAAGGAGATCACTGAATACAGAAATGTGATCCTGGAGCACCTGAGATCTAAGGGACTCAATGTCAATCCTGATAAGGAGTTATCCGGAAGTCCAGAAGACGGTTTCACATTTCTCGGTATAGAAGTAAAAAACGGCAATATAGATATAGCGCCTGCTTCAGTAATCAAGCTTAAACAAAAGATGCGCAGAAAGGCGCGTGCATTAGACCGCTGGAGACACAGGGAAGGTCTGGACGGCAAAAAGGCCGCAGCAGCATTCATAAGGATATTCAACCATAAGCTTCTTGAGGTCAATGAAGATTCGGACCTCACATGGAGTCTCTGGTTCTTTCCTGTAATCACTACTTCCGAGAGCCTTCACGAGATAGATCTGTACGCACAGGAACTCCTCCGCTATCTCATAAGCGGAACCCACACCAAATCACGTTACTATGTCCGTTACGAAGAACTTAAGGAACTCGGTTACAGAAGCCTGGTAAACGAGTATTACAGTTTCAGTCCCAATCCTTGATATCCCAGTTCGACTTTTCCCACGAATGGAATCTGTCCAAAAGCGTCATCATGATCATCTCCCTCATGGGTGCCGGGAAAACATTAAGCTCGCTGTTTAGCTGGTCCCTGAAGACGTCGAAATCATCCTTCAACGCCCTGATGACCGCGCCCTCCCTGAGCCTGGAATCTGACATCTTAAAATTCGCTATGGTCTTCTTGAGGATCTTTGCTTCACCGCTGTCAGTCTGAATGACCTTGCCTGCATATCTCATTCCTTCTTCAGAAGCATCATCTGAAGAAGACGATATCATCTCATTAACTTCGGAAGGATCAGTCAGTTCAAAACCCCAGTCGGAGAGGACCGAATCCGCAACCATATTGATAAGTCCGAAGCTCGGATCTTCTGCAGGATCAAGCTTCTTAACGATTATGTCTTTTGCTCTTACGCCGTTAAGAAGGAGATCTACCACATCGGCCCTGATCTTCATTCCCAACAGGAATATCTTCTGGTCATCTATCTTACGCTTATCATCAAAATATACTAACGGTTCATCTATATATCTCTCCAAATCAAAGATCATGACGGCCTCCTTGCAATACACTTCCATTCAAACACCTGCCTATACAAAAACTAATGACGTACTATTATGTTTAATAGTACGCCACTCAAATTTCGGCGGTGTTTTCTCTCTGTGAACAAATAGAAAAACAGTTTTAATAGAATTAAAACAATGTGACAGTTATATTATGAACGGGCTTCTTTCTCTTTGCGCTTATTCTCGTACATGATCTTATCTGCACGGCGCACCGTATCATTTACGGCAACGTCCAGACCCGGATCATAGACGGCAATTCCGAAGGCAACATGAACTTCATCCCACTTGTTCTCTGCTGCTTCATTGATCTCAGACTGCCTGTTCGTAAACAGACTGACGAGGTCTTCCCTGTTATTAAAATCACTGTTCTGCAAAAAGACCGCGAATTCGTCTCCGCCCAGTCTGAATACGGGGCTGTGATCGAAAACAACACATATCAGCCTGCATGCATTCTTAAGATAGATATCGCCTTTGTCATGGCCGAACTGGTCATTGACTTTCTTGAGATCATTGCAGTCAAATATACCGATGGCAAAATCAATCTTGTCACCTTTTTCGAGACGTTCCTGAAGTTTCTGGATAAAATCGGTATACGCAGCTTTGTTGCGCACAGAAGTAAGCGAATCGACAAATGCACGCCTGTTAAGTTCCCTGGCCCTGCGCTCCTCTTCCGTGGCCTTCTTCTCAGCGCGGATACCCCTTATGAGAAGGATGAGTATTACCAGAAGGATCGCTGCTATCACAGTCATTATGATCACCAGGTTTTCCTTGAGCACATCTGCAAAAGTCATCTTCACGTCTTCCGTTGAATAATAGGTCAGAGCAGTATGGATGACAGCTTCAGGAACAACTCCCGTTACCCTTGCAAGAACGGAATAGAGGTCAGAATCACCTACACGTACCGCAAAGCAGTAATCCATATCGACACCGGTATAAACGGTGGTCAGATGGAGCTGCTCACACTTCTTGGAGATATTGCTGTAACGGTAGTTGCTTATGATGACACAGTCAGCATTTCCTGCGGCAACAGCTTCCAGACCCGTAGGCGTATCCTTGAAATATGCTCTTTCCCATCCGGGATAATTATCCGCAAGGAACATATCATAATTTGTATTTCCTTCGTTTACGGCGACAACTATCGTCTGTTTATGAAGGAATTCCTTTTGGACAGATTCTCTTACGACAGCATCCATCTCAGTGCGCATCAGAGGCGGTGACATGACAAGGTCAAGCTGTTCGGCATCATAGCTGGTAAGATTGGCGGGAAAAACACAGTCGATCTCGCCTCTCTTTAATGCTTCGATCGCTTCCGAAGCCGTAGGATAAGCTATTGTCTCAAATTCTATATGTCCGTTCACGAATGCCGTTGAAGCATAGTCAAGATAATCCTTAAGTGCTCCAGTCAGCGCGCCGGTCTTGGAATCTTTCGCACAGAATGCCAGATAATTGTCCTGATATCCTACACGGATCGTTCCGTGTTCTTTGAGCCATTCGAGTTCCGTGTTACTCAGATACTTGTTATTCTCAGCACTCTTAAGATACTTGTCATGCAGCTGCTGGTCAAAATATTTATTCTCATCTTGGATCCTGTTCAATGCGGCATCCAGCTCGGCAGCCAGGTCAGGACGGTTCTTATTGACAGCGAAGTAGAAGCTTGAAGATCCTACCTTCCATACAGGGATCGCAGTCTCCGGAGTTCCGTAGGTATCCATGGTGACGAAAGCGTCGTATTTCGAACCGAGATAACTCAAACCTTCTTCCGCATCACAGTTGATCTCTATGATCTCAGCGCTTATCCCGTGAATATCTGCCCATTCTTTGAAAAACTGTATCTGGATACTGTCCAGGGTTATGCCTACCTTTTTTCCATTCAGGGAAGACATATTATCTTCGGTGATCTCTTTATTGTCAGGCGAGATAAAAACATAATATGCTTCGGTTCCCATCGGGATCGAAGTATAGATCATATCCTTCGCACGTTCTTCGGTATAGGAGACATCACCCAGAAGGTCGATCTCGCCCTTCTTGAGCATCTCAAAAAGATCCGGCCATGTACCTTCCACATATTCATATTCCCAGCCTGTATAGGCTGAGATCTTAAGCTGGTAATCGTATGAATATCCGGATTTCCTTCCGTACTGGTCAGTAATAAAATGCGGAGGTTCGTGCCATCCGACACGGACTTTTTTCCTCTCATCAGCCCTTACACCGGCGGTGGCAGACAAAAAGATGCTCACTATAAGCATCATTATCACTGATACAACAGCTGTCTTTCTCTTAAGTCTTCCTGCCGTCAATTTGATCGCCTCCTAAATCCGATTTTAATTATGTAATCATTTGTTTTCAACACAAGATAAACTATATTTGATGAATATTCGCAATAAATTTAACAGTTACTAAAAAACACGGGAGACTGCCCTTTTTCAAAGACAGTCCCCGTGCCAAACTCAATCTAATCCCTATTACTCGTTAAAGTTTATTCTGCCACCAGCATGTTATATGCTTCGATCTTTCTGATCCTTGCAGTCTGAATGAGAGCGAGGAAGAATGATACTACTGCAAGTCCTCCACCGATGATCACTACGCCCGGAATCGGAATCGGGAAGCTGCACTTCATAAGGCCGAACAGTCTCATGAAAGTTGACATGTAAGGATTCGCAATATAATACGATACTATCGAGAAGACGATTATCGAGAGTACCACCGGAGGCATGAAGCTCATTGCGGTCTGGAGCATGAGGCTTCCGGATGTGTATCCCAATGCCTTGTAGATTCCGTAGTCCTTTCTCTTGTGATAGATAAGTGACTTGATAAGAAGGAACAAGATCAGGGCGATGACTACTACCGACATCGAGATCATTAAGATCAGCATCATAGAGGATATGCTCTTAAATGTCGTCATGCTGCCTCCGATCATCTTATAGAAGTTCATTGTGTTTAACACATGCTCGCCATATTTGTCTTTACATTCTTCAATGATCTTTTCGGCGGCGTCTTCATTCTCTGAAGAGTCAGCGGATTCTTCAGCCAGATCAAACCAGTAATATCCGGGAATCGATTCCATGTCGATCACGTGGTCAGCTGCTTTATAATTTAGAAGTGCCTCCCTGCCGTTATTGTTCGTGGTCTGGATATAACCCGTGATAAGGTAATCAAATGAATTATCACCGTAATCGAGCCTGATCTCATCGCCGATCTCAAAACCGTATGTCGTGGCAAAAGCGCCGCTTACTGCCACTTCGTTATCGTACTCGGGAAGTCTGCCCCTGTAGCAGAGCGACTTGTTATTCATCTGAGAAGGATCTTTGACAACATAAGTATATAATCTCTCCTCATCGTTGTAGTAGAAATCCATGTTAATGATCTCTCTGATGTTAGCAACATCCTTGCGGGATTCCAGATATTCGAGCACTTCAGCGGAAGAGCCGTTATCTGATACTATGACACCTGCAAAGAGTTCTGTGGCAAGCACATCGAGCTTAGGTTTGCGGTTGAAGTTCTCATACATCAGCAGTGACATAACGCATGAGAAGACCATAAAACCGACTACAAAGAATGTGATAACATTCTGCTTCATATTGCCCAGAAAAGTCTTCAGAGCAAGGCTCATGTTAAGGCTTAATGAGCCCTTGTCGAGAGCAGCATGATTCTTCTTGAAATTATGTGACTCGACACCTTCACGAAGGGCAACGATCGGCTGAATCCTGGTGATCTTTCTTGAACTTGCAAGAGTAACGATAAAAGCAAATGCGATTACAAATCCGATTGGAATAAAGGTCGCCGGCGCGTTGAATGATACGCTGTATGAAAGGCCCATCTGACCGATCATGATCTTAGCGAATACAGGCATCAGAACATATGAGAGGATAATACCGGTGACACTTGAAATGCATGCAATTACAGTGAACCAGAGTATCAACGAAGATTTGATATCTTTGCCGGTGTAGCCGATTGCCTTAAGCGCACCTAATGTCTTCATGTTTTCAGTAATGTAGCTTGAGATGCAGTTCGCAAGCATCATAGCAACAGCAGCCACGATAAGTATTGTCATTACCAGCATTGAGACTGCAATGATAAGGCCTATAAAAGTCCTGTTACCGACGATATCATCCAGGGTGTTGCCCGTCATTACCGAGAACGGATTTATCTTGATGATCTCATTACTTGTCCAGATCCTGAAAGCCCCGGACTTAACGCCTTCCTTAAGCTTATAGATAATTACTATGGCCTCGTTTGTCTCGTGTTCTTCATCCCATAACTTCTGATAGTTCTGATCATCGAGCACAAATTCATATCTTCCGTTATTATTGCATCCGCCGTACGCAGCGTCAGTAAATCCTTTTACTTTATAGCTGTATTTGACTCCGGCACGCTCATATTCGTATGTGTCACCCGTCTTAAATCCTCCGGATGTGTTGAATTGATAGGGAAGATAAACATAGTTTTCCGTTATTGAAGTATCTTCCATGACAATGTCGAAAGTATTCATTGTTCTCGAGAAAGCCGATGAATCTGAAACACTCAGATCGATAACGACATTTCCGTTGCCGAAAGGCAGCGATACATTGCTATACGTAAGATTGTGATATGCTAAATACCTCTCGCTGTCCGCGCCGAACAGATCTTCGATCTTCTCATCGGTAATTCCGTTCAGATCTTCGCTGATAATGACAAATCCGTCACCGGCATTAAGCTTTTCAGATGTTTTCCTTGCTGTCGGATAGCAATCGAAAAAGATAAGGAGCGATATTCCTACAAGGCATGTGGCTATCATCATCAGAAGGAACAATCCGATCGACGCACCTCTGTTTTTCCTGAGGTTCGATCTTGTAAGTAATAATGTCTTGTTCATGATTACCACCCCATTGAGCCTAAGAAATCATTGAGCTTCTGGTGACGTTCCCTGTCGCCTGTTACATACTTGCCGAGGTTGCACTCGCCTGCGATCTCACCATCCTTAACGTAAAGAATGCGGTTACCTCTTCTTGCACTTGTGATGTCGTGTGTGACCATTACGATCGACTGGCCCTTTTCATTGAACTTGGTAAGAGTATCAAGAACAGCCTTACCTGTCTGCGAGTTCAGGGCTCCTGTAGGCTCATCTGCGAAAACCAGTTTCGGATCATTGATGAGCGCTCTTGCGATTCCGACTCTCTGCGCCTCACCGCCTGAGATCTGTGTCGGGAACTTATTCCATAATGTCTCATCTATATTAACCGACTTTAAAAGCTCTCCGGCTTTCTTAACAAGCACTTTCTTGTCTTTATATATGAGAAGTCCCGCTGCCATAATGTTATCGAGTACGCTCATGGATTCTACAAGATATACCTGCTGGAAAACGAATCCGCAATTGCTTCTTCTGAAAACTGCAAGCTGATCTGTATTCATTTTAGTGATATCAGTACCGTCGAACAATACGCTTCCTAACGTCGGCTTATCCATGCCCGATAACGAATAAAGAAGAGTTGACTTTCCGGCACCTGATGCGCCCATGATTATCGTGAAGTCACCTTCATATATTTCAAGATTTATATTCTTGAGAACATGCTGCTGAACGCCGCCGTTGGAAAATGTCTTGCAAAGTTTCTTGGTTTCAATAATGTTTTTCATGTCTTTCGACCTCCTTATAGCACAAAGGATATTCTTTTAACCCTTAAATGCCTTTAAGGAACCCTTAAATAGTTCTTAAATCGTTATCTTGTCCCCCAAAAAGATTGCCACTACATGAGTTTGGAACAATTTAGGGTACACAACGGACCAAATCGATGTATTTCCAAAATTTGTCCGTCGGCATAGTTTCCAACCTCTTCCAGCACCGGCACACCCTTAAATTCACACCGGATCAAACCTTAACTTCAAAGCTCTCCGTCTTCAGGTCGCAGTAATACCTGCCTTTCGATGCCGTGAATTTAAGCACACAGTAATCAGGGTCAGTCACGCCCTTTTTGTAAAACATCGTGTCGCCTTTTCTCCAGATCATTTCCTTAGTTTCCTGATCTGTCATGACCTCCATCGTCCCCGTAAGCATGACACCTTCATAGCGCACGATACCTTTATGGTAGAAATAAATACTTGCATTCGGATTGTTCAGATACTGTTTTACGCGCATGGACGATGTGTTTGTCGAAAAATAAAACTCCCGGAGGCCGATGATCTTCCTGGGCTTCAGCATTGCTTTGATATTCGGAAAACCGGCGTTATCAACCGAGCATATAAAAGAGACTTTCTGCTTCTTTATGAACTTTACGATCTTATCTTCCTGCATACGTATCTCCAATGAAAGTAACTAAAGGAAAATTTTATCTTCCCTTTATCTCTATCCTGTCCAATATTCCCTGAACTGAAACGCCCGGATGAGTGACATACATACGTGTCACATCCTCCACGAATACCGGGTCAGCTCCGGTCTTAGCAGCAATAGCATCTTTAGGAATGCCTTTATCAACGCATTTCATTATCTTTTTTACCAATGAATAAATATCATCAGGAGCGCTTTTTCCGAGAAGCCTGCCGAGAGGATTGACCTTAAGGTCGGCCGCGGGCGCATGGCCGTAGTAAACTTTCCGCGGATGCATAGCCAAAAGCGTGTTCCACGTCTTCTCTATTTCAGTGCCGCGGTGAAGTTCCAGTTCATACAGTGGATTAAGATCACCGACAAAGAGTTCACCCGAATCCAGCATCAGGCTTATGCTGTCGTCCGAATGTCCGGGTGTCGCATACACCGCACCGTCAATTCCGAGTTCTTTCAACAAAGCACGGCTTTCACCAATCGTAAAAAACCTTACATTCTCATCCTTTACCGGTACAAATCCCGCTTTCTTATCACGGGCAAATATCCGGTCAGATGAATGAATATAATCCCTCTGAATATCCGCAGAGCAGATCACAGGACCCATATCGGCGATCTCCTGCGCAATACCCATGTGATCCGGGTGAAAATGCGAGATCATGATATAGTTTATGTCCTGAACTTTCTCACCGGCATCACCCATCGCATGACAAAAAGCTGTGAGCGTTCCCGCCCAGCCAGTATCGAAGAGAATGCTGCCATCAGAACCCTTGATCAGATAAGTATTTGTTGTACCATACTTGATTTCTTTGATCATCTCACACGAGCCTCAGATACACTGCGACTTCAAAACCAGGCGCGAGATTCTTAAGTCCTAACTTACCGTCCATCTTTTCCATGAAATAGTCAGCAAGATAAAGGCCTAACCCGGCACCGTCCTTACCGCTCGTATCGCTTCCTCTTCTGTACTTTTCCTTTAGCAGTGATATCTCTTCCTCCTTAACTCCGGGACCCTTATCAGCTATCTTGATAACCAGATAATCGTCGCTAATCTCAGCAAGCACGTTAATGTCCGTATCAGCATATTTATATGAGTTCATGAATATGTTATCGAATACCTGCTGGAGTCTTAATTTGTCAAAGAAGGTATTGCATTCCGGGACCTGAATATCCCCTGCGCGCTTAAGATAATCCGAATTCCTGATCATTTTGGAAATGATATCCGACGGCTGCACACCCGGGTTTACATCTATCTCGGTAATATCCTGAACGCTTGAAGTAAACAGGTTGTCGACAAGCGCCTTGATCTGATCGGTCTTGTCATTGATAATCCCGAACATTTCCCTCGTACGGTCTTCTTTCGTAAGTTCCATTCCGATCTCGGAAGTGGACTTTATGGAAGCGACCGGAGTCTTGATATCATGAGACAGTTTCGCAACCATTTCTTTCTTGTCGTCGCTCGCTTTTTTCTCGGCGATCCTGGCCTTCCTCAATTCACTTCGCATAAGATCGAAGCTTTCCGTAAATGCTCCGAAAACGTGTCCCTTATCCATGGTAAGCGGCATGTCGAGATTACCTTCGGCAACTCTTTCCGCGAAAGAATTGAGCTTCCTGAAAGGCTCGATAACGTTTTTCCTGATATAGAAATACCATAAGACAACAATAAGGATCTGAAAGGCTCCGATGATAACAAATAACGTAACCATCTCTTTCTTAACACCCGCTAACTGTTCGTCCATGTTGTAGTTGAAGATAACTTTACCGGCTTTTTCTCCGTCGATCTCAAGATCCAGGATCAGTCCCCTTGTTTTTATAGCCTCGTTTATCGTTTCGCTTAATCCGTCACGTGTCTTGAACAACAGGTTTCCGTCGTTGTCTATAACAACATAATCAAGGCTTCTGTCGTACTTTGATGTATCTCCGAAATTTTCCTTTACAGAGTATATGCACTCGTTTACTTTTACGGGATCGGTCTTTATATCCCTGATCCTTGAGATCATCAGAAAGCATGCCAATGCTTCAGCAATAAAGGTCAGAACGAGGAGAAGTATAAACGGCACCTTCTTCATTCTTAATCCTCCGGCGCCACGAATTTATAGCCTTCTTTCCAGACCGTGATAATGTATTTCGGATCCTGCGCGTCCTTTTCGATCGCTTCCCTGATCTTTCTTATGTGGACATTCAGCGTCCCGTCTGTCGTAAACTTATCATTCCATACTTTGTCGAAGATCTCGTTCTTGGTGACAAGCCTGTTCCTGTTATCGATAAGATAATCAAGAAGCTTCCATTCGATCGATGTAATCTTCTTCTCTTCGCCGTTTACGAATACGGTCTTGTTAACTGAATCCATCTTAAGATATCCGTCATCAAAATCTGTTTTCGCAGGTGTTTCCTGATCAGAAGTGTTTGTGAATCTCTTAAGAACAACCTTGACCTTCGCAAGCAGCACTCCGAGCGAATAAGGCTTCTCGATATAATCGTCTCCTCCGATATTAAGAGCGATGATCTTATCATCATCGGTATTTCTTGCTGATATGAAAAGTATCGGGATATTAAGAGTCTGTCTTATCTTCTTGCAAAGCTCGAATCCGCTGCCGTCGGAAAGATTGATATCCAGAAGGACCAGGGCAGGTTCGTTGCTTTTTAGGAATCCCTCTGCCTCAGCTGCAGAATACACTGCAGCAGTCTTTACTTCGAACATATTAAAATACTCACAGGTATTATCCGCAAGCTCTTTCTCGTCATCGATTATAAGACAATCGTACCTCATGACTCCTCCTAAAAATCTATCTCTTTCATACCGCGGGATGTATCACGGAACAGTCTTATTTCCTCTGATTTCGAACCGAAATCCTTCATATAAATGGCGACGAAAGTATCACCATCTTTATCTCTGAAATAATAAGCCATTCCCATCGGCGTTCCTTTACTGTCAGGAAAGACCTCATCCATCTCTTCATGCGAAAGGAACTGGTCTGCATAAGCGCCCAAAGAATCCAGGTAAACCGCATCCTTGTCATAATTCTTATGGACATAGTCAATGACTGTATAAGTGTTGGAAGTCTGGCCGGATGAATTCCCGGCATTATAGTACCCTAAGTATGCCCTTTCCTCTGCATAGAGGGCATATTCAGCAGGACGCATATTCTTCACGTCATATTCAGCCAGGATCCTGTCGCATTTCTTCGCAACATTATATGCCGCATCCACTTCAACGCGGCTGATAAATGTAATCCTGATAAATTCAGTTCCATACTCTATGCTGCATCCGTTTTTACGTTCAAGCTCGCTGATATCTTTTCCCGCATCTGACAACAGGTATTCGCTGTATTCTTTTTCGAAATCCGAGCTTATGTTATTAGTATAACCGAAGCTGGTTCCATCGATGTTGAAGTCATGCATGCTTGAAGTAACTGTATATTTTATTCCGGTATCCTTATCTTTCAGATAAACTTTACGCACCTCATCATTGCCGGAACCTTTATGTTCTTCACGAATAAATGTGCAGGCTCCGTAATGCTCTTTAGCATATTTAATAAGACTTCGTTTGCTTGATACACTGCACGCGCAGAGCATGAAGACCATCATAAATAATGTTACGGTCACCACTGCATTTTTAGTAAATCTCAATACTTTTCCCCTGTTCATATAACCTCATTATATCGAAATAACAAATACTTTCTTATAATCTTTACCCAGACTGTAACGTTGCATATCAGGTATCTGGACAAGCTTCAGATCAAACCCGTGCATATCGCAGATCCTGTTCGAAAGAGCAAGTCCCAATCCGGTTCCCGCACCAGACGCACGCGATTCGTCACCAGTTACGAAAGGCTCGAATATCTGGTCACACAAAGGTGACGGTATCTCGTCTCCCGAATCTGCTACAAAGATCCTTACGTCTTCAGCTGACGATGAAGAATCCGATCTTACCGATACTTTTATCTTTGTGCCTTTAGGATTATGTTTTATAGCATTGGTTATCAGATTGGTTATGACTCTCGATAACTGTACTTTATCAGCCTTGATCATGATCTCACGTTCGGGAATATCCGCGTCGATCTCATCACCGGCGGCTTCTATGTCAGTGAAGCTGAAAGCGCAGCAGGACCTGACAAGTTCGCAGATATCTATTGTTTCTTTCTTTATCGTGAAGCCTTCGCTGTCGAGTTTTACATAATCCAGCAGCATTGCGACAACATCATTCATTCTTTCCGTCTTTGACATGATCGCTTCGTGGTATTCATTCTGCTTGTTATCAGGAACGATACCGTCGTTTAGAGCCTTTGCATACCCGTAGACTGTGGTCATCGGAGTCTTCAGATCATGAACAATGTTGGAGATCATGAGATAGCGGCGTTTCTCTTCGTTCTTTCTTGCCTCCTCTTTCTCGCGCTGCAGCCTTCTTATGCCGCGCGCAACAGAAAACGAAAAGACTACGCCTCCGATCACATACGGAAGGATCAGGATCACGCCTACCAGAAGCCCTGACAGTATGATCGACACAATAGCTTTGGGTTCATTACTGATCGCGCGGAGAGTCTCTGTGGCATCTGCAGAGTTGATCCCGGTAAAGCCCCTTTTGGCAAGCACTTTTTCAAGAAACAGGTTTACATCAGCAGGAGATATCCTGAAAAGCGGAAAGAACTTCTTTACGACAGCGGTGACAATAAGAACAAAAACAACTATAAAAAGGCCTTCGGCACCGTCGATCGTGATCACTTCATCATATTTTGTGATCATTACGAGTGAAGGTATCAGATATTCATTAGTCAGAAATACAATTATCAGCTCAGCTATGCTTACAATAACGAGGATGAGAAAAAATCTGGAAAGCAAAAATGCTTTCAGCTGTTTCTCCATGCTTTTGTGACTATTTCCCATCGTCAAACCTCATTGTAACAATGTTACACACCCTGTTTTCAGGCCTCTAAGCGGTATCCTAACCCGCGGAGTGTCTTAATATATTTGGAAGGATCTTCGTCCAGTTTTGTCCTGAGTTTGCTTATCGCGACCATGATATTGTTATCGGCAACGAAATAATCCTCACCCCAAGCATATTCATAGATCTGCTGCTTAGTGAAGACCTTTCCCGGATGCATCATAAAAAGTTCAATGATCTTATATTCGACAGAAGTAAGTTCGACAGGCGTTCCGTCTTTGATCAGCATGCATTTTTCAGTATCAAGAACAAGATTCCCGCAGGTTATCGTCTCTTTCTGTTCTTCCCCGCCTCCGAAAGAATAATATCTTCTCAAAGAGGATTTTACTCTGGCAACCACTTCCAAAGGATTAAAGGGCTTGCAGATATAATCATCGGCGCCGACATTAAGGCCCAGTATACGCTCCGCATCCGCAGTCCTTGCGGATATGATCATAACCGGGACATTGCTCGATTCCCTTATTTCCTTGAGAACATGGATACCGTCCTTACCCGGCATCATAATGTCAAGAAGAACAATATCGGGTTTAAATGACTCCAGGGCTCCTGCGACTTCCATTCCCGAAGCTACATCCATTACCTGAAAGCC
The DNA here is from genome assembly GCA_045532275.1 of Saccharofermentans sp. GTDB lineage: Bacteria > Bacillota > Clostridia > Saccharofermentanales > Saccharofermentanaceae > Saccharofermentans. The sequence goes on along the minus strand of JAZSFQ010000024.1, from coordinate 7,591 downwards.
GTCATTTTCCAGATAGAGCCTTAAGAGATTCCTGATCTCATTCTCATCATCAGCGATCAAAACCTTGTAAGCCATAACAAATCTCCAATCCCAAAGCCGACGGGAGGAGACGAATCTCCTCCGTCTGACCCTTATTATAACCTATTCCTATTCCCCGAATATAATCTGTTCTTATTCCGCATGATTATTTGGCATCGATTCCATACTTAAGTGTCTCATAGAGAGCTGCATCCGTTGAAGCCTTGTAAGGTTCTACGAAGAAGATTCCAAAGACTCCGAGTGTAAGTCCGGAAAGGATATCCCAGCCGATGAATGAAAGATCAAGTACGAATGACTTCCACTTGTTGCCCATCATGAGCTTCTTGCTCTCTGCCAAAGCCTCCTTGAAGCTGATCTCAGGATTCTCGCTTACGATATAAGGAACCAGTCTGTACTCATATGCCTTGATGATTCCCGGAATTATGAACAGCAGGCTCCAGAGCCAGATAAACAGATCTCTTAAGAATGCTGTCTTGATTACGTTCTTATAATTCCTGCTGAATACATAGACGACATTGTTAAGCTTAGCCGGCTCCTCCAGATTCTTTCTGAAGAACCTCCTGCAGCCGTATTCGAACGGTGTAAGAAGGAAATACTTGATTGCCAGTCCGACTATTATAGCTATGATCCATACAATAACGCAGAGAATTAATAGTACTGCAAAACCTGCAGCTATTTTCTCACCGTCCTCATCCAAGTCGATGTTGAAATGGAAATTATCCGAATCGATATCTACGTCAAAATCATCAGAGATATCTTCGACCAGATCATCCGAATCAACTACATCATCGCTTTCGAATCTGTCTGCAATTGCCGGGACCGAACTTCCGTTAAATCCGCTTCCTGCCGATCCGACTACTATGCTCAGGATCAGAGCGACCAATACGCACTTCCAGAAATTCAGGGTAAATGCTTTCTTGCCCTTCTGCTTAACTTTCCTAATGCTCCACATATTTGCGACCTCTTTTCTAACTTAATCCGTTCGGAACACCAAGTTCCATCCCTTATGAGCATCATTCTAAAGAACGAACCTTAACCTCAAAATCGTTAAACCTTAACTTAAACTTAACTTGAGGATCAGATAGTAAGGATACAAAGAAAAAAGGCGTGTATAAAGATAAGCCGATGTCAGTGTGCTCTATTGTATGCTGTCATCACAGACCGAGAGCTGCGGATGTGCGTCTTATCACATAAGACTTCGTATTCCACCAGCCTTCATGATCGTAGTAATAGCGGAGATATGCGACGCCCTGGCTTCTGCATTCTTTCCTGTATTTATACGGATTGCTCCTGTCGGAGATAACTTCGACGACGAGCTTTTTGACACCGGCCTGGCTGAACGTATAGAGCATGGCTTTTCCGTCGCGCAGATTTTGCTTATCTATCTGATAAGCACCGAATTCATTTTCAAATATACCGGTAAAATATTCTCTGTAATTGAGACCCGAATTAAACTGGTTCTCTTCGGAAGGCATATTCGGACCCCACGAATCACCGGACGGACCGTCATAAACGGGTTCGCTTTCGACTCTCTTGTTGTTATTCAAAGGCTCGGCATTTACGGCTGGCGCAACAGGTGCGGAAGGTCTGCTCTGAGTAGAGTTTATCTGGCCGTCATCCATAATGTCATCAGCCAGATTCTTCATCTTGTTCAATGCATTATCAAGATCTTTACCTTCGCTGCCAAAAAGATTCGAAAATAAGCCCATATTATGCCTCCTTTGAATTAGATTGATAGAGTAACTGATATTTATAATTTTATTAGATTAAAGTTATTTAAGCAAACTGTCTTATATGAGATAATTACATTATATGAGTTGCAGTCCTGATCCATTATCGGCGGAAAGATAGCGCGCATGAAGAACTGGCAGTCGAAAGTCACTCCTTATACCGGAGATGAACCCTATCTGTATTTTGCCTTTGCCGAGGCAGACTCTTCTAAAGTATGGAATATTATCCGGCCGCTCCTTTCGCGCGGCTGCCGCATATGGTTCAGCACAGGTCCTGCGGGGAGTTCTGAAGAACTCTTAAGAAGACAAAATATGTCCTCAAACGCCGCTCTGACCGTTCTTTATCTGTCTGATGCCGCATGCGCGGACCAAGACACCAAGAGTACCGTCCTTGTAAACCAGAAATTCGGTCGGAGGATCCTTGTTCTGGATCCTGACGGAACTGACCGCCGTTTACCGATGGGATTACGTGAGAGTGTGCCTCATATTCCGCTATATAAACTTCACGGTGATAAAGAGATAGAGAGCGCGGTCATACACTCTGAAGGTTTTTCTCAGGATATGATCGGTTCTCCTGTTACAGTCAGCAAATACAGCCTGACGGGAATCCTTACAAAAGGATTCTTAGCCCTGGCTTTGATCTCCGCACTTATTGCTTTTGCCGGTTTCAGATTCTTCCACTGGTTTCAGAAGGAAGAGGAGCCTGTCGTTATTCAGGATGAAGTCGTTATCTCCGACAGCATTATCCTCTCAGCCGTCCGCGAAGCTGCTGACGGAGGTGCTATAACTGAAGAACTCGTAACAGGGATCACCTCGCTTACTCTGTCAGACATTCCCGAAGACTGGGATGAGTTATCACGCTTTCCTTCACTCGAGATGATCATTCTCCCGCAGGAAGCCGTAATGCGTTCTGAAGACCTTCCTGAAGGTTATACGATTGCTTTGAGCGGAGGTGATATCTCATGAGTGATTTCTTTAAGCCTTATGAGGGAACCCGACCGTTTCTCTTCGTCAGTTACGCTCACCGACAGTCTGATGCGGTCGTAAGCACTATCCGTATCCTTCATGAGAGAGGTTACCGGCTCTGGTATGACGAGGGAATTCCCGCAGGAAGTGACTGGCCTGCAAATATCTCGCACCACATGCACAGCTGTGAACGCGTATTATTCTTTGTTTCCAAACGCTCTTTGGAATCGCCTAACTGCTACAGTGAGATGATGACTGCCGCACGTCTTAACAAAGCAATTCTTGTCATTATGCTGGAAGACGTACCTTTCGAAGAAAAATGGAATGAGATATTAAAAGACATGCAGGTCATTCCTATGACCGGTTCTTCTGAAGAACGTGCGGATGCCATTTTGAGTTCGGGCTTTCTGACAAAGCGTTTTCACAGATCCGTATCGGAAAAGATACCGTGGAATGCGGCAGGTCTTATAGCTTCGATACTGGTATTCATTGCTGCAGCAACTGTTTTAGGAGCTCTGATAACCGGACGCTGGAACCCCGTAAGCACACCTGAGACAGTCATCGAAACAACAGTTGTTACACCGGTCCCTTCACCTACACCGGTTCCTGTCCTTGATATCGGAGAAGCTGAGAAATACTTTGCGATCAGTTTTCCCGACAGCCAACAGGAACGCGCTGTCAGGATGGCATTGGGCAGCCAGAAAGGTGAGATAAACAGATGGCAACTCTCTGAGATCAGGGAACTCTATTTCTGCGGAAACATGGTAACCGATGATATGTCTGCCGTCACCTTTGATAACGACGGTACCTGCCGGGTAAACGGTGCACCGGTCATTACCGGACAGGTTTCTGATTTCTCGCTGTTCCCGGATATGACCAGGCTTAATGAACTTGCACTTGTCTGTCAGCCTTTAAATGATATTTCAGGATTAAACGGTCTGGTCTCACTTCGTGAACTGAACCTTTCCGGCAGCAATATAACTAATATAAGCCAGCTTAAGGATCTGCCGGGGCTGGAAGTCCTTAACCTCGAACATACGAACATTAATGATCTGACATCACTGGAGGGACTTCCGAACCTGAAAACGGTAACCGTCACGCGTGAAATGCTTCCGCTAAAATGGAACAGTGACGCTTCCTTCAATGTCATTCTGGTAAACTGATCCGGGGGTGGAATTATGCCGAAAAGATTTGCAAAGATAAATATATTATTCACCGGGGCGGACAGGAAACTCCTGGAACCTATTCTGGAGCAGCTCCGGGCTAACGGTCTCAAGGTATCTGAGACCAATAAGACTATTAACAAAAAAGGCATAACACTCGCGGCATTGTCGAAGAGTTTTTACGATGACAAAGAGACTTCCGATGCGCTCTTGAACCTCATAGGAATGGGGGCCGAGAACGTCCTTCCGATAAGACTTGATGATACTCCCGTGCCGGATACGTTGAAAAATGCTCTTTATTCCCGCAACATCATTCCTGCCACAGGACGGAATGCGCTGCTTATCGCAGAAAGGATAATTGCAGCCCTTCCGGTTAAAAAGCCTATACTGCCCGGCATACTTATAGCAGGATCTTTAGTGATCGCCGCGCTCGCAGGATTCCTGATCTGGAAAGCAGGCCGGACAAATGAAGAACCCGTTATTCCGACAGAAACACAAGCGGGTATCGTCATACCTGATACGCTCGCCGGACTTACGAGTGAAGATCTTTCCATGATCAACAGCGTAACCATTGTAGGAGATACATTCCTTTACAGTTCTTACGGTGAGACACAGGTCAACCGGTATACGGATTCATACAACACTTTTGATGATGACGGCGCTCACTGGTACAGCAAGACTGACGGGCATGAATATCAGATGACTCATTACGATGATCTGCATTTCTTATCGCTGATGCCGAGTCTTAAATATCTTGATCTGGTCCTTGTGGACTGCGATGCATCGGCGTTGCCTGATCTGAGCGGTATGCTCAATAGCGGAGATGTGAAGATCTCTGACTGTAACATCAGTGATCTGGGCTGGCTCAGGGATTCGAAAATATGGGGTTTCTCATGTTTCCGCTCATCAGTTGCTGACTTCACACCGCTAAACAGCTGCGAAGAACTGATTGATGTTGAGCTTGAATTTTACGGCCAGACCGGAGCTGATCTGGGAAGCTTTGCCCCTCCGGATATAAGAAAACTCAGGATCCGCGGCGGCGATTTCGATTCTCCTGTTATCCTGACGGCTCTTAAAGACTATAAGGATCTGCAGGAACTTGAGATCTCAGGCACACCCGTTGCCGATATCTCTTTTCTCGAAGGTTCGGATTCCCTTCTCTATCTGAGCATCGAATATGATGATGCCCTGACTGATATTTCCGTTGTCGGCAGTCTGGAAAAACTGAAAGAACTTTATATAGGTTATTCTCCGAACGTAACCGATTTCTCACCTGTCGCAGGATGTACTGCACTGGAGAAATTCCGGGTTCAATGCGATTACAACCAGGATGCGCTTCAGGATGCATCTTTCCTTGAAGGCCTTCCGAAACTGCGTAATATAGAACTTCAGGCATGTCATCTGAAAGATATGGATTTTTTAAAAGGCATTTCCGAAAACCAGGAAGAAATAACATTGGAGTTTTCGGGAGACATTTTAGATTATTCGGGACTTCAGTACATTGGCAAGTATTCTTATCTGCACATCAATCCTCACAGCGAAAATGGCAGCTACGGAGATTTCTCCGCCATTTTGCCATTCATTCAGAATGCTAAGATCAACAGGCTGGAGCTCCACTCTTGCGGGAATATAGATCTCAGCTCACTTCCTGATGATCTTACAGAACTGCAGATCACCGACTGTGATCTTACTGACCTGACCGGGATCAAACCATACTACTCCCTGCAGAAGCTTATATTTTTTGACTGCCGCTACCTTACATCCCTGAACGGTCTTGAGGATCTTCCCACAGCATTCGGCAACGGGAAAAAGCTGAATCTCGAGATAAACAGCTGCCAGCGTCTGACAGATTATTCCGCTTTGGAAGGCGCATATTTGTCTTACTTTAAGCTTTCAAACGTTTACTCTTTTCCAGATATGAGTTCATTGGGGAAGGTTAATCACCTTTGTATAGAATATATTGACGGTCTGAATGATCTGTCTTTCCTGGAAGGTATCAATAACGGAAACGGCATAGACCGGCTCTCGCTTATCGCGTTATATGATCTGTACGATCTGAATCCCCTTAAGAACATTAATGGAAATCATCTGGAAGTCCCGAATCATCTTGCCGACCAGGCCGAAGAACTGGTAAATGAAGGATTCTTTAAAGATTACAAGATAATAGAATCTGACGGAGACTGGGAAGCCAATAACCAACCGGTAACGCTTCTGAACCTCGGAGAGATCGAGACTCTTCCGGATGCCCTGCTGCAGCGTGTTGAACGTCTTTGCATAGTCGGAGACACTCTGATCGATCTGGAACGCGGTGACATCTGGGAAACTTGGGATAATGAAGCTGATGAGCCCATTCTTCTTTACCATGATTACGAGACTGACGAAGCTGTCCCGTTCGAGTTCGGTGAAGGAACGATTACCGATCTTAGCAAGTTGAGCAAACTGACGAATCTCAGGACTCTGTGCCTTTACTATCAGCCCCTGGAAAACCTGAACGGCATTCAGAACTTTTCGGAGCTTGAGGAATTCAGCGCGCTGTACTGCTCATCACTTACTGATGCATCCGCTGTCTTCGCGTGCCAGCAGATGCAGTATCTCCGTCTGCACGGCAGCCCCGTCGAAAGCATCCAGGGTGTTCAGAACCTGCAGAATCTCGTCGAACTGGACATTGGAAGCACCAAAGTATCTGACATATCACCTTTGAAAGCATTTAATTTTGCATTTGCAACTGAACAGGACGGATTCAGACTGTCTATATCCGGAACTCCAATAGAAGACTATTCGCCTCTTTCTTCAATTCCGGTGCTTGATTACCTTGATATCAACAACGTTGATGAGACCAGATTCATACTATATCTTAAGAATGTTGAGATCCACCGTATCTCGACCTGTGATTCTTTTAAAGGAAGAAATGATGAGAACAGCAATGAACAATTTGCCGAATTCATACGCAATCATCCTGAACTCAGAGAATTGCAGATCTCCTGGAACAATGCGATCACCGATCTTACGTCTGTCCTTAACCTCAAGAATCTTGAGCGTTTACGTGTTTCCTATGATATGGATGCTGCCATCTCAAGTCTTGACGGAAAAGATTACGGATTTGAATTAGAGATTGAAGGGCAGGAATAACCGATAATAATTCAGAGATGTCTCAAAATCATAATAATCAGAATTAGAGACATTAACGTAATGTCTCGAATTTGCAAAACTAGCTAAAAGAGACACGAAAAACGCGAATTTCTGTATTTTTACTCGAAAAATAAAGATTTAAGACACATCTAAGAAGGATATGTGTGTCTCAATTTGGCTATTCTTGTAAAAAAAGACATAGAAAAAAGGGCTGTCTCGAATGAGACAACCCTTTTGGCTCCCCGAACAGGACTTGAACCTGTGACATTTCGGTTAACAGCCGAACGCTCTACCGACTGAGCTATCGAGGAATTTAATCCGGCAGCAATCTATCTTCCCGGGCCGTTGCCAGCCAAGTATTGACAACGCCAGTGAGCTTAACTTCTGTGTTCGGAATGGGAACAGGTGTGGCCTCACCGCAAACACCACCGGAATGGTTGAGAGTCTTATACCCTCAGGACTGCAAAGAAAACTAACTTCAAGAAAGAAGCGAGAATTGAAGAATCCTCTCAAGAAATATGTCTTGGAAAAAAGACTTGAAATTACATAACCTTGTGTGGTCAA
>JAZSFQ010000035.1:0-18939 GCA_045532275.1 Saccharofermentans sp. | reverse complement strand
TCTATCTTTGCCCTTTTCGAAAAGAACATCAAGTTGTGCTTTTCTCTTCGATAATACCAAGGGTGTGTGTCCCTGCGTTACACACGATTCAATATCTGTAGCAATTATGCTGTTGCGAAGATCGCTGTTAACCACGATTTCATAGGCTTCATTTGACGTCAGTTTTCCTTTTGTTGAAATGATCGGCGTAAACCTGGGCTCAAGGATGTGCTCCTTTGCCGGAACGCGACCTTTCGACCAGGCATGGAACGTCATTATCTGCACAGATTGCTCTCAACGCATTTGCTTCTTCCTGCCATTTAACAGAGTCAGAATTGTCATCATGATTATCAAAATCAAAAACAAGATAATTGCAGGTTCCATCCGGCCAAACAGGATATAATCCTACGACATCTGAACAGTCTTTCTTAACACCCGTTAGATGTGCGTAAATAACATCTCCCGTAAGAGGTTTGTACTTCGGATTTGGGCATGATTGACATTTGGTATTTTTACCGTCTTTCTTACCACAAAGCCCATCCTTCCAAAAGTTCTCACATTGAGTGTAATATCCATGTTTTCCTGTCTTGGCATTGGGCTTGCCAGAACGGAGACTGTATACATCTTTACGCCCTTTAAACATGGAATAGAAGAACTGAACCAGTTCCTTGGTAATAAGTTCTTCTTTGATGTTTATTTCTTGCGACTCGTTCTTTTCAAGAGCTTTATTGGCTTTATCATAGGGAATACCGGCGTCATCCAGCAGCTTCTTGAGATACTTATTTTCTGCCTCAAGTTGCTTTATGTGCTCATTGAGCTCGTTGAACTGTTCATCCGCCAAAATTCTCATTGAATGACCTTGTAGCTTAATTCATATATATTCTTTGCAAATACGATACTATTCCCTTTGAAATCTCATGAATATCATTATCAATCCATCTCTGCCTTGATCCGGATACTCTGCTAAGATACTGTTCATCCTTAAACGTATTCTTCAGGCGATTGATAATTTCATCCATAGTGTTTTCATACATTTCAGAATCATCAAATATTAAGATGCGGATCATATCAGACATCTTCTCGTCGGATGCTAAATCTTTTAGATAGAACATATCATAAAGATCACGGTATCTTCTGCTATTAGCTCCAAATTTTAGAAGAGAGCGCAACTTTTCAACAAAAGACTGTTCAACGGTATTCTTCAGTAAGGTTACACCATTATCATCCAGACAAACATCAAAGCAGTATTCGTCCTGATCTATCTCCATGTGCTTATGAACACCAATATCTATCTTACTTTTAACGGCATTTCCATATTCGTCGGTAATCTTAACCTCAATACTTTTTCCGTGATAATCCTGATGCTTAAGCTCAGTAATTTCATCATCCATTTCTATATGGATTCCGGAAATGCAGTTAAGTCTCTTTACAAATTCACGTATTGAAACATCATCCAAAGAATAGTGAATGAAATCCAGATCAATATCTCTCGTAGCCCTACGATTATTCTTCGTAAGGCTTCTCATAACAACGCCGCCTTTTATAGTGACATTACGGCTTAACGGTCCCTCAGCTATAGCTTTCAACACTATATCCTGACACACACGCGATGCAGCGAGTTCTCTTGTCAGGCCTTCTTCATGGTAGGCATCCATCAATTCCTGTAAATTCACTTACAGTACCTCCTCATCGAGAGCCTTTGATATCATTTTGCTTTTTGGAAAAACAGAGGCATATTCTTGTATCCGCCATATCTCGAGTTCGCATATTATCTCTCTGTAGTGAATCAATATTTCCTTGTAGAGATCGTACGGCATGCTGTTCTTCGCTCGGAGAAGTTCAATGAGCATACGCTCTTTGTCATAAATCCTTAAAAGTACTCCGTTTTTTTCTTTTTCCTCAATCCCAAGATTGAATATGTCTTCTCTGACATATATCTGTCTAACTCTTTTGTCTGTAAGCTTTGCGGCCTTTGACGTTGTTGCCAAATCGTATTTTTCAGGAATCAGATTGGTCAGTCCATGAGCATAAAATGCATATTCTCCGGCCAGAACGGCTTTCGGATACTTCTTCATGATTATCCCCAGCTCCGGCTCCTGTTTGTTAGTAGAGTATATGCCGTCTTCTAACTTAAAAACTAACCCGCCAGAAACCGCTTGAGAAAGTTTATATGCATTGCCAAATTGAGTAATTGCCTCTTTATAATTCAATACCATTTGTGTAATCCTCGGTGTTTTTTCGAATTTTACCTATCTTTACTTAAAGATACATTGCGTTTGGTCATATGTCAATGTAATCCTCGGTAATTTTCCAGTTTTTGCCGATATATGCAAAAACGCTATCAAATCAAAAAGAAACATGCTCTTTGATGTGATATAGTTCAAATGCACTTCGACAAGTTTTTGTCTGAGTGCTAAACCAGAAGGAGGAGCAACGGTCCTATTTGCTGCTTAATCATGATCAGAGTACTATTCGTTTGTCACGGCAACATTTGCAGATCAACAATGTGTCAGTCCATGTTTCAGAATATGGTCAATAAACGCGGGCTGTCTGACCGTTTTTACATTGATTCGGCTGCCACGAGTACGGAAGAGATCGGCAACGGTCCGCACTATGGTACCGTGAGCAAATTAAGGGAGGTCGGCATCCCTCTCATTCCGCACCGCGCACGCCAGATGACACGCGCCGATTATAAGAATTTCGATTACCTGATCGGCATGGATTCCTACAATATCAGGAACATGACGCGCATTGCGGGCGGCGATCCGGAAGGCAAGATCTACCTGATGCTTTCGTTTGCGGGAAGCTGCAGGAGCATCGCCGACCCGTGGTACACGGGTAATTTCGACGAGACTTACGATGACCTGACAGAAGGCCTTGAAGCCTTCATGAAGTACCTTGAGGCCGAGGTGTTATAATTCAGGGATATTCGTTACAGAGGGGATAGTATGAATACTTTTAAGAAAACCGCATGTTCGTTTATGGCACTTACCGTGGTTATCGGTTGTACTGCCTGTGCTTCCAAAACTTTCGACCACAAAAAAGCCATTAAATACTGTGTAGACGAAGACTATGAGCTGTACGATGACGTGGACGACTATGCCGATGCGTTTAATGAGATCATTATTGGCAACGAGCCGGGTGAAGGCGCTTACATCCATGCAGTCAAGGACGATGCCCAGGATCTCTACGATATTGTCTTTAACCGTTTCGAAGCTTACCCGGAAAGCGGCGTAAATGAAGCTACGTCATTCATATTCTTCGACGAAGGCGTTTTCGTTCAAGGGTACGTTCTGACTTTCGATGACGCAAAAGGTGCTGAGAAGGTGTATAAGTCCTATGCCAGACATATGAAAGATTATGGAGAGACGGGCGAAGATAAGGGCTATTCGTATTTCATCATGGAAAGAAAATACAGTGATAACCTGAAACAGTATTGCGGCTTCTATCTGAAAAACAATTCGATATTATTCATACAATGCAATTACAAGAAAGCATCTATGGTTGACGGAATCTGTGAGATCTTCGGCGTCATATCGCCTTCAGAGGCATAATATGATTCTCGTATACTGGCTCATCCTGGTTAATCTTGCCGCGTTCATTCTCTATGGAGTGGACAAGTCTTACGCGAAAAAAGGTGCGCGACGGATCCCCGAGAAGACCCTCCTTTTCTGGGCCTGGATCGGCGGCTCGATCGGCGCGTTCCTCGGAATGAAGTTTTTCCACCACAAAACGCTGAAGGTAAAGTTCTTCGTGGTGCCGGTGCTCGCGGTCCTCGAGATCGTGATCTGCGGCTTCTGCCTTTATCAGAACTACCACCTGACCGTGAGCGAATATGAGGTCGACTTGGGACTGGGCCGCGATCTCACGATCGTTCAGGTATCGGATCTGCATAACCAGATTTTCGGGATCGGCGAGTCAGCTCTTCTGAAAAAGATCTCTGCGGCTGAACCGGACCTGATCGTAGTAACGGGTGACGTCGTGGATGAGACCCACACGTCGTACTCCATCGCTCTCTCGTTCTTCAAAGGCGCTGTGGAAACAGCCCCCGTCTATTACGTCACAGGCAATCACGAAGTCCGTCTGCAGGGCGCGAAAATGTCCGCCTTCCAGAACGATCTCCGCGCGCTGGGCGTCGTCATCCTCGACGACACTTATGTTGATTTGGGCGGTTACGTGCTGGCCGGGATCGCGGATGCTTCACTCGGCTCATTCAGCGCTTATCCTGCTTTTACTGACGAGAAGCCGGTCATCATGCTCGCCCACGAACCGCAGTATTACCCGCTCTATCAGAGCCTCGGCGCGGACCTCGTTCTCACAGGCCACTACCACGGCGGCCAGATAATCATTCCGGGCGCCGGCGGCGTAGTATCGCCCGAATTCGAGTTTTTCCCGGAGATGTATGAAGGCATGCATACTTTCGGAGACATGACGCTGATCCTAAGTCGCGGCCTCGGCAACAGCCTCGCCCCCGTAAGGATCAACAACTACCCGGAACTGGTCGTGGTGAAGGTAAGCTGACGGAAGTTATGTTTTCCGGCCTTAATCTCTGCTTTCTTGCCTTGTGAACCGCAAAATGAACCGCAGCGCGGGTCGGCCCGCGGTTCAAATCGATGTTTTCGAGCCGGATGAACCGCAAAATGAACCGCAGTGCGGGTCGATCCGCGGTTCAAATCGGCTTTATGGGGCGTCATAGGAGGCTTTTAGGGGCGATAAAGTGGCGCAGTCTTATTCCATTGCACCCCCTGCCTCGAGCGTGATAAACTTAACTATGGTTTATTCGCGGACAGTCACAACACAATATGGTCTGGTGAGAGGCATCGTCAAGGACGGGTGCGAGGAGTACCTCGGCATTCCGTTTGCGGCGCCGCCGGTGGGCGATCTGGCATTCAAGCACCCCGTTCCGCCCGAGTCCTGGCAGGGCATTAAAGATGTTGTCCGCGGGCCTTACAGTCCCGTCCAGGGAAAAGGCCGATCCACGCTCGGGGCGGACAGCAAGGACTGCCTGTATCTGAATGTTTTCGTGCCTGAGGGGCTTCCGGACAACGCGCCGGTAATGGTGTGGTTCTACGGCGGGTCTTATGCCAACGGCGGGTGCGGAAGGATCAGCGAAGACAGCGACGAGCTTTTCTATGATCTCGCGAAATTCGCAGCCGGCACGAAGACCATCGTCGTGAGCTTCAATTACAGGCTTAATCTCGAGGGGTTCCTCAACCTGAATTTCCTGAACAAAAAATTTGATAAGAGCAACGGTCTGTACGACCAGATGGCGGCGCTCAAGTTCATCAGAAATAATATTCACCGGTTCGGCGGAGATGCAGATAATGTAACGGTTTTCGGGCAGTCCGCGGGCTCGGCATGCATCATTGCGCTGCTCGGAATGCCTGAGGCAGAGACGCTTTTCGACAAAGCAATACTCCAGTCACCCTGTGCCGAATCCTTCTGGACCGAGAAAGAGAGCGAGCGCCTGACTTACAAATATCTGAACTTCATTGGCGTTAAGCCCGACGAGCTGGCCGCGCTCAAGGACATCGGCATCGAGAGCATCCACAAGGCAAACAGCGACCTGAAAAAGCTCGTCTTCCGTGAGGGCAACGCGAGATGCGCGTTCTCGCCGGTCATTGACGGCGAAGTGATCCGCGGGCGCCCCGTTGATCTCGCCAAAGCTTCGAAAAAACCGATCATCATCGGCACCTGCAGCCAGGAAGGTGACGCGTTCATATGCAACATTCCGACCGTCGCGCTCCCGCTTGCGGCCCACTGGTTCAAGTTCAAATTCCACCCCGGGAAAAACTCGCGCCGCATCATGTCCGACAACTTCACCTCAACTTTCTACAAAATTCCGTCGCACGAGATCGCCCGCGAGATCAAGGGTCCATCCTGGGTTTACGAGTACCAGTACATGACACCCGATATCGAGAAAAGGGGCGCCGGGTGTTTCCACGCGAGCGAACTTCCGGTAATGTTCGGGAAGTCCTCTCCTTATGCAAATGTCGACGATCCGGTCTCTCAGCGCGTCGGTGAGAAGATCCGCGAGTTTTGGAGCGCGTTCGCCTATACGGGCGAGGCCCCCTGGAAGCAGTTCAAGGGCGACGAGGAGATCATGCCGATCAAGTGACCGCATCCGGTGCTGCGGAGATAAGGCCGGTGATGCGGCTGGCGCTGCGACCGGTTTTCGCGCATCTGCCGCCCATTTCCGACACAAAATTCATAAAGTGTAGTTTTGTTTGCAATTTCCTTCCTATATAATAGGTTTGTGCTCAACAGATCATATGGGGACGGAGGTCAGAAATGGTTGTATCGACAAAGGGACGCTATGCGCTTCGCGTAATGATAGATATCGCAAAATACGAAAAGGATTCCTATGTCACGCTCAGCGGCATCGCGGAGAGACAGGGCCTGTCCGAGAAATACCTCGAGTCGATCATAAAGATGCTGGTGCAGAACGGCCTGGTAAAGGGCCTCCGCGGTAAGAACGGCGGCTACAAGCTCAGCCGCCCCGCAGAAGAGATCACCGCGTGGGACATCATCTCCGTAACCGAGAACGATTTTTACGTTGTCGCCTGCATGAACCCCGATGCGCCTAAGTGCGACCGCGTCTCAACATGCGTGACCCTCCCGATGTGGAAGGAATTCAACGAGACGATGCAGTCTTTCTTCAAGAAGTACACGATTGCCGATCTGGCAGCAAAAGAGTCATAATTAACGGAACTCAGCTTTTAATCGGATCATTTCTGACCCGCTAAAGTCATATGCAACCGATTTTAGCGGGTGTTTTCTCGAAATAATATGTATGATCGGATTCCCCTTCCCTTTTGCATACAGGAGAATGCATATATTTATTTCAAAATCTCAAAAATAATATGTATTCTTGATGCTTCCAATCCCCAACAACGAGAAAAAATACATATAAAAATCGCTGTTTTCCCAAAACAATACGTATATACAAAACTTAAAGCTGATCAAAACCGCAAATCATACATATATTTCGCTGATTAAACAAGAAAAAATATGTATGCCCGCAGCCTTGCAGCCCTTACCGCCCTCTTACAGCCCTCTCTCCTTCAGCCCCTGCACTACGCTGATGTAGAACTCGCGGATGTCGAAGCCGTCGATGTTCTCGCGGTTAAGGTCTATCATGTCGGCGTGGGAGATGCCGCGCAGGCCTTTGTTGGTCAGGAAGTGGTATTCCGAGCCCCACTGGAAGGACTCTTCGCCGACGAGGCCGTCATTATACCCGTCGAAATGCTTGACGAAGTGATAGCTCATGTTGAGAGGGAATTTGCCGCTGGTCGCATGGTTTAACTTGGAGCCGAAGCTCTGCGTGTAGATGCCGTCGAACTGCGACTGCATCGGAGCCATCTCGCGGTTGAGCTGCTCGACGCCGTCCTTGGTGAGGTCGGTTACGGCGCTGATGAAATCAGGATTGATGTCGCCCAGGGCTTTCGCGCTCCTGTTATAGGCGGCAGCGACCGTGTTCTTGAGCTTTTCGGGCGCCTTGTTCATGAGATATTCGGCAAATTCGCAGCCGTGGTGGGGCGTATTTACGGTCGTCAGTGAGGCGACGTAAGGCGCCATGCCGAGCATGCATATGCAGTATCTCGAATCGAGGCCGCCCTTGCTGTGGGCGATGATGTTGACCTTCTCGGCGCCGGTCTCCTGGAGGACCTGGACGATCGCCTTCTTGATCTGGAGAGCGCAGGTGCGGACGTTGCTCGCGGATTCCTGGCCGCCGTAGAAAACGGTCGCGCCGTTCTTGATCAGTTCGGCGGGGACTCTGCCCCAGTAATTCAGGTGCTCGGAATCCCTGAAGAATACGCCGTGGACCATGAGGAGCGGATATTTCGTCTTGCACAGCTGGAGCGTTTTGCGAGCTTCGTTGCGCCAATAACGCTCGCTCTCGTCCTTAACTTCCCTGCCCGAAATCTTCACGATCCATGACAATACGAAAAGATTTGCCACGGGGACCATGCCGCAGAAGATGCCGAAGAGCCTTTTGCTGATGCCGATCTGCTTCGATGTCAGATAGACCAGGATTATCCCGGTCCAGAAAAATACATTGAGGAGTAACAGTGTTACGCACGCGTACACGATGATAGATACCCAGCCCAATTCTTCGTGGAAGAACAGCGACGCGATAAATGCAGGCACTACCACGAGCAGCGTGTACGGGAAAACAGAGAGGATCGCGGTGCCGTAGGAGCAGGTCTTAAGCCTCGCGCCGGCGATCCCTGTCGCATAAAAGCCGGGCAGGATGAATCCCAATACCGCCAGTACGACGGTAAGCACGATAAACCAGTAGCTGAAATAGTACAGGAACGTGCTGAGGCACGCGGCTGTTATTACGATGCCGTCAAAGATCTTAATTGCCGGTCTTTCTTTATACATAATGATTCACCAGCTTATCCCGCCGGCGGCAAATGCCGGTTGTAATTCATATTCCCGGCAGGCCGGCCCGCCAACAGCTGACAGGATATTACCAGCTTGCTGAGTTACCGAAGTTGTACTCGTCGTTATAGTCGCCGGGTTCGCCGTAACGCTCCTTGTTACTCCTGTCCTGAATATCGCGGATGCGGTCCTCAGGAGACTGGGTAGGCGTAGGAGTGCCCTGGCCCTGACCGCCGGGTGTTGGTGTAGGCGAGCCCTGACCGTTGCCGCCGGGTGTAGGCGTAGGTGTACCCTGTCCGTCACCACCGGGTGTAGGCGTAGGTGTTCCTGTTCCTTCTCCGCCCGGAGTAGGAGTAGGCGTGTCTGATCCGCCGCCCGGTGTAGGCGTGGGTGTCTGTCCGCCCGGTGTGGGAGTAGGTGTATCGCCCTGACCGCCGGGTGTAGGCGTGGGCGTGGGAGACTGTCCGCCTCCCGGTGTAGGCGTAGGAGTCGGTGACTGGCCGTCTGCAGGCGAAGGCGTAGGTGTCGGTGTTTCCGTGGCATCCGCATCCGGTTTGGGTGACGGAGTAGGCGTAGGCGTACCGTCCTCAGGATTCGGCGTAGGAGACGGCGTTTCTTCCGGCGTGGGCGTAGGTTCGTTCTCGTACTGGTTCTTCAGCGATTCGATGAAATCGTTGATCTCGTTATAGAGCTTCTGGGCTGCGTAATAGTGGCCGTCATTATCGGCGGTAGCGCAGTCGTTCTCGGCGAGAATGCTCTTGGCAGTCTCGCAGATCTCTATTACGTCCTTGTAGTTGTCTTCGTTGATCGACTTTACATCGATGGGCGTTACATAAGCCAGCGCGTAATTGACCCTGATCTTGCAGTCGTAGGGTTCATCCGGCTTCAGGTTAAGCGCGAGCTGGTACTCCTGCTTCGCCTTCTGGTAGTCGCCCAGTTTATAAAAAATATTACCCTTGTTGAAATGGTTGATGTAAGGCTGCGTGAAGCCCAGGAAGCCAAGCTCGTTCTGCTGGTAGTTGCCCTGGTCGTAATTTTCGATCATCCTGCGGTTGCCGAACTGATTCAGCATGAGGACTACCAGGAGTGTGGCGGTAAGGATCCAGACTGCGATAACTATCTTCTTTACCATGCGTCAGGCCCTCCTTTTCACGCTTATGAACTCATAAGCGACAAGAGCTGCGAGAGGGATGACAAACCAGAAGTATGTGTCGGCATAGCCGTACTTCGTCGTCTCTTCCTCTTCGGCATCAAGAATATCCATTACTTCTTCAATGACCGGATCGATATCCTCCGAAGAATCCATGTGGACATATGTAAGTCCAAGGTCTTCAGAGAGCTGTTTGAGATTATCTTCATCAATGTAGGATACGGCGGGCTCGTAAGGGAAAGATCTCTTATCTTCGACGAGGACCACTTCATCGTAGAGCTCATCGTAGTAATGCATCTGGCCGCCCTTATCGGTGCCGTAGCCCATGACTGCGCCGCCTTCGATTCCGGGAGCGATATCGGCGAACGAGTCGAGCTTGTGATCGTCCGTATTCTCACCATCGGTGATGAAGAATACGACTACATGTCCGTCGCCCAGGATGTTCGCGTTGTCGATCATCTGGCCCAAAAGCTTTTTGCAGACATTGATATTCGTACCCGTTGCGTGGTAATCGGCAAGCGGAAACATGGAATTGACGGCCGACTTGATGTAAGTGGTGTCGTCTGTAAAAGGCGCAATGAGGTTAACGTCGTTGTTAAAATCTATCAGACAGAATTTCGCGCCTGTCATATGCTCGGTGATATAAGCGACATCGGCCTTAACGCCGTCCATACGCGGATTCATGCCGTCGTAATCCTCAGCCATCATGCTGAGCGTGTCATCAATGCAGAGGATGCAGTAGCAGTTGAGCTTCTGTCTCATGACCTTTACTTCGTTCGAGATGTACATCGGTCTTAAGTTGATCACGAAAAGAAGGAGCACGATCAGTATCTGCCTGATGTAAGGAATAATGCCCTTCCGCTTTATTGCCAGAAGGCCGATACAGATTATGACCATTAACCAGATGGGGATCATAGGTTCAAACGTTATATGTTCCATACGGTCACACCTTCAGGATAAATGCCACTAAGAGCATCAGGCTTAACGTAAAAAGAAGAAGCCCAAAGGATTTCTGCGGCATCTCGTTCTCAACGATCTCATACTGCGTGTCATCGAGGGTCGCGATCTGCGCCCTGATATCGTCAACAATGTTTTCGACCATATCCCTGTCTTCGCCGTAGTAGAACTTTCCGCCTGTTCCTTCGACGGTGTCCTTCATCATCTGGCGCTGGTCGGGATCCATGATCTCGGTGCCTACGCCGAAAACGGTGATGTCTCTCTGCTGGCACATCTCGCCTGCTTCGGGAAGCGTAACTATCTCTTCGCCCAGGAGGTCGTTATCCGTCGAAAGGATGATGACTCTCGTACGGTCAGGCTTTTCTTCGTAATCGTAGAAATCAAGTGCTGCGGCTGCAAGACCGTCACCGATAATAGATGAACCCCTGGTCTCGTTGTCAACGAGCGTGCCGTTGGTGATGTATGCGTCCATCTCATAGAGTTTATCGGAGAAAAGAATCTTGCCGTTGGTGTAATCAAGCCTCATCTTAAGACCTTCCTTGACCTTGTCGAGGACCTGGAGAATGTAGTTGTAATCGTTCGTCAGAGGGCAGAGGAGCACCGGTGACGAGTTGAAGATGACGATGCCGAAACGCTCGCCGTTAAGCTCTCTTACGATGTCTTCGAGCTTATCGATCAGCTCCGCATTGAGGTGGTCGCATGTCGTCGAGATGTCCATGCAGAGGATGATGTCCCTGTTGTAGTTTGCAAGCTGCTTGGACTCGGTCTTATAAGGCCTTGCCATGAGGAAGCCCGAGAGGACAATGCTCGTGATGATCAGGGCGATCAGGACATACTTAAGGATGGTGTGCCAGACGAGCCTTGTCTTGAACATGGAATCGTTCTTGAGGTAATCCGGCAGGTATGCCTTTTTGCCGCCCTTATATTTTCTCTTGAGCCTGAGCGTGACAAAAGTGGCGATGACCATTGCCGCCGCAACACCTGCACAGATATATAACGCTAAAGGATATTTCAGTTCCATTCAGACACTAATCTCCTTGATTTCTGCAAAGAATCCCTGACGTCACCTTCAGATATCTTATCAAACTCAGGCTGGTAATATTCACCGACGAGAGCAGCGAGATCCTGATACTCGGTCTGGCAGATCTCGTAAAGAGCGAACTTATCAACTTCCGTACCCGTAGCCCTGTAAACGAAGTCTCTGACCACGCGGCTCATGCCTTCGTAAGCAGGCCTGATCTTCGTCGTATCCTCGTTGAACTTGGCTTCGATGCCGTCGAGCAGGGCAAGATATTCCGTCTTCAGCTTATCCATATCGGGCTTGACGAAAACCTTCTCCTCGATGACTTCCGGCTTCTCCTTCCTCTTCCAGTCCTTGAGGAGGTTATAAAGGAGCATGAGGACGATCGCGATAGTGAGCAGGCCAAGAACGGCTGCCGTTATTACTATCGGAAGCTTGGAAAAATCAAATAATCTCCTTAAGTTAATCGTCGTTTCCATTACTTTGGTTTAATTCTTTTTTCCCTTATTATCTATAAATCAGTTAACTGTCTTATTCTTCTCCAAAAGCTCTGCGATCTTGCCGTCGACCCTTACCGCAGAATCGACTTCGACCCACGGTATTCCGTATCTGTTGAGCTTCTTAACAGCTTTTTCTTCCATCTCCTCCATTATCTTATGCTGCTTCCTCTGCAGGGACTTGCTCTGCGAAAGGAACGGAGGCATGTAATTAAAGCCGTCGACATTATAGACCTTTTTACCGAAAATATCGGTATCAGATACTTTGATCAGCAGCACGTCATGGACCACGGTGATCTGGCCCAGGAGGTTGTCCTGAAGGTTTGCGACGCCCTCGGTATCCGTAACCATGACCACGATCATGCGTCTCTTGATGTTATGCATGATGTATTTGAGGATCCCGTTCAGGTCAGACTTATTGGTCGGGGTAAGGCATTTCGCGTACCCTTCCAGAAGGAATTCCAGGTTAAGGAATCCTGTCTTGAAAGGCGACCTCTCCATCTTCTCATCGTGATAGTAAAGACCGCTGACATAATCGCCGTTATCGGTGACCATATATGCCAGGGTTCCGCCTGCCATGAGAGCGACCTCGCCCTTCTCCTCGCCGGCCTTAGTCTCCGCGCGCATCCTGCGGTTGGCATCGAGGACCAGCATGACATTATGCTTTTTCTCGGCAATATACTGCCTGATAAGGACCTTCTGGCTCCTGGACGTCGCCTTCCAGTCGATATCCTTTATATCGTCTCCGGGCACGTACTCACGAAGCTCATCGAAATTCATACTCCTGCCCTTATAGATGGAGTTGTATGAACCGTCGAGGATCCTGCTCGTGGCCTTATCCGTGGCTATCGTCTTATAACGCTTAAGCCCGAATTTGATTTTCGAGACGTAGTCTAAGTTCATGGAGTAACGATAGCTCCGACAATAGCATCAACGATAGATTCTTCCTTAACGCCGTCAGCGATGGCTGCAAAGTTAAGCATGATTCTGTGGCGCATTACTTCGTGTCTCATAGCCTTAACGTCGTCAGGCGTAACATAAGCTCTTCCCTGGATGAGGGCAACAGCCTTTGCGACTTCCATGAATGCGATAGCCGCACGTGTGGAAGAACCCATAGCGACATAGCTTGCGAGTTCCTTTGAGATGTACTTCGAAGGATCACGGGTAGCCTGGACAATGTCAACGATGTACTTCTTGATCGCAGGCGAGATGTAGACCTTCTTGCAGAGATCCTGTAAGAACTCGATGTCCTCGATCGTAACGACTGCCTGTGAAGATGTGAAAACATCACCTTCGATCCTGTTCAGGATCTCGACTTCGTCATTAACATTAGGATATGTAATTACTTCCTTAAGAAGGAATCTGTCCTGCTGAGCCTCTGAAAGCTCATATGTACCTTCCTGCTCGATCGGGTTCTGTGTAGCGATAACGATGAATACCGGCGGGAGCTTAAATGTCTGGCCTCCGATACTTACCGATCTCTCCTGCATGGCCTCGAGCATGGCGCTCTGCGTCTTTGCAGATGAACGGTTGATCTCGTCCAGGAGCAGGAAGTTGGCGTAAACAGGTCCGATCTTCGTCTCGAACGTGTTATTTGTCATGTTGAATGTCTGCGTACCGATGATGTCGGAAGGCAGGAGGTCCGGCGTGCACTGAACTCTCGAAAATGATCCGCCGACGGCCTCAGTCATGACCTTTGCGGCTGTAGTTTTCGCAAGACCCGGCACAGACTCGAGCAGGATATGGCCGTTCGCGATCATGGAGACCAGGAGCGATACGCCGAGCTGCGACTGTCCTACGATCTTGGAATTGTAGTAAGTCCTGATGTTGTTGATGATCGAATTTGATCTGGCGAGTTCATCAACATTGATGTTCATTACGAGTTGTTCAGCCATAAAAACCTCTCATTCTTGGCGCTTGGCCGGTGCATTGCGGGTGCATTGCGGTGTCTGCGCTAACCCATAAAAATATTTTGACTTGCCTATTATACTATCTAAGGCGCTGTTTGTTGAAGAAATTTGTATGAAAGCTTAATTTTTGCTCTTTTTAATAGGTGTTTTCATCCTTACGGGGCCTTTCTTAGGGGATATCACACTATTAGCACAGATTTGTAGCAGGGTTTGTTGCAGAGAGGGGGGCTTTTTTGTCCGGGGTGGATAAGGATGAACTCGTGCTGCGGCAGGGCGTACCCATAAACATCAAGCTTTTGCTGTTCTTATGGGTACATTTTACCGGTTAAGCATGTTGTGTTTTCGGAATATACTATTTCGTACCCATAAATATGCGTTCTCATGAGAATTTATGGGTACATTCAGGTCCTTGAATCCTCAAAGATGCCTATGCGTACCCATAAATCTTTAGTTTTCTAGTGATATATAGGTACACTTACCTCGAAATGGCTGTATTTTAGCGGAAACGTACCCATAAGAAACGCATAAAGTCGGATTTTATGGGTACATAGTCTTTTTTTGTCGGATGACACTGAAATAAAGCTCAGGAGTGCAACAATTCGCGAGAAAAAACTGTATTTAATATAAACCGCTCGAAAAAGGGGATAACACCATGCTCAGGAACAGGATAATCTCGGGAGTGCTGGCCGCAACGATGCTGATCGGGGCCGCCGCGTGCGACAGGAAGACTGACGCTGCAGGAGCTGACACAAATACGAAGATAGCGGAGCCGGCTGATGACACGGGTGCAAAAACAGCAGGGGCCGGTGAGGCCGGTGATGCAGATTCAAAAGCTGACACAAGTGACGCCGCAGCAGACGACACAACAAACGCCGCAACCGGCAACGCAGCAGACAGCGCAACAGCCGCTTCCTTAACGCCCATCCCCTCCACGGATGACATCTTATTCAAGTACGCTTACCACAACATGGCGTGGGGATACCAGTCGAGGATCGTGCTGATCACATGCAGCGGCGACGTGTACGTGTTCGAAGACAATGTCGGCTCGCTCGGGATGAATAATGGTGATCAGATCAAGCTCAGATACCTGAAAGAATACGCTAAGCCGACCGCGCACATAGACCCGTCCGATATGACAGAGCTGTACAACGCCTGCCTGGCGGTCGATCCCGGCGTTAAGACCGACAGGGTCAGCGCGATGGAAGACGCGGGCGAATTCAAGTTCATTTACGTCGATCAGGACACTTCTTTGGAGATTACCATAGTTGAGAAGGGAGATTACGAGCTGAAGACTGATGACCCGGCGCTCTTGAAGGCGCAGGGACTGGCTGAGACACTGATACAGCGGATCTCTTATTCCGGTGCGGCACAGAAGCTTTTCCTGCAAACGGAATTCATCAACGCGCCGTATGGCGGGACTGAACTGATCGGCACGCACATTGTCTTTGACGATTACAATGAGATGATCGCTTTCTGCAGGGACAACGGGATCGGGATCGATCTGAACGAAGATACGAGGACGACCTGGAAAGACGCGAAATACATGCTGCTCCGGGTTTTCGACACGAATCAGATAGCGGACGGCGTGCTGATCACGGATGGCAAGGTTCTGCAGATACTGCCGTCGCTCGCGGAATTCGAGTATGATCCGGCTTATGACGGAAAGGTCTGCGCAGCCATATGGAGATTCGACGGTTTTGAAGAAGGCGTGTACGTCGACGAGAACGGAGATCCGTGGGAGCTGTACGGATAATTGATTGGGTTTACCACGGAGCCTTACTCCGCGCCCTTTTCGACCAACTCTGCGTGCTCCTTTTGTATATCAGGATCATAAGAGAGCATCGGCTTAACATCTTTGCCACCCTTCAGACGACGTGATACGTAATTGTCCGTGATCTTCTTGACGAGCGGGAAAAGCGCGACGACGCCGATCAGGTTCGGGATCATCATGAGGCCGTTGAATGTGTCGGAGATGTCCCATGCGAGGGAGCTTTCCATCAGCGCGCCTGCGATGATTATCAGCACGAAAACTATCTTATAGACTTTGGCTGCCTTGGTGTTGATAAGATATTCGACTGCCTTGCTGCCGTAGTGAGACCAGCCCAAAACAGTCGTGAATGCGAAGAGAAGGATCGCTACGGCGATGAACCATTCGCCGCCTTTGCCGAAGACATTGCTGAAGGCTTTTGCAACTAAAGTAGCGTCTTCGACGCCTTCCTTTACGAGACCCGTATCGAGATCGATGAATCCTGAAGTAAGAACGACCAGGGCTGTCATCGTGCATACGACGAACGTGTCGGCGAAGACTTCGAAGATACCCCACATGCCCTGCTTTACGGGCTCTTTAACGTCGGAATTCGAGTGGACCATGACGGATGAACCGAGGCCGGCCTCATTGGAGAAGACGCCTCTCTTGCAGCCCTGGGTGATAACGTCCCTGATGACGATTCCGGCTGCGGCGCCTGCGACGGGCTTGATGCCTAATGCAAACTTGAATATAGCTGCGAATGCCGCGGGAACAGCGGGAATGTGAATGATAACGAGGACCAGCGCGCCAAGGATATAGGCAACTGCCATAAAGGGAACGATCTTCTCGGCAACGGCTGCGATACGCTTGAGACCGCCGATGATGATGACGCCTGCGGTCATCATGAGAATGATTCCGATCGAGAGCGGGACGAGCTTGACACCGCCGAAGACCGTAAGGTCGTTGGTGACGTCAGAGAAGAATGCCGATTCGATATTTAATGTGATCTTGTTGACCTGGCCCATGTTGCCGATACCGAATGAAGCGAGTGCGGCAAAGCATGAGAAGAGGATCGCGAGGATCTTGCCGACGGTCTTGCAGCCCTTGTATCTGCCCAGGCCGTCCTGAAGATAGTACATTGCACCGCCGGACCACTCGCCTTCGTCGTTCTTTCTTCTGTAGAAGATGCCGAGAACGTTCTCGGAATAGTTTGTCATCATGCCGAAGAAGGCTGCGACCCACATCCAGAAGACCGCGCCGGGACCGCCCAAGCAGATGGCGGCAGAGACGCCTGCAATGTTGCCGGTGCCGATGGTTGCAGCGAGAGCCGTGCAGAGCGCCTGGAACTGGGAGACGCTTCCCTTCTCATTCTTGTTATGGCTCTTCTTGTCGAACACACCGCCGCCGGTCTTTTTCCACCAGTGCCCGAAATGAGTGATCTGGAAGAACTTTGTGACGAACGTCATTAAGATGCCCGTTCCGATGAGGAGGAAAAGTCCGATCTTGACCCAGACAAAAGTATTTAAAGCGTCGTTGATGTTGGTGAGATTCTCAAGAAATTGTTCCATGGTGGTTCCCGCCTATAAATGATATTTGCGCGTTCTGCGCGGTATTTTCGGAAAACATGATAAAAGATATCAGGCGTTGCCGCAATATTCAGCCCCAAAACGCAAACAAAATGTAACCGCCGCAAGAGGGTGCTTGCGGCGGTTGGAGGTAAAGTGCATTCCGGGTATTCGGGTGACCGGAAAACAAAAATTATGAAAAGAACGGGTTATTGTGTGTCTTTTTCGGTGCTTAAGATCAGGCTCCTTCTGTCTTAGCTGCTGCAGCTGCTTTCCTGATGCTGTTCTTCTTTTCGCGGTTCTTCTTGGACACGATCTCGAAAACTACTGCTGCGAGGAGAACCAGACCCTTAACGATCTTGATCCAGTCCTGGTCAACGCCGACGAGGGACATGCCCTGGTTGATGACACCGATCAGGGCAGCACCGACTACCATTCCGATGATAGTTCCGGAACCGCCGTATGCGGATACACCGCCGACGATACATGCTGCGATGGCATCAAGCTCGAACTCCTGGCCAGCAAATGAGTTTGCGGCACCGGTTCTTGTTGTAACGATCAGGGCTGCTACAACGGTGAGGATAGCCATGTTGAGGTATGCAGCGAACATGATGAGCTTGTTGTTGATACCAGAAAGTCTTGAAGCTTCGGCATTGCCGCCTACCGTCATGAAGTGACGTCCGATCGTGGTCTTCTCTGTGATGATACCGTAGATGATAAGTACGCCTGCGATCCAGAGAACGACTACCGGGATACCGCCGTCAAGAGAGAACTCGACTGCGAGGAACATGATGACTGCAGCGATGAGGATGCTCTTTACGAGGACGAACCAGAAAGGATCAGCCTGATAACCCTTCTTGATCTTATTGCTGCGGGCCTTAAAGTTAAGGAAGATAACGACTCCTGCTGCGATGACGCCAAGTGCAACGCAGGGGATATTCAGTTCGCCCCAGCCTGTCTCGAAAAGCTTTCCGCTGAATATATGAGTCAGCGAAGAAGGGAAATTGGAGATGGCGTTTGTTGTCGAAGCCTTTGTGAGGATCTGTGTACCGAGACCGCGGAATGCAAGATAACCTGCAAGTGTTGCGATCCACGGAGGTATCCTGACATAAGCGATGAGGAATCCTAATACGGCACCGTATGCGAGACCGACACCTACAACGATCAGAAGTGTGACCGGTGTGGGGGTCGTATTCTTGATGATGTTGTTCTCTACCGAGAAGAGACCAGCGACCGCACCTGCGAAGCATACGAACGAACCTACGGAAAGGTCGATGTTACCGCCGGTAAGCATACACATGAGCATGCCGGCACCTAAGACGAATACGTATGCGTTCTGCTCAATGAGCGATGTTACGATCGAAGGATCGAGCATGTTCGTGCCCTTGATAACTGCTGCGAGAAGTACGAACAAAACATAAACTGCGAAAAGTGCGATCGTCATAATGTTCTTTTCAAGAACGTTCTTTATATTGAATTTATTCATGACTGAGCACCTCCCTTCTCTGAAGATACAGAGCTTGTGGCCTTTTTCTTGGCTCCTTTTCTTCTCATCTGCATGATTACGTCAAAGAGTACGGCTACGATAAGAACGATACCCTTAACGACTTTCTGATAGTTAACAGGCGTATCTGCGATAGACATGCCCTGGTTGATGATACCCATCAGGGCAGCACCGATGATAACACCGCCGATGGAACCTGTTCCGCCGTATGCGGAAGCGCC
>JAZSFQ010000039.1:0-116899 GCA_045532275.1 Saccharofermentans sp. | reverse complement strand
AGCTCCGCGTCCAAAAGAAAATGACCAACAGCCACGGCCTTAACGCTTATCTGGACATCTACGCATCCGACAAAAATGGAGCCCGTTACGATATCGAGGTCCAGCGCGCCGATGACGGCGCCCATAAGAAACGCGCCCGATACCATTCGGTCATGGTTGATTCGTACATGCTTGATCACGGCGAAGACTTCACCGACCTTCGCGAAAACTACGTGATATTCATAACCGAGCACGACGTTCTCGGCATGAACGAACCGATCTACCACATCGAGCGAGTCATCACCGAGCATAATGTGCATTTTAACGACGGTGAGCATATAATATATGTGAACGCATCAATGAAATCAAAAGATACAGCCCTCGGCCGGCTCATGAGCGACTTCTACTGCACAAGCGCCAACGACATGTTCTACGATGAGCTGTCCGAACGGGTAAAGATATACAAAGAAACTGAGGAAGGGGTGAACACCGTGTGCGATATATTAGAAGAAATGAAGAACGAAGCTGCTGAAAATAGAAGCATAGAAGTTGCAAAGAAAATGATTAATAGTGGAAAACTGTCTTTAGAAGAGATTGCTGAATTCACCAAGCTTTCAATTGAGAAAGTCAGAGAGCTAGCCGGAAACAAATCCGCCTGATCAATCTTATAAATTTATTTAATCACGGCCCCGCACCCCTGCGGGGCCTTCTTTATTCAGCCGATATCCTGCTCAGCCATTTTGCATCTCTGAGGTATTTATCTCTCAGTTACTCTCCGGCATCTAAAGATGCAGGAGGCGCCCTGCGCCTCTTAAACACTACTTCAGCACCTGCAAAGGCAAACAGTCAAGTGCGCCAAAGGCGAGGCGCAGCCGTCACTTGACGGTGTAGCCTGCAGGTGCTACTGCTCCATAATTCAATCCTAACTGCCTCGACAAGTGTTCACACAACCCGAACTTACGGGCGGATTTGCGGGTAACCCCACACTTTCGCCCGTAAATTTGAAAACGAAAGCCAGACTTGCGGCTGAATTTGCGGGTACACCCGCACGTTCGCCCGCAAATATACAAAATAACATTACACACAAAGAATACCCGCCAGATTAGCATCAAGCTTTGTCCGGCGGGTATATAACCATTCATCTGTGCACCCAATCAAGTCACTACTTGTTCAAACACTCTCCGCTGGAATTGAAGTTGTAGAGCTTGCCGTCGATCTTAACGGTGCCGGTCACCATATGGCCGTCTTCAGCAAGGTAATACCACTTCCCTGCATCTTCCAGCCAGCCGGTGTACATTGCGCCGTCGCTATCGAAATAGTACCAGTTGCCGCCAGAACTCTTCCAGCCGGTTACCATCGCGCCATGGGTGTCAAAATAATACCAGGTACTGCCTGACAGCAGCCAACCTGTATGCATCGCACCGTCAGATTCGAGATAATACCATGTACCGTCTATCTGCTTCCAGCCCTTGACCATCGCACCGGAACCGAGGAAGTAATACCAGGTGCCTGAGATCTTTTTCCAGCCGGTTACCATCGCACCTGAGCTGTCGAGATAGTAATAGGTGTTACCCCAAGGCAGCCAGCCTGTGTACATTGATCCGGACGGCCTTAAGTAGTACCACTTGCCGTCTATCAGCTGCCAACCTGTCTGCATGACGCCGTTATCATCGAAATAGTACCAAGCACCAACTTTATACCATCCGGTAACGATCTGGCCGTTGTTATCGAAGTAGAACCACTCGCCTCCCATCTGGACCCACTCGTTCTTGTAAGAGATTGAAGGCGTTGGCGTGGCCGGCGGCCTGACTGTAGGTGTAGGCGTTGATGAGGGCCTGCCTGTAGGAGTTGCAGTCGGCCTGGCGGTAGGCGTCGCGGTTGCCGTCGGCCTGTTAGTCGGCCTTGCCGTCGGCGTGGCAGTTGCCGTTGGCCTCGGTGTTGAAGTAGCCGTAGGTTTGACCGGCCTTGCCGTAGGAGTAGCTGTAGCCGTCGGCCTTGCCGTAGGGGTAGCCGTAGCCGTCGGCTTCACAGTCGGCGTCGCCGTAGCAGTCGGCCTGGGCGTACTCGTCACCGTCGGCTTCACAGTCGGTGTTGGCGTCGCCGTCGCCTTAGGTGAAGGTGTTGCGCCCGAGACTATACGGAAATATACATATGTTGTACCCGTATAGTTACCTATACCCGATATCGAAACTCGTGCGTAGTTGCCAATATTGACATTGCTATAGTAACTCAGTTCGTAATCCGTGCCCTGAACGAGTTTAACGTTACCGTTCCAGATCGTTACTGAAGGCTCGATCGCAGATCCTGTATAGATCTGGTCAGGAATAGGATCGACAGTCATATCGCTGACGTACAAACGATAGATATAGAAAGACTTCGTAACTGATCCTGTCAGGATATCGCTAATACCGGTTATGTTGATCTGGCCGTATCCGGCATTGATGTTTTCCGAGAATGTGGCGGTATAATCGACGCCCTTCTTGAAAGTAAGATCCCCGTACGTCAGAGTGAACTCAGGCTCTATCGGAGACCCGGTGTAGTAGTATTTCTCGGAAATCGATATGGACGTATAACTTGCCTGAACAGGATTGATCGTGAAATCAACGTCCTTGGTTCCCGTATAGTGCGGGCCTTTGCCTGTCAGCGTGACGGTCGCCGTGCCCACGTTGACGTTGTTCTTGTAGCTGACGGTATAGTCTGTTCCCTCTTCGAGATAGATCGAGCCGTTCCGCACGGTAAGAGTTGTCGTTACCGCAGAGCCGGTGTATGTTTTCGAGGAAGCGTAGGCGTAAACGTTCGCCATATTCTTGGGAACGATCTTAAAGTCTACGTTCTTCGAGCCTGTGTAGTTCCCCTTGAAAACGATTGACGCGGTCGCCGTACCCGGCTCGATATTATTGGTATATGTGACATCGTAATCAGTCCCCTTGGTCAAAGTCCTGGTGCCGTTCTTAATGACCGGATTCGGGGTGATCCCGCTGCCGGTATACTCCTGGTCGGCGATGCTGTAGGTCAGGTTTTCGGCCGACTGCTGGACGATATTAAATGTCGTGGTTATTGTGCCCGTGAAATTGCCCCTGCCGTTAATGGTGACGTTCGCAGTTCCGAGGTTGTAGTTATTCGTAACGCTCATCGTGTAATCGGTATTCTTAACCAACTGGATCGAATTGTACGAAATGTCCAGCTCGGGCGTGATATATGCACCTGCGTACGGCATATCAGGAATGGTTTTCAGCGTGCAGGCCTCAAGGCTGCATTTTGTGATCTTGAAAGTTGCCGTCCTGGTGCCTGTAAAATCGCCTTTTCCGGTCACCGTGATCGTGGCGGTACCGTAATTGACGTTATTTGTATAGCTTAATGTATAATCCGTTCCCTCAACGAGAGTCTTATCGCCGTATTTGATCGTCAGTGAAGGCTTGATCTGCTGGCCGGTGTATGTCTGATCAGCTACAGATGCAATCGAAACATGCGATAAATCTACCGGACTGTATGATATCAGCTTATCACTTGATACATCGATGCCGAAAAAGTTCACAACGCTGCCGTCGTATGTATACCAGATGATCTTGCCGTCCTTATATATAGGCTGGCAGTCTGACAGCAGGCCCTCAGCCGAATTGATATTGGTGATCTGATTGCCGCTGCCGTCGACGAAAGTATAGTAGACCTTGTTATCCCTTGCCCAGATGACCGCAAGCTTATCGTCGCTGATCTTCACGAGATACGGGTTCCCCGCGCTTACTTCGTCGCTCCCATACGATGTGAGCCAGTTAAGCGAAATCGCTCCGCTCGATTTGTTTACGATGCCCACGAAAACATTCTTTGTCGACGAGTCCCCTCCCTGCTCAATGCTGCTTCCGGCAATGAGGTAAGATGAGCCTGTTACTTCAAGGCCGCCGAGGGTAGCGCCTGTGTAGTTAGCTCCGATCTCTCCAGGGAAAGGCAGAACGTCATATTCGGTCACGCTGTAATATCCGTCAATAAACTTTCCGCTGGTGATGTCCGTGGAATAAGCGAAAACGGCTATCGTTCTCGGATACGCATCGCCGTGATCCGCGCCGACAATGCAGTTATTTTCTATCCTTACAAACTGGTTAAATGAATGGCTGGAATAACCCTTGGAACCGGTTTGTATTTGGAGTAAGGTCATCGAAGACGTGTCGATCATGAAAGTAATGTTGGCCTGATGATGTACACCTTCATCTGCATACATCGTACGGCATGTCCTGGCAACCAGGTATTTTCCCGAAGATGTGATGGATGCGCCGCCGGCCTCGAACGGGACAAATGTATCGCATTTTTTTATTGCACAGGAAGATTGTCTGGTCCAGGAGGAATTGTATTTCGTTAATCTGTAGCATTCGAAAGTGTCTGATTCTTCCGAATTCTTCTCTCCGGTCAGGATGTAGTAATTACTACCGTCCGAATAGAATGCGCCGAAAAGCGGGAGCTCTGATGAGATCGTTTTCGAGCTCTTAAACTTAAAAGAAGAATCGTAATACTCGACCAGGTAACTGTCGGCATTATTCGCTCCCTCGAAAACCATATACCCGCCGTCCGACGTGGCTACGAGATAAGAATAGCTGTTATCAGCCCAATTATACCGGTAATTGTGCTTGCCGACATTATTGGCCCTGGCCGTGTCGGCGCGGCTGTATGACGGATTAAGAACAATGAAGACGGCGGCTGTGATAAAAAATGCAATCAGGCAAATACTAATCTTACGTTTAACGCTTAAACTACTACTCATATCTGTGCCTCCGCCATATATTTTCATATGGATTTATTATATCCCTTTTTTCCTGACGGTGCCGTTCATTCTGCCTGAACACCCCAAAATAACGGCAAACCCAACGGCGCTGCCGTTCATTCCGCCGTTAATTCAACTCGAACAACCCAAAATAACGGCAAACCTGACGGCGCTGCCGTTCATTCCGCCGTTAATTTAGCCCGAATACCCATAAATCCCGGCGAAAACTCCGGCAGCCGCCTGTAAAACCGCCATGTTTTCGAGCGTTTACATAAGAAATCCAGGCAAAAAGCCCGGCGGACGCCATGAATTCCGCCGGGCTTTGATCACTAATAATCTAGCAGGCCGCTTACTTGTTCGTGCACGCGCCGCTGGAATCGAAGATATACTCCTTGCCGTCGATCGTCACTTTGCCCGTAACCATGCGGCCGTTGTCATCAAGGTAGTACCACTTCCCTGCATCTTCCAGCCAGCCGGTCTTCATTTCGCCGGAATTCTCGAAATAGTACCAGCTGCCGCCGGAGCACCTCCAACCGGTTACCATGGCACCATTGTTTTCCAAGTAATACCATTTTCCACCGGACAGCAGCCAGCCGGTGTGCATTGCGCCGTCGGGATCAAGGTAATACCATGTGCCGCCGATCTGCTTCCATCCCTTTACCATCGCGCCGGAGTCGAGGAAGTAGTACCAGGTGCCGGCGATCATTTTCCAGCCTGTGACCATTACGCCGGAACTGTCGAGATAGTAGTATGTGTTGCCCCACGGCAGCCAGCCGGTAAACATGGAGCCGGACGGCCTTAAGTAATACCACTCGCCGTCAATGTACTGCCAGCCGGTCTGCATGACGCCGTAATCATTGAAATAGTACCAGGCGCCGCCTACCTTGTACCAGCCGATAGCCAAATTGCCGTATTCATTATAGTATACCCACACGTCGTTATTCTGGACCCACTCGTTCCTGTGAACAACAGAAGGTGTAGGCGTTGCTGTAGGTCTGGTCGTCGGTCTCGGAGTTGCCGTAGGTCTGGGCGTGGAAGTAGGCCTCGGAGTAGATGTCGGCCTAGGAGTAGACGTCGGTCTGGGTGTTGACGTAGGTCTCGGTGTCGATGTTGGTCTCGGCGTTGATGTCGGTCTCGGCGTTGACGTAGGACTCGGTGTAGGAGTCGGCCTACCCGTGCTATATGTCGCAAACGCGCCGCTGGATGCATCTATCGAATAGAAAATAACTTCATCTCCGTCATAGACATACCAGTAGATCTTGCCGTCCTTCAAAATCGGCTGGCAGTCCGAAAGCGCGCCGGTTCCGGAATAAACGCTGCCGGTCTGATTGCCGCTGCCGTCGATGAATGCGTAGTAGACCTTGCTGTCTTTTGACCAGATAACGGCCAGCTTGCTGTCGCTGATCTTAACGATAAACGGGTTGTCCGCGTCGTCATCATAATCGGTAAGCATTTTCAAGGAAATCGCGCCGCTCGATTTGTTGACAACGCCGACATAAACGTCTTTGATAGAGCCGTTGTTGCTCTGGTTTACAGTTGTTCCGACGGCAATATAAGAAGAACTCGTTACCTCAAGGCCTCCGAGCGTGGCACCGGTGGTGTTATCTCCTGTTTTTCCTGAAATGGGCAAAACATCATATTCAGTCGCGCCGCCAAAAGAGTTGCAGAATGAACCGCCGGTGATGTCCTTAGAGTAATAGAAAATCGCTACCGCTCTCGGATGGGCATCGCCGTGGTCAGCACCGACAACATGGTTATTATCTATCTTTACATACTGGTTGAATGAATGGCTGGAATAACCGGAAGACGGATTGCTGATAATATACTGGCAATCCAAAACGTCCATCGAAGAAGAATCGACCATAAACGTAAGGTTGGCCTGATGGTTGTATCCGTCATCTGATGTATACATCTTGTGGCATGTTCTTACGACAACGTAGTTACCTGAAGATGTAATAGACGCTCCGCCCGCTTCAAAAGGAATATATGTGTTGCACTCGAGCAATCCGCACGATGACTGCCTCTTCCAGGACTGATTGTATTTCGTGAGCCTGTAGCACTCGACGTCAGATGACTCATTCCTGTTTTCCTGGCCTGTCAGAACATAGTAATATGTGCCGTCCGAATAGAATGCGCCGAAAATCGGGAGCTCTCTTGATACCGTAGTAGTGCTCTGGAGCTTAAAAGAGGAATCGTAATACTCGACCAGGTAATCGGCTCCGTCCCTGTTCCCCTCGAAGATCATGTATCCGCCGTCAGAAGTCACGGTGAGATACGAATAACTGCACTCTGCCCAGTTATACCAGTTCCAGTAATTGTGCCTTCCTGTGTTATCCGGCCTGTACGAAGTATCGGCGCTGCTTTTCGCCGGGTTCAGCACAAGGAAAGTGGCGGCAGCAACAATCGATGCGATCAAACAAACACTTACCTTACGCTTAATACTTATACTACTCATATAGGTGCCTCCGCTCATGTGTTTTATATAATCAAATTGTACCACCAACAGGTCTGCGAAATCAGGTTTGAGAGTCATGGTTTTATGGTCGGATATTTGTTCAACATGTAAAGTCCGGATGATGATGCAGCAGTATCCGTTTTTTCAATTAATGTCGGGATATCCCAATAAAAAAAACTATCATGTCGGGAATTCGAAGTTTTCGCTGAAATCATGTCGGGAATTCGAAGCTTTCGCTGAAATCATATCGGAACCCCAGAAAAACATATTGCTTCCGACATGATCTGAATGAAATCCGAAGGCTGATGGGCAATTATGCCTCCTGATGAGGGTTTTAAGCTTCGCGTCATGTCGGAAGCACTGGAAAAACTATCGTTCCCGATATGAAAATAATAAATTTCTTGTCTTTCCGATATGATTCTGAGACGATTATCTGGAATACTATATCCAATGAGTTTCAGATAAAACATGCACATGAAACCGACTCTCGCGATAGATGATCCGCCTGAGCAGAAAACTGTTTCCGCTGAACATGGTGCTGTCCCGACTTGCGGCCGGATTTGCGGGTGTACCCATACTTTTGCCCGCAAATTTGAAAATAACCGCCGGACTTGCGGCCGGATTTACGGGTGTAACCGCACTTTTGCCCGCAAATTCATATGGCACCGATTATATTTTCATATTCACACAAAAAGAGACGCACCCGTTCAAGGTGCGTCCCCCAAAGCCGACAAATCTTTCAAAAACAACTTACGGATTCAAACAATGTCCGTCATCGTCAAATCTGTATCTCTTGCCGTCGATCCTCAAAGATCCTGTTACCATGGCACCTGTAACAGGATCCAAGTAATACCAGTATTCTCCGCTCTTTAACCAGCCGGTAGCCATGTCGCCGGAAGCATTGAGGTAGTACCACTTTCCACCGCTCTTAAGCCAGCCGGTATGCATTGCGCCGGAAGGATCGAGATAGTACCACTTGCTGCCGTCTTTCTGCCAGCCGGTGAGCATTACGCCGCTGCCGCTGAAGAGATACCAGGTGCCGCCGATCTTCTGCCAGACGGTAGCCATCGCACCGCTGGCTGTGAGATAGTACCAGCTGCTGCCCCACTTAAGCCATGAAGAAGAATACATGGAACCTGAGTTCCTGAAGTAGTACCAGATGCCGCCGATCTTCTGCCAGCCGGTCTGCATGACGCCGGTTCTGTCGAAATAATACCAGGCACCGTCCTTCATCCAGCCGGTCGCTTTCGTGAAGTCTTCATTGATGAAGTACCAGTTGCCGGATTCATCCTGAACCCAGCCGGTTACGATCTTCTTGCAGTAAACATTTACGACAACATCTCCTGCGGGCATCCTGAATTCAGGAACATAGTACTTTGTGCCGTTAACGGTGATGTAATCGAATTCGAATCCTTCAGCGGGATTTACCGTGATCTTGATCTTATTTCCTTCGGCTGAGAAAGATACCGGGAGCTCAGGATCACAGTTCGCGGACTGGTCGCCTAACCGAACTGAGTATTTATCAATGGCTTTTCCATATTCATAATCTTTCGAAGCGAGCAGGATATCTTCCTGATCGAAAAATGTATGATAATCATCATCATAAACATACTTTTCTTCGTTATTGATCCAATATTCGAGGTCGTTTTGGCTTGTCGCACCCTTAAGGAAAAAGCCATAGTCATTGGGATTACCGGCGCCACAATCCATTACAGTTGTGTCAACATGATAATTCTTTCCGTCATCCATATGAACGAGATTCCACATGTGACCACCGGCACTTCCTGTTGAAAACTCAACATATCCGTATACGCTTATCGCGTAGATATTGTCATCCTCAAACGCAGTATTATCGCAAAGATAATGGAAAGCCTTTGAATATCCTTCGCAAACGACATCCGTCGTGTCATCGCCGTCGAAGACCCAGATCATTTGCCAGGGATTACCGTAAGGCGTTGATTCATCTTCCACCGCTTCATAATTGTAGTCGGTCAGATCACAGATAGCATCTGCATATGCCAGGAGCTTGCTGTAATCGTCTTTATGAGCATTAGCAGCGATAATTCTTTTAGCATTCTCTGTTGAAGCGGTTACAGCCTGACCATATTTCGGATCGATAGTAAAATCCTTATCTCCGGCGTATTCTTCTTCTACAACAAAACTGATCTGAACACCGTTAACCTTAAGTCCGTCAGCTATAGGTTCAGTTGGAAAAGTCAACCACAACGCGTACAGTTTATCATACCAATACAGATCATACGGACAAGAATACAATAGAGAACATAAAAGATCCCAAAAGTAAATATCCTCATTATTTACTGCGTGATATATTGCAGTATCTATTTCATCAACATCATCAGTTTCTGCTGTGATACCGAGCTCTTCGTAACTGAATTCATAGCTTATAAGATCAGCCGGAACCAGGACCTCAGTACTTGTCCTGGTACCTGCGGCCATTTCTTTGATATAAGGCATTATATATTCATAAATAGTCAGGGTGTCTCCCGTCAAACCGACCGAAAAATCATAAGTTCCCTGATAAGCCTGCTTATTAAGGCTCATCTTCTGCATAATGTATTGCTCAGCGAGATAATCGTTGTTGAAATCAAAATCGATATCATAATCAACTCTTATACCGTGCGAGCGCTCATCTGCTTCAGCGGTGATTTTGTCAGCACCTTCGATTGTGCTTTCGACGGAACTTTCAACCGCACTTTCACCGGCGTTTCCATCAGTGTTTTTACCCCAATAAGAGGCTTCATCCGTTGGAGCGGCCAAAAGCTGTCCCCCGCACGAGAACAGGATTGCAGCCGTGATGCCCAAACTCACGAGACGTAATAAAATACGTTTTTTCATTGATGATCTCCTTTCCGTATGCCTGTTTATTTCAACATACTTCTATTCTATTGTTCGAAGCTGATTAGTCAATAAAACTTTACCTGCTAAATAGATATTACGAAGTGGTAACTATAATAACAATAAGGTTTGGCTTTCTGATCCGGGCTAAATCCTGTTCTGCCGTCGGGTTTTGTCTAACTGAAATGCAATCATATCGGGAATTAGGAGTTTTCGCTGAAATCATGTCGGAAACTTTGAAAACCGATTACTTCCGACATGGTTTGAGGGAAAATCCAAGGTCAGATGGGCAATAACACCTACTGATGAGGATTTTAAGCTTTGTGTCATGTCGGAAATATTGAAAATCCAACCGGTTCCGACATGTTATTTCTTAGAATCTAGTTTTTCCGACATCATTGTCTTTTTAGCTCTTTTTTTCCGTGAAAAGGACACCAATACAATAAAAGAGACGCACCCGTTAAAGGTGCGCCCCGTGAAGCCTAAACTTTCAAAAACGACTTACGGATTGAGACAGTGTCCGTCATCAGCAAATCTGTATCTCTTGCCGTTGATCGTCAAAACACCTGTTACCATGGCGCCAGTTGAAGGATCCATGTAATACCAGAGGTCACCTACCTGGACCCAGCCGACTGCCATTTCGCCGGAAGCTTTAAGGTAATACCACTTGCCGCCGCTGCTAAGCCACCCGGTCTTCATCGCGCCGGAGGGTTGCAGATAATACCACAAACCGCCGTCCTTCTGCCAACCTGTGAGCATTACGCCGCCATCGTTAAAGAGATACCATGCACCGCCGATCTTCTGCCAGCCCGTTGCCATAGCGCCGCCGGGTGTGAGATAGTACCAGCTGTTGCCCCACTTGAGCCACTCGCCCGAATACATGGAGCCGGAATTTCTGAAGCAGTACCAGACACCGCCGATCTTCTGCCAACCGGTCTGCATGACACCTTCTTCATCGAAATAATACCAGGCGCCGTCCTTCAGCCAGCCAACTGCCAGTGAGCCGTCTTCCAGGTAATAGTACCAGGCATCACCTTCCTGAACCCAACCCGTTTCGATTCCGATTTTCTTAAATGCGGCAGAGACAGTTACGTCAGATGCGGGCATCTCAAACTCACCATTATTGACCTCAATGGCATTTCCGTCTGCATCTTTTACAGTGATGGATTTAAGTTCATAACCGTCTGCAGGTGTAACGGTGATCGTGATGATATCGCCTACGTTAGCAGTATTCGTATTTGTCGTAACCGTGCCGTTCTGCGCGTCGGCAACCGTGATCTTATAATCGATCTTCTTGCAGTAAACATTTACGACAACGTCTTCCGCTGGCATCGTGAACTCGGGGGCATTGTACTCTTTACCGTTTACAGTAATGTAATCGAATTCATATCCTTCAACAGGATTAACGGTAACCGTTACTTTTGCGCCTTCTCTTGCAGAAGAAGCTGAAAGCTCAGGTGAACAGTTCTTGATAATGTCTCCTAATTGGACATTATATCTTTCGGAAGAACCGGTGTATTCATAGTCTTCTGTAGCGAGCAGAAGCTCGTCACTTTCGTAATAATTTACAAGGTCCGGATCATATATATATTTTTCCTGGTCATCGATCCAGAATGTGGAGCCGGATTGTCTGGTGGCACCCTTGAGGAAAAAGTCGTAACCGCCGCCCGTATCAATTGCTGTTACGTCAACATGATAATTTTTCCCGTCATCCATATGAACGAGACTCCACATATGTGGGCCGGCGCTGCCGCCTGAAAACAGTACATCTCCATATACCGTGAGTGCATAGATACTGTCTTCATCAAATGCAGTATTATCGCAAAGGTATTGGAATGCCTTGGAATAGCCTTCGCAAACGACATCGGTCGTAACATCTCCGTCGAAAACCCATATCAGCTGCCAGGGATTACCGTATGGTGTTGATTCATCTTCAACTGCAGCATCGTTATATTCAACCATATCACAGATAGTATCAGCATATGCCAGGAGCTTGCTGTAATCATCTTTAGCAGCATTGGCAGCAATTATCGCACTGACATTCTCTCTTGCGGCAGATACAGCCTGTCCGAATTTGGAATTTACTGTATATTGGTCACCATCCTGGTATTCTTTCTCTACTGCGAAACTGAATAAAATACCGTTAACAACAACACCGTTTCTTCCGGCATCATAAAGATATGATGTAGACATACCGATTGTTTTATCAAACCAATACATTTCATACGGACAAGCATTCAGCAAAGTGTCAAAAATAGCAAAATAGTCCACATATTTTACGGACAGCACTTCATCTAGCGCATCTTGTATATCATCATCAGAAGCTCTAAAACTGATACCGAGTTCTCTGTAACTGAATTCATAGCTTACAACATCCGCCGGAACCAGGATATCCGTGCTAGTCTCAGTACCTGCGGCAATTGCCTGGATATGCTGGAGCAGGTATTTATAAATTGCCAGAGTATCACCCGACATAGTACTCTCATAATCATAAGTTCCGTAGTACGCCTGCCTGTTCGAACTCAGATAACAGCTTATGTATTGCTCTGCAAGTTCATCATTGTCGAAATCATAATCGATTTCATAATCGCGGTTTATGCCGTGCGTGCGCTCTTCAGATGTCTCATCAGTTTCAGCGGCCAAAAGCTGTCCCCCGAACGAGAACAGTATCGCAGCCGTGATGCCCAGACTCACGAGCCGTAACAAAAATCTTTTTTTCAATGCAGATCTCCTTTCAGATTCATTCAGTCACCCGAATTAATAAACTTACTTCTATTTTATTGTTCGAATTATATTAGTCAATAAATTTTGACCTGCAGGAAGAGATTTTTACGAAGAGTTAACCTGTGATTAACAATAAGGTTTGGCAGTCTGATCCGGGCTAAATCCTGTTCTGCCGTCGGATTTTGTCTAAATGAAATGCAATCATGTCGGGAATTAGGAGTTTTCGCTGAAATGATGTCGGAAACTTCGAAAAAACGATTGCTTCCGACATGGTTTGAGGGAAAATCCAAGGTCTGATGGGCAATAACATCTACTGATGAGGGCTTTAAGCTTCTCGTCATGTCGGAAACATTGAAAAAACAACCGTTCCCGACATGAAAATTATAAATACCTTGTTTTCCCGACAAAAAATCTCCTGTATCGTTTTTTAAAGTTTTCACAATATAAAAAGAGACAACTCACGCATTAATGTATCTTTTTTCTACTAAATAACCGTAAAAAAGAGACGCGCCCGTTCAAGGCGCGCCCCTAAAAGCCTAAACTTTCAAAAACGAATTACGGATTCAGACAGTGGCCGTCATCAGCGAATCTGTATCTCTTGCCGTTGATCCTCAAAGTTCCTGTTACCATGGCGCCAGTGGAAGGATCCAGATAATACCAGAGATCGCCGTCCTTGAGCCAGCCGGTCTTCATGTCGCCGGAAGCGTTAAGGTAATACCACTTGCCGCCGCTGCTGACCCAGCCGGTCTTCATTGCGCCGGAAGAATCGAGATAGTACCACTTGCCGTCAACTTGCTGCCAGCCTGTGAGCATAACGCCGTTGCTGTTAAAGAGGTACCAGGTGCTGCCGACCTTGAACCAGCCTGTTGCCATAGCGCCGCTGCTCTGCAGGTAGTACCAGCTGTCGCCCCACTTAAGCCACTCGGCAGAATACATTGAACCGGAATTCTTAAAGCAGTACCAGACGTCGTCGATCTTCTTCCAGCCGGTCTGCATTACGCCGTTATCATCGAAATAGTACCATGCGCCGACCTTGAGCCAGCCTGTTGCCTTCATGCCGTCTTCCTTGTAATAGTACCAGATATCTCCATCCTGTACCCATCCGGAAAGCGTCACTGTCTTCTTGAATGTTGCAGAGACTGTTACTGCAGAAGCAGGCATCTCGAATTCATTATCCTTGTTGACATCAATAACATTTCCGTCTGCATCTTTTACGGTAATGGCGTCAAGCTCATAACCTTCGTCAGGTGTAACTGTGACAGTGATAACATCACCGACGTTAGCCGTATTGGTATTAGTTGTAACCTTACCGTTCTGAGCTTCAGCAACCGTGATCGCATAATCGATCTTCTTGCAGTAAACATTTACGACAACGTTTTCTGCAGGCATCGTAAATTCGGGAACTTTGTACTCTTTGTCATTAACCGTAATATATTCGAACTCGAAGCCGACTACGGGATTTACGGTTACAGTAATCTTATCGCCTTCAGCTGCAGAGGTTGCGGAGAGCTTAGGAGTACAGTTCTTTGATAGCAGACCTAATTCGACCTTATAGCTGATCTTCTTAAATGCAGCAGTGACAGTTACATTAGCTGCAGGCATCTGGAAAACGTTAGCATTGTTGACATCAATAACATTTCCGTCAGCATCCTTTACGGTAATGGAATCGATCTCATAACCAGCATCAGGTGTTGCTGTGATCGTAATCTCATCACCGACGTTAGCTGTCGTTGTATTGGTTGTTACTTTACCGTTCTGAGCTTCAGCAACAGTGATCGTATAATCGATCTTCTTGCAGAAAACATTTACGACGACATTTGCCGCAGGCATTACGAACTCAGGCTTATCGTACTGTGTGCCGTTTACAGTGATGTAATCGAACTCATATCCTTCAACAGGATTTACGGTAACGGTGATCTTATCGCCTTCAGTAGCTGAAGAAGCTGAAAGTACAGGATCGCAGTTCTTGATAATATCGCCTAATTCGACCTTATAGCCGATCTTCTTAAATGCAGCAGTGACAGTTACATTAGCTGCAGGCATCTGGAAAACGTTAGCATTGTTGACATCAATAACATTTCCGTCAGAATCCTTTACGGTAATTGAATCGATCTCAT
Source organism: Saccharofermentans sp. (assembly GCA_045532275.1). Taxonomy (GTDB): domain Bacteria; phylum Bacillota; class Clostridia; order Saccharofermentanales; family Saccharofermentanaceae; genus Saccharofermentans. Next base: position 102,018 of record JAZSFQ010000039.1, on the reverse strand, counting down.
AGCCTGCATCAGGTGTTGCTGTGATCGTGATCTCATCGCCGACGTTAGCTGTCTTGGTGTTGGTCGTAACAGAACCGTTCTGAGCTTCAGCAACAGTGATCGTATAATCGATCTTCTTGCAGTAAACATTTACTTTAACGTCTACAGCAGGCATTACGAACTCAGGCTTATCGTACTGTGTGCCGTTTACAGTAATGTAATCGAACTCATATCCTTCTACAGGATTTACGGTAACGGTGATCTTGTCGCCTTCAGCAGCTTTTGATGCTGAGAGTACAGGATCACAATCCTTGGCAATGTCCAATGTGACGTTATAAGTAGTAGCCGGAGCGGTGTATTTGTAGTCAGCTGAAGCGATAAGGATCGCATCACTTGCGAAAAATGACTTAGTATCACTTGAATATGTATACTTATATCCGTTCGTATCGACACATCCTGAAACCGTAGAGCTGGTCGCGCCCTTGAGGAAAGAATCGGAACCGCCGGTATCAATTGCAGTTACGTCAACGATATAATTTTTCCCGTCCTCCATACGGACGATATTCCACATGTGGCCGCCGGGATTATCGTTAACAGAGTAAACTACTGTACCGGTTACTGAGATCGCATATATGCTGTCATCAACAAATGCGGTGTTATCGCAAAGATACTGGAAAGCCTTGGAATATCCTTCGCAGACTACCTTTGTGTCTTCATCGCCGTCAAAGACCCAGATAAGCTGCCAGGGATTTCCGTAACTATACTGGAAATTTTCATCTGCGGCATCGTAATTGTAATCTACTGAATCACAGATGGCTTCCGCATATGCCGAAAGCTTATTGTAATCGTCTGAAGAAGCATTCGTCGTAATGATCGCCTTCGCATTTGCGGCAGCTGCCGTAACAGCCTGGCCGAATGTGGAGTTGACGTCAGACATACTTTCGCCCTGATATTCACCAGCTACAGGCAGCAGGATAACAAAACCGTCAACTACTATACTTGAACCTGTGTCATCCCATCCATATCCGCTTCTCACACCTGCAGTCTTATCCATCCAATACATATCGTACGGACATGAAAACAGAAGCGCATTTACAATAGCGTTCAGGCTGTATCCTTCATTGATAAGTGCTTGTTTAACCGCAGCACTGATAGCATTTTGATCGGCGCTGTCGTCAATCCCGAGTTCCTTATAAGTAAAGGTAAAACTCAATACATTTTCAGGAATCTCAAAGTAACTGCTCGTCTCAGTTCCTGCCGCGATAGCTTTGACATGAGGCAGCAGATAATTATATAAGGTCAGGTTAGCGCCTGTCAGACCGCTCTCATAATCATAAGTACCGTTATAGGCCTGCCTGTTAAGGCTCATATTACTGATTATGTACTGTTCGGCAAGATAATCATTGTCAAAATCAATATCGATATACTCCTCGATACTGTCTTCGCCTGAGAGTCCCTCAAACGCCTCATCAGTATCAGCAGCACTTTCTGCGGTAGCCTTACCCCAGGTAAAGGCTTCGTCCGTTTCTGCGGCCAGAAGCTGTCCACCGCATGAGAACAGTATCGCAGCAGTGATACCCATACTCACAAGACGTAATAAAATACGCTTTTTCATTGCAAAACTCCTTTCTGATTCATATAGATACCCGAATTTTTCAAGATACTTCAATTTTAGTCTTCGAAGTATTTAAGTCAATTGAATTTGACCTTTTGAAAAGAGATTTTACGAAGCGTTAATCATTGATTAACAATAAAAAATGTGCAACTTAATTGATATTATCAGGCTGAATTAACGGCGGAATGAACGGCGGTGCCGTCGGGTTTGCCGTTATTTCGGGGCTTTCAGGCTGAATTAACGGCGGAATGAACGGCGGCGCCGTTCAAACCGCCGTTATTCCGTTATTATCGTATATTCTACAAAAAAAAAGACGCACCCGGTAAAGGTGCGTCCCGAAAAAACGACAAATCAGTCAATACAACTTACGGATTTAAGCAGTGACCGTCATCAGCAAACCTGTATGTCTTGCCGTTGATCGTCAAAGTTCCTGTTACCATGGCGCCTGATGCAGGATCCATGTAATACCAGAGGCCGCCGCTCTTTACCCAGCCGGTTGCCATGGAGCCGTTGGGATTAAGGTAATACCATTTGCCGCCGGAGAGAAGCCAGCCGGTCTTCATTGCGCCGGAAGACTCGAGATAGTACCACTTGCCGCCGTCTTTCTGCCAGCCTGTAAGCATTACGCCGCCGTTATTGAAGAGATACCATTTGCCGCCGACCTTCTCCCAGCCGGTTGCCATAGCGCCTGAAGACTTAAGATAGTACCAGCTGCCGCCAAATGACAGCCATCCCGTGTACATCGATCCGGAAGGTCTTAAGTAGTACCAGATGCCGTCTTCCTTGATCCAGCCGGTCTGCATGATGCCCTGATCATCGAAGAAATACCATGCACCGCCAACACGTTTCCAGCCTTTAGCACAGTCACCTGTCTTGTCATAATACTTCCAATCGGTATGCTCATCGTCAGTCCAGTAACCCTCATACCAGAATTCCGGATACTCATCATAATTGAAATGGATCGCAGCATCTCCGAAAATATCCTTTAACTTTATTGATTTCGAATTGTCGTACCAGACTTCAATATCATTCCACTGGTCTTCCGAACCGCCGTAATAGACATCCGTCAGAGATGAACAGCCGTCAAAAGCATTATAAGAAATTCCTTTAATACTGGCCGGAATGTATACGGTCTTAAGTTCTTTACAGTCTAAAAAAGCTCCATATTCCAGGGCGGAAGTTCCGGAAGGGATCTTAACGGATTCAACAGGCACTCCTGAAAGGTTCAAATTACCTACAGGATATATAGGCATTCTTATGGTCCTGAGACTGGAACAGCCGCTAAGTCCGCCGTATCCGTCTTCATTTGCAATATTGAATTGATCGGGCAGGATCAGCTCGGTAAGATTACTGCACCCGTAAAAGCCGCCATAAGTAACAGTGGTAGATGAAAGATCCGCTGTAATAAGCTTAGTGCAGTTATTCAGATATATAGAATGAACATTTAAATCTTCAAGAAAACCAACAGAAGAAATTCCCGGGCATCTGTCGATTACAATACCTGATATCTCAGAATCTTCAGGAAATGCAATGCATCCGCTGTTACCGGCAAGTTCCGGAAAATCATAAAAACTTACATAGTAAAAATCCGTTCCTGCATCAGTCGTAACTGAGACTTTTGTTGCTTTGCAGCCTCCGCCGTAAAAACCTATCTCGTCGTAATGTACGCCGTCATATGCGGCATTGGTAACATCGAATTCGACCTCTTTAATCTTAGCCAGGATATCTGCGCTCAGCTCATCAAGCTGGCAGATCCTGTTTCTGGTATCTACCTTCAACAGGCCGTCAGAATAAAGAACATAATCAAAATCGGAATAATTAGCCTTGACAGTGCCTGAGGCAATCTCGGTACTTGCAGAAACAAGAACCGAAAATGATGCCAGAATCATGAAAGCCGCAAAAACCGAACAGAGGACTTTGAAACGAGCACGCATAAAAAAATACCTCCTCGAGATGATATAAATTAATTATATACCTCGGGGAGATATTTATCAGTCCGATTAAAGGGTTAAATTTAAGGGCCAATTTTGTGGGGTAATCACCGACCAATAACAGGTCAATCACCAGGCGATCACCAGGTCAATCACCGGCCGATCACATCTTTTCTTCTTTATCGGATTTCAGCTCTTCGATATATTTTTTCGAGTCCTTGATAAAACTCAAAACGATGAGGATCATGACGATACCTATCGGGAAGGCCGCGATGATAGACACGGTCTGAAGGTTTGCCATCGTGCCCTCCGAGAAGATAAGCGCGATAGGCAGCATGATCAGAAGGAATGCCCAGAAGAGCTTCATCTTTTTGCTGGCAACCTCGTCGTTATTCATGTTCTTGTAGCTGTAGTTTGAAGCAACCATTGTTATCGAGTCGAAAGATGTTGCATAGAAAGCGAACATTGCAAGAGCGAGAACTACAAGGAACACTGGTGCCAGAGGCAGCTGGTGGATGATGTCGATGATTGTCTGATATAGATCCTCACCGTTTGCATAGTACTGGGCAACGGCATCGAATCTGCCGTGAACCTTCATACCGAGTCCGAAGTTTCCGAGAACGATGAATGAGATCAAAGTACTGGCTGTACCGAAAACATAAGATCCCATGATTACCTGCTTGATGGTCCTGCCGCGGCTGATCATGCCCATGAAGAAAGGCGCTGCAACGCACCATACCATCCAGTATGCCCAGTAGAAGATCGTCCAGTTCTGTGCAAAGCCTGCTTCCGTTCTGGCTGCATCTGTCCAGGTGGAGAGTCCGATGAAGTTCTGGACCATGTTACCCATAGCAGTAACACCTGTCTCAACAGAGAATCTTGCCTCACCTCCGAGGATGAATACATACAGAAGAATGATGCCGAACAGGATCATACAGATCTTAGAGAGCATATTTACGCCCTTGAGGCCGTTCAGAACAGAGCATGTATAGATTCCGCAAACGATAACAAGGATCCCGATAGAAACGAACTTGGATCCTGCAATACCGAAGAGGTCTGTAAGAACCATAGAAAGCAAAGGAGTAGCGATTGAGAACGTCGTTGCCGTGCCTGCGATAAGTGCAATAACAGCGAGAAGGTCAATGATCTTGCCCCAGATGCCGTCTGTACGCTTACCAAGCAGAGGTCTGCATGCCTCTGAATACTTCTGCTTATGGCAGTTTCTGACATGGATCATGAAACCGAAAGCAGCTGCGAGAACCGCATAGAAGCTCCACGGTATAAAGCTCCAGTGATAGAGAGGGAATGTTGCTGACCACTCATTGATGTCACCCAAAGCCTGTACATGGGGGTCTTCGAAATAGTAGATCCACTCACAGAATGAATAGAAAAGAATATCTGACGCGAGACCGCATGTGAAAACCATCGCGCCCCAGGAGATAAAGCCGTACTGCGGTTTCTCACCCGGCTTACCGATCGTGATCTTTCCGATCTTGGAATATGAGATCCAGATAGATACGAGGAAGAATCCCAAACCTACTACGAGGTAATAAACACCGCACTTATCACCCAGGAAACTTCTGATCACTTCAAGCGCAGACGTTGAATTCTCAGGTGCAAGAATGAAATATGCACACAGAGCAAGAATGCACACTAATGGGATGATCGTCGTAAAAGGGTCTATCTTCCTCTTAGTGACCTCTTTGCTTACTTCTTTTGCCATAACTAACTCTCCTTATATGTTCAAATAACTTGTATCTATCATTTGCAGCTCTTCCAGGCTGTCTATCTCCAGGATGTCTTCCCTGTTCATTATCCTGATGCCGAGCTTGAATCTGTCCGGATGCAGGAACATCGGAATGTCATCCCAGTAAACATCGCGTTTCTTATTGACTTCAAACTCGAGTTCCAGGAGTTCTTTCAGCGTCCTGCCGTCTTCAGCACTCCATCTCGAGACACTGTACAGCTGCCATCCGTGAGAGCCTCCTGTTCTGGAGCAGGACGTAACAACGCCGTCTTCTACCTGCATGAGCCACTCGTCAGTCTCATCTTCGCACCAGACCGCGTTATATCCCGACAGCGTGAAATGCGGCTCTAAGATCTTTTCTCTGTAGATGATCTGATCACCGTCAAGGATGATGCTGTCCTCGAGATGCTCGCGCGCGGCATATAACGAACTGATATTGTTGCATGTGTCGTAAAAAGGATTCTCGATGATCTGTATGTCATTCTGCTCAGAAGTCCAGTCGTAGAACTGCTCTTTCAGGTATCCGACGACAACGTAAATTTCGGTAATGCCGTTATTTCGCAGCGCGTTTACGACGGTATCGATCATCCTTGTGCCGTTAACTTTAACAAGCGGCTTCGGGATGCTGTCGGTCAAAGGTCTCATGCGGTTGCCGACTCCCGCAGCCATTATCACGGCACGTCTTACCATATGCGTCTCTTCGGCCATCACTTAGCCTCTTCCATCATGGTTTTCGAGAATCTGTAAAAGTCCTTCGCGTAACGGTACTGGCGGAGCGAATATTCACCGAACTCAACGCCGAGTTTTCTCTTATACTCGCACCAGTTCGACCAGAGGAGGCCGCAGGCTGCGATGTAGCAGTAGATCTTCGTGCGGGTTTCGTTATTGCATTTGCCGTCGAAATAAATGTCGATCAGGCGGTCACACTGCACCTTGTCGTAAAGGCTGTAGATGCAGAACATCGCAATGTCGGCGTGCGGATCCTGCATTCCCGAATACTCCCAGTCGGTAAGCTGGAGTTCTTCGCCTGTTTCTGTCTTGTAGAACAGGAAATTATCAGGCACCGCATCGATATGCGTGAGACACCAGTCTTTCTTCTGCTTGTCAATATAGCTCTTCAACGAGAGCACATTTGCCTTAGTCTTCTTGTAATCGCGGTAAACCGATGGCGTGCCGTCCCAAAGTTTCTCATAGAAATCTATCTGCCCGAAAACATCAAATGTATGAGGCACCTTGAGATTCATGCCGTGGAATGCTTTGAGCTTCGCCATGCACTTTTTCAGATCATCTTCATTCTCGGGGTCACAGGTCCTGATGCCCTCAAGATATCTGGTGATCTTAAAGCCGTTTTCGGGATTGATGTATAACGGATCGTCGCAAAGCCCCTTTCCGCTTATGGTCGCGAAAACCTCCGCTTCCTGCCCGCGGTTGATGAGCAGCTCCGTACCCTCGCCCGGAATGCGCATTATATATTTCGCGCCCTTACAGCTGAAAATGAACGAGCGGTTGGTCATGCCCTTCTTAAGCACGCTTATATCAGTAATGTCCTTTTCCTTACAGTTCAGGACTTTAGCTATCGTCTTCATGGCATCAGACTTCAGATGGTTGGAATCCGAATCGAATTCGCGCAGCTGCTCGTAAGTATTGATCTCAACAGCGTCTTCTGATGAGACTATTTTAGCCGGCAGGATCAGGCGGTCTTTGGAGATCAGGGTCTCTTCCCAGAAGCTGTCTGCGTGATCGTCGTCATCTGATTTTGCGAGCTGTTCACGGACTATAGCCGCCTCCGGTTCCATGATGTATGAAATGCCGATCATGCGGTTGCCCGGCTCTTTGTCCGTAACCTTGACCAACTCAGTCTTGCGGTTCACCCTGACCGTCGACTCCTCGTCCTCGGAATCGCTGACCATATACCAGGAATAGAGTTCAACCCTGCTGAAAGGGTTTTCCCTGCACCAGATATCGCACGGAACAATGTATGTGTTACTGATCCTGTCTGACACGAGCGCAAGGCTGTGAAGATTGTTCTTCGATGCGTACTCGCGGTTCACGACGAGATCGACATTATATTCATCGATAAGGTATTCGAAGCTCTCCTTCATGAAACCGACAACGACCGTAATATCCTTAACACCGGCCTCGTGCAGCTGGGTTATAATCCTCTCTATCAGGATCTCCCCGTCGATCTCGAGGAGCGCTTTAGGCGTAGAAAGATTTATCGGAACCATGCGCATTCCGAATCCGGCCGCAAGGATTATGGCGTTCTTAGGAGAGTTGTTCTTTATCTCGTCCTTCGCCTTCTTTGTCAGCTGAACCTTTGAATTCAGATAGCCTTCCGCGATCAGGTTCTTTATAGACCTGTTTATAACGCCCAGAGAATGCCCTGTTAAATCTGACAGAATCCTCTGGTTAGTGTAAGGCTTTTCAAGCAATGTTCGTAAGATATCTGCTTCTTGCAAGTTCATGAACTTTGTTCCTTATAATTTTCGTGAACAAGAATGACAATATAAAACCACTAAAAGGCAATAGTGTCAAGGGATAACTGTGTTCTGCTATAAGTTTTTTCAAATCTCTCAAAAATGCCCCGATATGCGGCCACTTCGATGAAATTTTCGAAAAAGTTCATCGGGATGGCCGTAAAAAAGGGGATTTTCGATAGAAATGCGATTCTTATTCAGAGTACTTCTCAAAGTCGTACAGATAATCCTTCAGCTCCGCCTCGATATATCTGATCTCATCCTCACAGCCGGGGCAGCGCCTGGCAACGTTGGTATTCCTGATGGACTTAGCAGGGTCAAAGCAGGTCTTAGGCCTAATGTGTTGCGCCGGATCGATGCCGACGAAGCCGATGACCTTCGCGGTAGTCTCGTCATATTTATAGATCAGGTCTTCGAACCGGATGCGCAGGACACGGCTCGTGTCCTCATCAGCGGGATTGCTGAATCTGCGGGTGATCCTGAACCACTCGACATATTCCTTAACGTCCTTTACCGGAATTACGCCCCACTTCCAGTCGAAACGCTCGAGAAGGAAGATGTCCCTCGGGTCGCGCTCGGTGACGATGATCTTGATGTCATTGAAATAGCGCAGGAAGCGCTTGGTGTTGGTGGGCGGAACGATCTGGTCGACCATGACATACGGGAGCTTGTTCTTGTTGGCGAAATCGAAAAGCCTGTCGACATATTTTCGGACGGCCTTAAGGAAAGTCTCCTCGTCGATCGCGGAATAGTATGACGGCTCACGGTCAGTCAGTAATGAATAACGGATCTCGGTCTTGAGCTCGCCCTTGAAAAGCCTCTTCATATAGGAATAAACACGGTCAATAAAACAGAACAGTCGTCCCCTGTCGAGACGGTCCTTGTTCCACCAGGTCTTCGTCTTTAATTCGGTAATATCGTCGATAAAGGCTTCCGTGGCCTTCTCGAATTCATCCTCGAAAATATCATACGTGCCGTAGCCGTTCTTCTTCGCGTTCGCGGCGAGCTTTATGTATCTCTTGATTGCGTCGCTCGTGTTATGACGGTTATTGTTCTCGACGACGTTGTATTCGAGATCGGAGATGCCGTCGGGGTCGTGAAGGAAGCGGTATTCGTACATGCCGAGCGAACACACGTTGTCGAATTCCGTGAAAAGATCCGTGATGGCGCTCGAGCCTGTAGCATAATAACCTGAACACGCAATAAACTTCATTTGCTTATCTCCGCTTAGCTCCAAATCCGACTGATTTCATAATTCAACGTCTTAACACCAAATCCGACTGACTTCATATTAATCACCGTCTCACAGCCACTTGGCTGCCCATGAGAAATCCTGTGACGCGAAAGATTCGTGCCTGCCGTCTTTCTCACTCATATTATACGGGATGTCGAGTTTCGGCCACTCGACGGCAATCGAAGGATCATTCCACGGGATGCCGCCCTCTGATGAAGGATCGTAAACATCCGTACACTTATAAATGAATTCCGCGATATCTGACAGAACGAGGAATCCGTGCGCGAATCCTTCAGGGATATAGAGCATGTTCTTTTTCTCTGAACTCAGCGTCAGACCTACCCACTTGCCGAATGTCTCAGAGCCCGGTCTTACGTCGACTGCGACGTCGTAGACTTCGCCGCGGATGACACGAACGAGCTTGCCCTGCGTATGATCCTTCTGAAAATGCAGACCGCGCAGAACGCCTTTCGTGCTGGCACTCTCGTTGTCCTGAACGAATTCTTTATCTATTCCGGCAGCGGCAAAATCAGACTTCTTGTAAGTCTCCATGAAGTATCCCCTGCTATCGCCGAAAAGCTGCGGCTGGATAACGATGACGCCCGGTAGCTCAGTTTTCTCGATAGTAAATGCCATCAGAGCTCAGCCTCCGTGAGATATCTTCTTACCGCGTCTTTCCAGTCAGGGAGCGGTGTGAAGCCTGCCTCGGCCAGCTTGGACTTATCGAGTCTGCTGTTCTCCGGTCTTGCGGCTTTCGAAAGACCGTACTCGGAAGTGGTAACCGGAATAACCTTGGTATCAAGTCCGTACTGCTTATAGAACTCAACACAGAAATCGTACCAGGAAATATATCCGCCTTCGTTAGTCGCGTGATAGTAACCGTATTTATCAGTAAGGATCATGTCAACGAGGAGCCTCGACAGATCCAGAGTATAAGTCGGCGTGCCGATCTGGTCGTTAACGACACGGACGGTATCGTGCGTCTTGCCGACATTGATCATGGTCTTGATAAAGTTCTTGCCGTTAAGGCCGAATGCCCATGCGATGCGGACGATAAAGTATTTCTCAAGGATCGATGATACTGCGAGTTCACCGTCGAGTTTGCTCTGACCGTAGACGTTAAGAGGCGCATAGCACTTGTCGTCAGGCTCCCAGGGCCTCTCGCCTTTTCCGTCGAAAACATAATCCGTGGAAAGATAAAGCATCTTTGCGCCGATCTCTTTTACGGCCTCAGCGATATACTGCGTTCCAAGGACATTTATTATATGAACTTTTTCCCTGTTCTCTTCATATTCTGCATCATCCACTGCTGTCCATCCCGCGCAGTGGATAACGGCATCGGGCCTGATCTCGTTCAGCACGGAATCAACGGCATCTTTATCGGTTATATCGAGCTGGACATAAGGCACGGAAGTAACTGCGCTGCCGTCAGCAACACCGGAATAAACGACCTGGATATCAGATCCGACTGCTTCGATTCCTCTTGCTGCGGCATTGTTGACCACATCATGTCCTAACTGACCGCAAACACCTGTTACAAAAATCTTCATATAAATTCTCCCGTTGAATGATAACTCATCCGCAATTTATTCTCTTCAAGCAATTTTCTTATTCTTTATGAGCGATACCATTTCTTTTCTGTAAAAAACCGCCAAAACAGCCAGATACAGGACGCCGCTTGCGAGTATGGGAATTACCACGCCCCACAGAGGCACCGTTATAAAGCTGTCCGTTAATAAGCATACACCAACAATGCCCGCGCCGCCTAAGACACTCGCCGCCAAAGGCTTTAACAACTTACCGAAATGCAGATCTCTCGTCCAGAACATGCCCATTCCGAGCATCAGAAGTTCTGCGATAAGCGTCGTTATCGCAGCAGCATTTTCTGCAAAGAACGGAATAAGGATTATGTTCAGCACGAGGTTCACGCCCGCGCTTACCAGCGTGGCGATCATGACCTGTTTCTCTTTTTTCAGGGGGATCATGACGATGTTGATGTAGAAGTTAGCAAGGAGCGCCGGTATCAGCGCGATGCCCAGGATAAAGAGCGAAGACTGCGATCTTATGTATTTCTCGCCTGAGAAAAGGAGTATGAGATTCTTCCTTATCATGATAAGTCCGACAGACGCGGGAACGACAGCGATTATAGTAAAATGAAGGACCTTCCGGAGTTTTTCGATCGACTTATGGAGGTCCTTTGCAAGCTCATTCGCGATCCTCGGAATGAATACGAGGAAAGCAGCGTTGATCACCTGTTTTACCAGCAGATAGAACCTGCTCGAGACGCCGTAAAAGCCCGTGATATTATCGTCGTAGAAGATGCCCAGGATCGTGACGTCTGAATTGATATAGATGAATGTTCCGATCGTGCAGGCGAAAAGAAATGCAATGGCCTTAATATGCTTCTTTATCTTCTCTGACGGCCTGAACTTCGGCGAGAATCCGTACTTCTTCTTTATGTGGAACCTGTTGATGATGTTCGGAACGACGACGCCAAACGATGACGCTATCGCATAACCTACGACATCATCAGAATCCCTTACGAGAACGAAAACCAGAATAAGCGCCAGTGTTTGGCAGATGATATGCCTTACCGTAATGAACGCGAAATCTTCGAATGCGCTGTTGATCCAGTCAACGCCTATCGTTGCGAACAATACCGTAAGGCTCAGCACGAGGATTATCGCCGCATATGAATGGAGTTTCGGCCAGAATACGAGCAATCCTGCGAGGATCACGAACGCTATCAGTGTCGTAAAGATATTGATCGTATAGATCCCATTGACCAGCGTCTCAACCTTCGCCTTATCGTCCCTGATGCTCGCGCATTCCCTTACCGCATAACGCAGGATCCCTGCCGCTGCGATATATGAGATATAGCTTACGATACTTGCGCCGAAAACATATTTGCCGTAGTTATACTCACCCAGGAGCGTAGTCACATAATGGAACGTGATCATCGGGAACAGGATGTTTACCAGTTCCTTGATGATGTTAAGAGCGGCATTTACTGTCAATGACTTCTTACCCATTATGTTTAACTCTTCTTCAGCAGCTTTACTTTTATCAGATCGTGATACAGGAAGTATCCGAATTCGGTTATATAGAACGAGATATCCGACAGCAGGAGCAGGAAGATATTCGTATGTACATATTTCCTGTAGTAATACTTCAGCGACTTGTGAAGCATCTTCCGCATCTTATAGTTATCCACGCCGGAGTGGTCGTGAATTATCGTAAGAGCGGGCTGGTAATAGTTTATGTAGCCCTTGGCGAGCATCCTGCGGCTTAAGATCATCTCCTCGCCATAGAGGAACGTGTGCTCGTCAAAGCCTCCTACCTCATCGAATTTCGCGGCAGAGACGATCATGAAGCACCCCATGACCCAGTCAGCCTTTCCTTCCACAGGATCAGGTACCAGCGTACCGAATCTGTCATTATATTTACAGTGGAACCATCTGGAGTTAAAATCACCAGCGATCATCTGCGCCCAGATGCCTCTGAACATCTTCGGATTCTGTCTGCTCTTGCCCTTATAAAGGACGTTAGGACCGATTATGCCGACGTTGGCATTCTCATGTAAAGTCTTCGTTATGACTGACAGATCCAGGTCTTCCGGGAAATCCAGATCGCTGTTCGAGAAGATATAATATTCGCTGTTAAACTTCTCCCCCGCATATCCGGCGCCGAGATTATTTCCGATGGCATAGCCTGAGTTCGCATTGCTGTCTATCAGCACATAATCGATCACGTTCTTACTGAACAGGTAGACCTTCTTATCGCGGAAAATGCTCTCCGAATACTCAATGCCGTTATCTTCAAGGTATTTCCTTCCGCATTCTTCAGCGCTGTTATCCACGATGATATACGCGATCTCTTCATTGATCTTTGCGTTAAAGCGCTCACACATATCAATGGTGCGTGCAATACTCTTATAATCTGTTAAAACGATTGAATTCATATTTGCTTAACCTTTGATCTGTGTTTATCTCGCAAAGAACTGCCGTGAATACCAATGCCATCAATCTCGCCCTGTCTAAATAAGATGTCAGTATCGATGAGAGCACCATGCATATGAGCAGGCCGAAAAGCAATGCCTTGTTGTCTTTAGCATATTTCAGGCTCCTGTAGGCCTTGATGATGATGACGATATAAAGAGCGATACCTATCACGCCCAATAGCGCAAACAGGCCGAATAATCCAACGTCATCGGGATAATAGATACCCTGTATTCCTCTTACGTATTTCTCTACCGCAGGATAAGATTCGGGATCTGCCATTCCGATTCCGAAGAAGATATGCTCGAATCCTACGACCATATAATGCCCTGCAGCTTCGACTCTCGCAAACCACGAACCCGAATTATTGAGGATGGATTCAGCGATCGATGTCACCTTGATAAAAGCCACTGCTGCGCCGCCTGTAACAGCAAGAGAACCGAAGATGAAGATGATCGTCGTAACCTTTTTCCGCGAACGGTAAACGAGTATTGCGATCGAAGAAAAGAGCACAATGACAAGATATGCCCTGGACCTGTCTATAAGGAATATCATTGCGACAATCGCGGTATATGAAACGATGTCGAGCAGGCTCTTCCTGAACTTCTTTGCGATCATCCTGTCGAAAATAACGAGCGAGAACACCCTGAAGAATCCGTCAAAATTATTTCTTATACGCAGGCCCTCTTCAGGATGCCAGATATAGTGATCAGGTATCATGTCAGGGATCTTCAGGAATACCGATGACTTGCCGGTATATTTAGCGTACTGGATAAAGAACAGAATGCTTACGAACACGGCTGATATCTCGCCTATCACGATAAAGCGTTCCATCATATCCTTATCTGCTAGATATCTTTTCGCAGGAAAATACAATAAGAGCAGCAGATAAGGAATTATTCCCCACAGGACCTGTGTCAATTTATATCCGAATTCGAATGCAGAGAGTACCGTCGATATGGTAACGCAGGACAGTATCAGAATGAAAGTGATTCCGAAGTATCCGAACTTCAGTTTCTTCTCCCTTATCAGGAACCAAACGAATGCGCAGAGCGAGAAAACCGCGAGGAGATTTTTATTCGTGCTTCCTGCGACGAGCACTGCCGGAAGCGGAAGCAGATAGAAGAACCTGAACTCACAAAGGTAGAACAGGACAATCGGTATTATGGAAGCGGTAAACCACTTTTTATACACTTTCGGATCTATCATGTTTTCCTCTTCAGCTTATACTCGAACTTCGGTGATATGGCGCAGAGCAGAGCCTGCATCTTCCATTTGAAATCGCCTTCGGAAGAGAACAGGGCCTGACCCAGATTCTTCTTAACATTCCTGCGGAGTTCGTCCTGCAATGCTTTATCCTCGTAACCGCAGTCGAACATGCGGTTGATATAAAAAGAAGAAGACAGAGCGATCCTCGCGCGCACTTTTTTCGCTGCTTTCTTAAAACTGCTTACCACTTCAAGGAGCTTTTCCAGCGCCTTTATCTCAGTGAGCCAGTTGGTATCGAAAGACTTTGCATGGATCGTCTTATTCCTCGCGCTGTTCTCATGGAGGATGTAGTGGTAGTCATTATGAACCGTATTGATCTTCCCTTTCCTGCAGTGGCATACATATTCACAGCAGAACAGCAGATCCTCGAAGATCGTTATCTCTTTATCGAACCTTATCTTATTTTCCGCGATGATCTGATTCCTGAATATCTTCGCGAAAGGATAACCCTGTACGGCATTGAGCGTTACAAGATTCATAAGACACCCTTCCGCGCTGAATTCACCGTCGATAGCAACGCACTTCTCGATGAGTTCCCCGTTCTCCTTTTCCTTCGTCCATCCGGTAACGCCGAAATCAATGTCATCATTCATAAGTGATATCAGATGTGAGATATAATCTTTCCCGATCTTATCGTCACAGTCCACGAAAACTATGAACTCGCCATTAGCGTTTTCCAGCCCTGTATTCCTCGTATCAGAGACTCCGCTGTTAACTTTTGTGATGAGCCTGATCTTATTATTTCCCAGAGAATAATCGCTGCAGATCTTTACCGAATCGTCCGTGGAACCGTCGTCGATAATAAGGATCTCGATATTCTCATAAGTCTGCGCCGAGAGCGAAGCCAGACATGCAGCAAGATATTTCCCGCCGTTATAGACAGGAATGATTATGCTGACAAGTCCTTTAACAGATTCCATCTTAAGCTCTCATCCTCACTTCTCGAACATCGACTTATCAGGAAGAAGTCCTTCCAGTGCTTTGTTTATGCCGTTCCTGCATTTCTCGAAATCTTCGACTGTCGTCGAATCATTGATGCACACGAGATGCGTCTTCCCGGGATTCTTCAAAAGTTTGGAAACGCCTTCAATATCCGAGCCCCGCATATATATTCCGAAGTCCCATCTCCTGGGCTCGAAATCACCGTTCATGATCTGCCACTGGCGGACAAGCCACTGGTTTATATCATCTCTAGTCCTGAACTTATTTGATGAAGTCTTGTCGAGCGCCGCAAATTCCTTATCCCACAGTTCTTCAAAAGTTGACTTCTTAAAAGACAAAGCCGTATGCGGTTCGAAGATGCCTACGATCGTACTGAACTTACTGAAGATCCTCGTCCTTAAAGTAAGCTTGCCGTACTTGGACGAGTACCATTTTTTCTTATTCTTCTTGATGTCTGAGACCGTAAAGTAATCGTTGATAATGCCCAGATTATTAATCTCTGTGCAGCATATAATGTCCCTGAAAACAGGCGACGGCGATAGCACTGCCATATCCTTGGGAATGCCGCCTTCAAAGAAATCCTCTGGCTCACATTTCTGTATAACGAACATGTCGTCGTTAAAGCTGATAAAGTGCTCTGAAAGACCGGGTATCCTGTGCTGGTTCATCTCGATGGCGTTGGAATTAAAAGTGGGCAGATACTGCGCAGGAATAAAGTCCTCGTGCTTAACGACATTAAGCTTCGGGCATTCCGTATTGAGCCACGAAGGAAGATGACCGCAGGTAACGAAATGAACTTTGTTGACCCAGGGCATGAACTTCTCTATACCGCGGAAGATATACCGGAGGTTATCCCAGTCGCGGTAACGTGTAACACCGTTGCTGCTCTCGTCGATACCTTTTATCTTATTCTCCCATTCGGCCTTGGAAGCGGTCCACTGCGGATCGCTGCCGTCAACCCATGTCATTACGATATCGATCTTATCCATATTACTCATTGCTTCCTCTTGTTCTTATGATCTTTGCAGGAACGCCCGCGATAACCGAGTTCGCGGGAAAATGCTTAGTCACTACCGAATTCGCTCCGACGACGCATCCGTCTTCCAGTTCCGCACCGTCAAGAAAAACGGCACCGGATCCGATCCAGCAGTTGTTCCCTATCTTAATTCCTTTGTGGCTTACGCCCTGCTCCTTTATAAGCTTATTAAGGTCATCGAAATTATGATTCTCCGAATGGAACCTTACGAACTGTCCCGCAACTACATCCTCACCGATATCAATGCCGCCTGCAGCACCGAAAAAGCAGTCGTTGTTAAATGTCGTGCGGCTGCCGATCTTAACGCCCTTGCCGACGTACTCCAGGCTTCCCGTACATTCGATCCTTGTATTCCTTCCGATAACCACATGGTCACCGATATTTACGCCTTCTTTAGAAAGCGCATCGATAAATACACCGTCATGGAGTTTGGTCTTCGCACCTATTGTGAGATAACGCTTCTCCTTGACCTTGACCTTCCTGCCTACGAAAACAGAACTGTCTATAGCCTTCTTACCACACGCGTAGAACTTTCCGCGGATCATCATCCATCCGTATTTCCAGCAGAGAGATCTGACGTAACCCTTGCTGATCCTCTCATCCAATTCGAGTCCTTCTTTGCCGGCCATCTTAAGCATCTTATCAGTAAGCGACATGGATCACCCCTCCAAATAGCATTCATTGATGATGCGTCCGGACATCTCAGATATCGTCATAATGTCCTGCCTCTCAATGACCGCATTATTCATTTCAGTTAATCTGTTACGGTCAAGTCCGTTAACAGCATCAACTATCTTCTGTTCATTTATGTTATCTATCACTATTCCCGCGCCATCTGCGAGGATGTCCTTCGCCCCGACTGTTCCGCTGATCATTACGGGCACTCCGAAGCTCAGCGCTTCGAGAACGGTGAATCCGAAAGTCTCATACCATATACTGGGCGCTATGAGGATATCCGTGTTATCAAATATCTCCTCCAGATCCTTATATTCGAAGTGCTCGTGTGATCTGATGTAAGGAGCTTTTTCCACAGGCTCGAAATGAACATCCAAAACGAAATCCTGTCTTTCTTTCCAAAGAGTATCCAAAGCATTCTTCAACATGGGATAACCCTTAGCTGCGCTCTGCGCTCCGAGATATCTGATGCGAAGAGTATCGCCCGCGAATTCTTTTCTCTTTCTGTGATCAGCGATGTCCTCATGCGTGATCGGGATGACCCTGCTCTGCGGCATATCGAGAAGGCTCTCATAAGCAGCCATTGCAACAGTACTGTTGTAATGGATAACGTCCATCAGCGAGAGCATCTCCTCATAGTGTTTCCTGAGCTTAAGATAGTCTTCTGCGGTGCCTACAGCGCCGTTCTCATCGCGGTCAGTATCATCTGCGAGATAATCGTCCCTGTGCTGTTTTCTCATCTTCTTAACGATGGCGGAATCTTTAGTTGCCCTGTATGCGGGAGACTGGAGGATCCGGATCTTTTTAAGGCTCAGGGCAGTGTTATTGCACACGCCGCACTCTTCGCACGATGCTATAGATTCGCAGATCTTACCGTGCCTGAACATCGTGACCTTAGGGCATATCGGGAAGAAATCGTGAGTTGTGAACACAAGACGTATTCCCTTCTTTTTCGCTGCATCAAGAAAACTCTTATGAAGTCCCATCAGCGTGTGGACATGGATAACATCAGGCTCGAGTTCACCAAGAAACTTCTCATAGACCTCGGTATCACCGTCATTCATAAACGCATCAAAGTCTTTAATTCCCTCATCGTAAGATACGGGCAGAGGATTGATGAATTCGTAGCTGCTGATACCTGATACGTCATTTCCCTTCTTAATACTTACGGAGTTTCCGACGAGTTTCATCTCGCCGGGCCAGAGGAGAGAGACTTCATGGCTTTCACGGATCTGTTCTCTCATGAGATCCATGGAGAACTTTGTAAGACCGCCGGAACGGTATGGAGGAAAACCTAATGAATAATGCAGTATCTTCATTTAAGCCAGAGCTCCTTATACCTGTTTCCGATGAATTCCCAGCTGTATGCTGTCCTGATGCGTTCTTTCGCCTTGCGGCCGTATTCTTCTCTTAATGATTCAGGCATGGCATCTGCCCTATCGATAAGAGCCGCCAGCTCGCCTTCGCCTGCGCCCCAGTAAAGAGCGCTCTCTTCAGCTACTTCCCTGTTAAATCCTACATCGATCAGGAGGTTCAGATCAGTAGCTCCCAGTGCCTCCAGAAGGCTGGGGTTAGTACCTCCGACAGTATGCCCGTGGAAATTGCCGTACGCGTTCTCTCTGATCTTCTTAAGAAGCTCAGCATCGTAAACGCTACCTACGAACTTGATGCGCTTATCGCCCTTCCAGTGAAGCCTTTCTTCCAACTCTGCCAGGAGCTTGTCGTTCTTAGTCGTAATGATCGCGAAATCTTTATCCGAATGTGATTTCATGAACTCGCGTATCATGATCTCAAAGCTGTTCTCCGGAACGAATCTTCCGCAGCACATGTAGTAGTTATTCTTCGTAATTCCGTGAGATGCGAGCCATTCAGTAAACTTCGGATCGTTATCGCCGAGAGTACTTTTCGAAAGCTCCGCGCCGTACGCGATAAATGTCGTCTCCGGCTGATAGTCTTTATATTCTTCCCTGATGTATTTCTCGATATTAACTGAATCGCAGACCAGGAGATCCGCGCGCTTAACCATTAACCGCTCTGATTCCTTCCAGTACTTGCGCACCGGAGCAGACCACTTCGCCCTCTTCCACTCGTGTCCGTCGGGATTAACATAGACTTTGCAATTCAGTTTATGAGCCTTGTTTACGAGACCTGCGAAATAAGGCCCCAAGCGGCACGCGAGAACATAGATGACCGCATTATCTATATGGTTAGCGCTTATGTAATTCAGGCACCACTTAAAAGCATTCTTATCGTAGATGATCGCCTGCGCGGCGCCTACCTGGGGCACATTGAGCTTAACGACATGGGCGTTGTGATATTTAAATGAACTGACGGTGCCGTCTTCATTTTTCTCGATATCAGAGACGGCATCAAGCTTAGTCTCATCCATCGCGCCGTCGCCGTTCGCTTTGGTCACGATATGATAGCGGATATCATGTTCGTCCTGATGCTGCTTCGTGAGCTTGTCTATGAAAGTCTCATATCCGCCGTACTGGCCGATACACTTGGCACCGATGATGAAGATATCCCTGGAAGCTGCACCTGACGATCCGGCCATGTCACATAGCTCCTTTGCGCGTGAAAATAACTCCGATCGTCTTGCATATGATCTTCAGGTCCAAAGACAGGTTCCAGTTGGCAATATACTCCATGTCGAGCTTTACCACTTCCTCGAAGTCCGTGATCTCGCTTCTTCCGCTTACCTGCCACATTCCAGTAATGCCGGGCTTAACGGCCATCCTCGCACGGTGATGGAAGTGATACTTCTCATACTCATCGAGCGTAGGAGGCCTCGTTCCGACCGTTGACATCGAACCGCCCAGAACATTAAAGAACTGCGGGAACTCGTCAAGGCTTGTCTTTCTGATGAACTCACCGATACCGGTCTTTTTCGTGCCGTCAGGAAGGATCTTATTACCGATGATCCTCGGGTCAAAATCCATCTTGAACATCATGCCGTCCTTAACGCGGTTCTCGTTCATGAGATCCTGCTTAAGATCTTCAGCATCCATCCTCATGGAACGGATCTTGTAGATCTTTATATGCTTGCCGTTCTTACCTATTCTTTCCTGCTTGAAAAGGATAGGCCCGGGTGACTGAATCTTAATGATGGGGCCTACTACGGCCATGATTATCAGCGCGAGAAGGCTTCCAATAAGCCCTGCGAAGATATCGAAGATCCTTTTGACCAGGATCTGGACCGGAGTCGCGTAATTGATCGCTGTGGTAAGTACAGTCGTTCCGCCGATCTTTTCCGAGAATCTCTTAACGCCCGGACGCGTCATATTCGGAACATGATAATGCGTGGGGACCGCCATGACCGTGCATGCGTTCATGAGCCTAATGATCTTTTTATCATTCCCGGGAGCATTGATATATACGGAATCGACCCATTCTTTCGCGATGAACTGGGCAGCATCCTTCATCTCGGCAACGATCGGGATCCCGTGAATTTTCTTTAGGTTCGTGCTCTCTAGGAGTACTACACCGATGATCTCATATCCTGCCTGCTTATCACTTAAGAGCTTCGAGATGATCGCATCGGCTTCAGCCTCGGTCGTTACTACCAGCATGTTGTTACGCTCTCTTCTGAAGCTCGTATTTCTTAAGATCCACTTCCATGTGATCCTGACAGCATATCCGAACAGGAGATAGAACGCGAAAGTAAAGCCTATGACAAATCTCGAATAGACTTCGCCCTGCTGCGACGAGAATATATATATGAGAACGACCGCGAGTACATAGACGCTGTGTTTTCCGTGCTCGAAAACTTCCCTCAGATATCCGCGCTTAATGACGTCATGCAAAGAATTATTAACTACAACGACCAGCACGTCCGCAAAAAACAGCAACAGTCCCAGCGTCCTGTATTCATGGTAAGAATAGACCCACTCCTGCAGACGCAGATAAAACGCGAGCATAAAACAAAGCTGCAGCACGATCACATCAAGCACCATAAAGTCCAAGTGCTTCGACCAGCCCTGTGCATTTCTCTTATACAATACTTACTCCCCGGGCAATGCCCGTTGCCGTCATCACTATTTGTCTATTGCGTCACCCTTGATATTCGGACACAGTAATACATGATGACATTTTACCATTAAAGCCTAAAATATTATAAATAAGAAAAATTCACCTGCCCGACAGGCTTTTGTTTAAAGTGCGAAAGAGGCCATATCAGAAAACCTATCTAAAATGTCCCGATATGCGGCCAGTCCGATGAACTTTTCGAAAAAATTCATCGAAGTGGCCGCAAAACAGGACGATTACGATAGACACTCGCATAATAAGCTCATAACAAAAAGGCTGTCCTCGCGGACAGCCCTTCCAAAAAGAAAATTTCGTACAGTTGCATTTAAAAGAATCACTCTTTGCGATTCTTCTTTTTGGCCTTTTTCTCAAGATACATGGCTTTATCGGCATTACCCATGCATTCGACGAGTTCGTTCCAGGAATTCAGTTCGCAGGTGCCGATGCTGGCGCTTAATTCATAAGGATATTTGCCCTTTGCATTGGCATCTTTGATATTGTTCCTGACGCTCCTGATGAACTGGCCGATCCTTCCGATATCTGACAGGATAAGGATCGCGGCGAACTCGTCACCGCCCATTCTGGCTACGAATTCCTTGGGATTGAGTGCATTGTAAATACACTTGGAAATCTGCTTGATGGATTCGTCGCCGGAACTGTGTCCGAATGTGTCGTTGATGTACTTCAGACCGTCCATGTCGATCGAAACAACGGCGAGATCATAGAGCTTATTGCCCTGCTTATCGAACAGCTCGGTTATCTTCTTTTCGAAGCCTCTCCTGTTCAGAAGGCCGGTAAGCGAATCCTTAGTATAAAGGTCCATGATATCGGCAATACCGAAATACTTCTGATAGAGATCGAGCTTGTTGATGACCTGGCCGACCTGCATGAAGATGAATTCGATCTTCTCGTTGATGAACTCGGGCTCTGCAGTGTCTACAAGGAGGACAGAATAGCCGTAAACAACGTTCTTATTTGCTATCGGCAGGAAAATGACAGTACCCTTAACATCAGTCAGAAAGCCTTCCGGCAGAAGCAGATCCTTGGAAAAAGATACCGCCTCGTCGTTGATCTTACCTTCGCTGTCAAGATATCCGCTCATGAGCTTGTCGTTCTCGCAGTATCTGCACAGATAACATTCCTTTACGCTGGACACTTTCTTGAGATTCTTAAGAGTAGCTTTGACGAGGCTCTCTCTTGTAAGACAGTCTTCGAAATCCGAACTCAGGAGGACGTATTCTCTCATTGACTCGATCGAATTTGCCTTATTGAGCTTGAGGTCTCGCAAAACCTGATAGACATCTCTGCCAGCATCACTGTCGCCTGTACTCTCACGTACGACAATAGTGCCCGGAACGTTCACATAGAGGTCTGTATTCTCTTTTGCGTAAATCTTTTCGAGAAGGTCCATGGCAGCGTCTGCGAGCGTCTCCTCAGAGATCTCAATTGTCGTTAGGGACGGAATGTGATCTGCAGCTTCAGCTATGTTGTCGATACCGCTGATCATGGTATCACCGGGAACCGAATAACCTCTCTGGATCAGTTCGTCGATCAGCGCAACGGCTTCATAGTCGTTAGAACAGATGATAGCCTCAGGCAGCGTGCCGTCTTCCTTTATAAAAAACTCAGCTGTCTCAGGACCCTGGTTGATCCAGTAATTGCCGTGGAATATCTTATCCTCGGTGACCTCGTAACCTGCTTCATGCATTGCATCCTCAAAGCCGGCTCTTCTTTCTGCGGAATCAACGAGATTGTCTCTGCCGGTAACAAAGCCGATATCGCCTGTCTTACACTTGGCAATAACATACTTTGCGACCTCATGCATGATCGCCCTGTTATCCGGAACGACATTGAAGAAACCGTTTATCTCGGCCCTGATGCATACGATCGGCGGAACGTCAGGATCTGTAAGTAATTCCTCGATAAGCTCCTTCGATAAACCTGCCTGGTCGATAGTATCGGCGCATAAGATAATTCCGTCATATTCGTGGAGCGGCGGCAACGACAGGATACTCTTGTAACCGATGACCTGAAGAGGGTTCTTGGTAGGTATCGAACAGTTGCCGAAAACATCCACCCTATGACCTTTCTCTTTGGCATAGGCATCAATGCTTCTGATGATGGACGCGGAGTAGTCCCTGTACATATCTCCGATAAAAGCACATATCTTCATAGCATCATTATAGGGAAAAAATAATGACTTAAGATTATGAACCTATTAAGATTTTTTGAATAAAAGTTGAAAAAACAAGACCGGAAAATCTTTACAGCACAGCGCCCACGGTCTTGAACAGCACACCGATATCTTTAAAGAAACCGAACTCTTTTACGGACTTGAGATTGTATTCCATCTTCGCGGGAAGGATCTCATTTACATAGACCTCATCGGCATCTTCGGCCTTCTCGAGGAGCTCCGCCTCATCCTTATATTCGATGCTCGCGATCGATGTGATACCCGCGGGCATGAGCAGCGTTGCGTTCATCTCATCCGTGTACCTGTTGACGTATTTAACGACCTCCGGTCTTGTTCCTACAAAGCTCATATTGCCTGCCAGAACGTCAAAAAGCTGGGGAAATTCGTCGAGCCTGTGATCTCTTAATTTCGCGCCGATCTTGGTGATCCTGTTATCATTATCAACAGTCACGCTGGTGCCCAGTTTTTCGGCATTATTGACCATCGTCCTGAACTTATGGATCTTAAATCTTGCGCCGTAAGTTGTGACTCTTTCCTGCCTGAAAAAGACCGGCCCTTTCGAATCGCACTTGATCATTATGGCGATTATTATCATCGGGATCCCGAGTAGGATTATGAGGTCTAAAGATGCGAAAATATCAAGTAAACGCTTAAAGAAAAGCCCTGCCTTATGCCGGCTCAGAGCATCGTAATAGGGCTTCACGGCATCAGTGCGAAGGTCATCAGGAAGTTCCTCCCACTTAGGAAGGATATACCATCTTTTAGGGCTTAACGTCTTTTTCTCAGGCATCTTACTCTACACTTAAAAATCAGATTATGATCGCGCCGATGATCTCTGTATCAGCGTTTGATATGAGGCTGATCTCATTGGCGATATTCTTGAAAAGAGACACTCTGCGCTGCTCCATGATGACGACAGCATCATAATCGGGAACGGCCTTAAGGACATCGGGATCACTGAAGATATCAGGCCTTACGTCACCCTTTATGCCAAGAGCCTTAACGGCTTCCTTCAGAGTTTTCGCGTCGCCTGTACCTGTAATGAGGACCTTTTTGCAGTCCTTCGTGAGATTGTCGTAGTTTGCCGCAATCAGTTTTCTGTTGTTTTCCGCTGTCATCTTTGAATCATCATCTGATTTCACGTCAACATACTGAGCGAGCTTCGATCTCTTACCGGAAGGCTTCAGAACGCCTATCCGTCTGATGTTCGTAAACTCACTGAAGAACTGGCCCTGCGTCGTGATCCTGGATGAGAAAATGTACTTTAAGACCAGGAATGCGACTGCCAGGACGATACCTGCGGCAAAGCCCAGGATGCCTAATTTTGCAGCGGGTTTTACCATGCTCTTAAAGCCGGAAGCGACTTCGGCATCTGTAGTGGACAAGTCCTCATCCCTGCCGTGATGCGAGAAATATTCCAGGATAGTCTCCCTGTCTGTCGAGCCGAGTTCCTCGGCAACAGTATCGAGTGAATCGTTGTAATTTGCGATCTGCTTCTGCAGGGTCTCAAGTCTCGCTGTCTGGTTGACCTGTCCGTCCCTGGTAGCGGAATCGATCCTTACAATGCTCTGAACGCCAACAACGTTTACTGTGTGAGGTGCGACTGTACTGTTGAGCTCTGAAGAAACCTTTTCGACTTCCTCGAGAACAAGCTTCATCACGTCATCAACGAATTCCTGCGAAGGCCCGTAGATCCTGATATACATGGATCCCGCCCTGTCGACATCATTGTTCATGCTGAGGATCGTCGTGTCTGAAGAAGAGCTGTAGAAAGATATAAGTTCCTTGATATAGTCCGGCTTGGTACCGATCTTATTTGCGTAATCGTTAAGGAATGATCCTGCTTTTACATCGCGCTCATAAGCGCTGAACAAAGCGAGATCCAGTCCGTTCGTATCGTTGTTTTCGAGCGTCAGGACGACCTGCGCAGTCGATTCATATTCATTCTCGGCATCGATCTGCATATAGATCGAATCGGTGATGTACTGTCTCTGATGCTCGATCTGGTTATTGACGCTGGAGATCGTATCAGCTATATCCCTTGCTCTTTCGATATTCCTTACACGGAGCTGATACTGGACGTCAGTCTCCATACTGCTTAAACGCTTACTTGTATCGAGAACGTTATTGGTCTTTGCCCTCTTGATGAACCTGTACGAAAAGAGCGCTCCGCCGATAAGGACACCCGCGAGGATGATTATCCCCAATCTCTTTAATACCGATAACAGCAGATCCTTTATATTGATATAACTCTGATCTGGCTCAAGCCCGTTTGGAGTCATCTGTTGCTCTCCTTTATTTATAATTAAATAATTATAGACTTTTTTATGCTATGATTCAAATTGGCATTAGTGCTATATTCTATGTAAAATTGCTCTTTTCAGGAGGCGAAAAAGTGGACGGATTATCACAGGAAGAATATGCATTCTTATCAAAAATGATCTCAATAGAAAGCACCGGGGCCTCCCCTTTTGAAGACCCTCAGCACGGCACCCTTCCATACGGCGAAAAGCCCTTTGAAGCATTGAGATTCCTGCTTGATGACGCGGCATCCTGCGGCATGAGGACAGGCATCATCGATAACCGCGTCGGCTGGTGTGAATTCGGTCCCGAAGGTGCTGATCTCATAGGCATCGTATGCCATCTCGATGTCGTTCCCGCAGGAGACGGATGGGAAACTTCTCCGTTCACCCTCACGGAAAAAGACGGCATTCTGTACGGCAGAGGCATCGTCGACGATAAGGGCCCCGCATGTGCTTCCTACTTCGCAATGAAGCGACTTTTCACTTCCGGTGCCAGCCTCTCCAAGAGGGTTCGTCTCATCCTCGGAACAGATGAGGAACGCACATGTTCATGTGTCGAGACATATGCCAAAAAGGGCGAGATCCCTTCTTTCGCAATAACTCCTGACGCAGAATTCCCCGTAATATATGCTGAAAAAGGCATACTGCAGGTAAAGATCGTCTCAGACGAGCCCTCAGCAGTTTTCGCCAAAGGCGGATCTGCGGCTAATATGGTCCCCGCATCATGCTCATGCCTGATCGACGGAAAAGAATACTCCGCTGCGGGCAAAATGGCACACGCCTCAAAGCCCGATCTCGGCATAAACGCAATCTTCGAGATGATCAGGACTCTGGATGGAGAATCGGTCGACTGCTCTTCTTCTCCTGTCCTGAGCTTCATCGCAAAAGAAATAGCATATAAAGACGCTGCTTACTACACAGGCTGTTCTATAAATGACGAATCCGGATGTGTTACCGCGAATCCGTCAGTCCTGAAATGTGATGCCGGCGGCGAATCCCTCGTAATAGATATAAGGTGTCCCGTAAGCTACGAAATGTCAGACATAGTCTCCAACCTCGCAAGACTTGCAGCTCCCTACGATCTTTCGATTGAGATCATCAATAAAATGGACCCTCTATACAAGCCGAAAGATCTGTCCCAGATAGCAATGCTTACCGATATCTGGAAAGAAAACATGCCGTCTTACAGCGGATATAAACCCGAGTATCTTTCCATGTATACCGAGCCGCTCGCAATCGGCGGCGGCACATATGCCCGCCATATGCCCAACACGATCGCATTCGGTATCCAGAGCCCCTGGCAGGAAGACCAGTGTCATCAGGCAAACGAATGCCGCACGCTGAATGATTTCGCGACTGACATCAAGGTTTTAAGTGAAGTTATCAAGGGTCTGGCTGCTGAATAAAGTTGCGGCACCGGCCGCGACTGCTATCGCAAATGACTCATTTTCGTGATTTGCGTTACAAAAACAGCGGATTTCTGTCTAGGACGGGTATTTTTTTGAAAAAACGATAGCAGAAATAACCAATATAAAATAATTCAGGCTGCCTCATCAGAGACAGCCTTTTTAAACTTTAAAGTACTCTTCTTACCGTACCGATCTTCCACTTTGCAGAAGAATAGTTGGATTCGACAACGCCTGTCGCAGAGGACTGCGCGTGAACGTAAGTGTCATTACCAACATAAAGTCCGGCGTGCTCCATGACTCCGTCGCCTTCCCTATCGAAGCAGATAATATCACCTACCCGGATATCATCCGGATCAACCTCATATCCGCAGTAGGACTGGCTCGTTGCGCCGTGAGGCAGATAGATACCGTAATAAGTCTGGTAGCAATACATTACGAAGCCGGAGCAGTCGAAACCGTCAGGCGAAGCGCCGCCATATACATAAGGGCAGCCGATAAAGCTTCTGATGTACGAAGCGAAATCGCTCCAGTCACCATCATCATCATCATCGTCGTCATAATCATATTGCGGAACAGGCGTAGGAGTAGGCTTGGTATCCATCGTGTAGCTTGCCTTTACATAATATCCATCGTCAGACTTATACCAGCCGTTATCGGTCTCAGCTATAACATGGATCTCAGTTCCGGGAGCCAATGTGTAAAGCAAAGTATAAGAGATACCGGGGCCCGTTCTGGCATTAAGTGCGCAGTTCGAATAAACGATGAAATCGCACTCATACTCTTCGTAATCATTGCCGGACGAGCTGCTTCCGCTGTTTCCGTAAGGCTCATCGTCATCATCATCGTCACTGGAAGAACTGCTACTGCTGCTTGAACTGCTGCCGGAATCTGAGCTGCTAGAACTGCTGCCCGAGGAGCCGGAATCAGATGAAGATTCGGGAGCATCTGTCGGTGTAGGCGTAGGAGAAACATAAGTAGCCGGATCGATCAGCGTAGGAGAAAGCTTTGTATTCAAGACATAACCCTGCTGGCCGTTTGCGAGCTTGATCAGGGACCAGTCCCTGATATAAGAGATCCTCGTAACAGAATCCCCGAGCTTAAGCGAAGTCACAAGATCTTCATCGCTGTCATCATTCTCGGTCTTTGCCGGTATGAGGAAAACATCACTTAAAAGCCAGTAAACGCCGCCGTCATATGATATCGGATCACTCGGGTCGGTACCGAATTCGGCAGCGATATCAGAATATGTCGACACTGCCTGGATCGTATAATCATTGATGTCGAAATTACCCATACTCATGGAAACATACGCCGTCTCTTCAGCCTGCAGATCCTGACCATAGAAAAGGTCCTCAAAAGCAACCGCATCAGGGCCCAGAAGCGACGGGCTCTGAAGGTCTATCTCTTTCGCAGATCCGCAGTTATAAGCACTTACGCATCCTACGGCAATTCCTGCCGCAACAACTGCCGATGCTATATTGATCAATCTGTTACGTAAAATAGCTATGTTCCCCTTCTTATTTGCTGCGCGCTGTATCAGCACACGCTGAATATTAAGTCTTATTTTAACATCCAACTCCGTGAGAATGACCAAAAAATCAAGCAAAAATCAGGCAGAATGCGAAAATGTAACGCGTTTGTAATTATTTTCCCGCTCTGAAAAGGAAGAATTATCCCTCGCACGAGTTAATTCCTATGCGAAAAGAAAATATAAATCCCTCAGCACGAGTTAATTCCTATACGAAAAGAAAATATAAATCCCTCAGCACGAGTTAATTTGCGCCAGCAAATTTTGTCCGAAGTGCGAGGGATTTATATTTTCGACCTGGTGGCTCACTGGAGGTTCGAACTCCAGACCCCTTGATTAAAAGTCAAGTGCTCTACCGGCTGAGCTAGTGAACCATATGGCTGGGGTGGCAGGATTTGAACCTACGAATGCGGGAGTCAAAGACCCGTGCCTTACCCCTTGGCTACACCCCAGTATAAGAGGCAAAAGTTGGGGTGGGATATGGGATT
The DNA here is from genome assembly GCA_045532275.1 of Saccharofermentans sp. Classification (GTDB taxonomy): domain Bacteria; phylum Bacillota; class Clostridia; order Saccharofermentanales; family Saccharofermentanaceae; genus Saccharofermentans. The sequence goes on along the minus strand of JAZSFQ010000039.1, from coordinate 73,164 downwards.
CGAACCCATGATATCTAGTGCCACAAACTAGCGCTCTAACCAACTGAACTAATCCCACCATGTCAGCCAATTGCCTTGAAATTATAATGGTAAGGTGTTTTCAAGTCAAGTTATTTATATTATTAATTAAATCCCGCATGACTGCCGTATCTTTATTGCACGCACGGCCGAACTTGTACTATAATGCGACAGAAATATAACAGAGGTAATAATTATGGAAGAACTGTCTTTATCTTATATAACGATGCCTAAGGGCTTTAAGGCAAACGGCGTTTCCGCCGGCATGAAATGCGCAGATCCGGCCAACATCAACGAGAATGATCCCAAATCTTCATTTCTCGACGTCGGAATGGTCTATTCCGATACATTGTGCGATGTCGCAGGCGTCTACACTTCCAACCTCGTTAAAGGCCATTCTCTCGTAAGATCGATCGACATTATCGAAAACAAGGGCAAAGCGCGCGGAATCATCGTAAACAGCAAGGTAGCCAATGCGGGCGTAGGTGCTGTCGGCGTTGAAGATGCCTGCAAAGTCGCAGAGAGCGCTTCTTCCCTGCTCGGCTGTGACGCTTCCGAGATCCTGACAGCCTCAACAGGCGTTATCGGATCCAGACTCCCGCTTGATAAGATCACTGGAGTTATCCCTTCTCTGGTCAATGGTCTATCTGCTTCCGAAGAGTCGGCCCACAACGCCGAATACGCTATGATGACCACTGATACCGTGCCGAAGGAAGTATCCGCGCAGATCGAGCTCACCGACGGCAAGACAGTTACCATCTCCGGTATGGCGAAGGGTTCCGGCATGATCCATCCCAACCTCGCCACCATGATATGCGTTTTCACGACTGACTGCGGCATCGCTTCCGATTCTCTGAAGAAGATGCTCCAGAAGGCTGTAAAATACACGTTCAACCGTGTCAGTGTCGACGGCGATACTTCCGTCTGCGATATGGTAGTCGTTTTCGCAAACGGCGCATCAGGCGTTGAGATTACTGAGGGCACTGAAGATTACGCGATCGTCGAAGACGCACTCTGCGGCCTCTCCGAGGATATCGCGAGAATGCTCGCTTCAGACGGCGAAGGCGCAACCAAATTCGTAGAGATCGAAGTCCATGGCGCGGCAAACGAGGAGGATGCCAAGCTCATCGTAACCTCAGTCGCCAGATCTCCTCTATGCAAGACAGCATTTTTCGGTGAAGACGCCAACATCGGTCGTATCCTCACTGCAGTCGGTTATTCCGGCGCTAAATTCGATCCCGAGAAGGTCGATATCAGACTCTCAGGCCTTCTCATGTACAAGGATGGTGCGGCTGTGGCCTTTGATGAAGACGAGGCATCCAGACTTCTCGCCGAGCACGACATCAAGGTCGACATCACCCTCTACGAAGGCGATGCTTACGACAGGATGTTCACCTGCGATTTTTCGTATGATTACGTAAAGATCAACGGAAGTTACAGGACGTAAAATTTTTCCGAACTGCTCGAAAAACTGTCAAAAACGCCCCGATATAGGGCCATTCCGATGAACTTTTCGGTAAAATTCACCGAGGTGGCCGCAAAACTGGCACTTTTAGACAGGTCTGCTCTAGAAGCCAGCACTTAAGCTCCCCCAATATAAGTTTGACTTACCGGAAATGTGTATTGATCAGATTATCAATAACCGAAACATCCAGCGGCGTTGATGAAGTTTCAAAAGACAAGAACAGCCTGTCTCCAAGATAGATCCCTTCTTTATTGTAATCGTTAATCCTGGTAACCATATTCTCGGCATAATCATTCTTGTCCGCCATGCCGCAATGCTCATGATAGATCAGCTTATTATCGCTAAGCCTCAAGACCGTAAAATCAGGATGAATGATCTTGCCGTTAACCATCAAAGGGCACTCATACCTGTAAGGGATACCGTTCAGCCACAATCTGTCAGCGATAATCACTTCGGATTTGGACCTGACCTTATCCCCTTTCATCGTGATATAACCGCCGGCCACAGGACTTCTGTCATAGTGCTCGTTCGCCCAGTCATCAGCAAAACGGTTGCCGAAACAAACCGGCGAAGCATACTTTCTCCGGGCTTCGGGAAGATTTTTAAACAATTCTTCCGGGGCATCAGCGCAATAACCATTTAAAATATCTCTAATTAACTTCATCTCACATTCAGAAGCTTTAATAACATCATTGACATAAGCTTTCTGAACCAATGCATGGATAGTATCCGAATTATTCTTTGCGATGTATTTTTCCTTATCACCATTTACAAGATAATAATAAAATCCATTATTCTGATGCCTGATGATAATCCTTCCTTCAGGAAAGTTTTTCACCTCATTTTTCAGTTTGTCCACTGTATGAGAAAGCATATTGTAACGCTCAGTTAATATGTTCTTAAATCGGTTTGCCATATGCAGTTCCTCCAATCAGATTATATGACCGGAGAGAGTAAAAATGTGGCTCTTCGGAAAAGTTGAGACTAGTCTTGAAATATGATTGATTATGTAAAATCGAGCCTTTGGCAAAATTCACCCTGACTGCCCCGATATTGGGCCATTCCGGTGAACTTTTCGAAAAAATTCACCGAGGTGGCCGCATATCGGGACTTCTATGGTGAATTCCCAAAATGTATGCACACAAAAACAGCCCCCGAAGGGGCTGTTAAAAATCTGTATTTATCAGAAAAGCCTTACTCTTCCGTCTTTGCCTCTTCAGCAGGCTCCTCAGCCTTTACCTCAGGCTCCTTGGGCTCGACTTTTACAGCCTTGGAAGCGAGATACTCGACGGTCTTTCTTGCACGGATGGAATCCTTGATGAAAGCGGAATCCTCGCCGATAGACTTCTTAACTTCCTCGAGATCCATCTTGTATGAGTTAGCAATAGTCTTAAGTTCTTCCTCATACTCTTCAGCAGTAACTTCAGGGTTGATCTTCTCTGTGATCTTCTCGATAACGAGGGAAGACTTAACTCTTACTCTTGCCATAGGCTCAAGGGACTTCTTGAAGTCGTCCATGCTCTGGCCAACATACTGGAGATACATATCAAGAGCGATGCCCTGGTTAGACATACGTGCTGCCTGATCGTCAGCCATCTGCTCTACTTCGTTCTGGACCATTGACTCTGGGATGTCGATCTCGCAGTTGTCACATACAGCGCGGACTGTCTCGTTCTCGAAGCCAGCCTTATTGTCCTTGTCAGCTCTCTCCTGCTGCTTAGCTCTTACGTCAGCCTTGAGTTCATCGAGAGTATCGAACTCGGAAACGTCCTTTGCGAACTCGTCATCGAGTTCAGGAACGACTTCAGTCTTAATAGCGTGGATCTTAACATTGAATGTAGCGTCAGCGCCCTTGAGGTCTTCTGCGTGATAATCTTCAGGGAACTTAACTTCGATCGTGAATTCCTCATCAACGTTGTGGCCTGCGACCTGCTCCTCGAAACCGGGGATGAAAGACTTGGAACCGAGCTTGAGGTTATAACCCTCTCCCTTGCCGCCTTCGAAAGCGACGCCGTCCTTGAATCCTTCGTAGTCGATAGTAACTGTATCGCCTTCCTGTGCAGGACGGTCAGATACTTCCTCGAGAGAAGCATTTCTCTTTCTCATACGCTCGATCTCAGCGTCAACGTCCTCATCTGTAACTACCTGATCCTTGAAAGGAACTTCAACGCCCTCGTACTGGCCAAGTTCGAACTCAGGCTTAACGTATACGGAGATCGAATACTTGATGCCCTCATCGTTGATGTCCTGAACATCCATCTCAGGTCTGGATACTACCTTGAGATCGTGCTCCTTAACTGCGATGGGATACTGCTCGTTAGCGAGTTCGGTAATGGCGTCCTCGAAAAGCACTCCCTCGCCGTAATACTGGCAGACAAGCTGATAAGGTACCTTACCCTTACGGAAACCCGGGACCTGGAAACGGTTCTTGTTCTTGTTGTAAGACTTCTTAAGAGCTCCGTTCCACTCTTCCTTGCTTGCCTCAAGATTAATTACTACCTGAGAGTGTTCTTTTTTCTCAATTGTGGATGCCATGTTATATCCTCCAAAAAATAATAAATATATTTATAGCCGAGTATGAATTGTATCACAGCGCGGCAAAAGATTGCAATATTATAATACGGTAACTTGAATTCCCTTCAGAACATCGAGTGTTGCCTTATGAAGATCGGGCGCAAATGAGGCTGTCAGAGCCGAATCGACGATGACCTCGGCCTCAGGAACGGCAGCCTTTGCTATTACAGCATTCGAAAGCACGCAGATGTTGGATACGAGTCCGCAGACTTCGACAGCACTGATTTCAGAAGCCTTTTCTTTCAAATAATCCGCAAGGTCCATGCTGCCGAAAGTCGGTTTCTCAAATCCTTTTTTACCGGCAAGTAGCGGCTTTAATTCTTCGCAGAGCCCGAATCCGTCTGAACCCTTTATGCAATGCGGTACCGGCAGGTTCTTTCCTTCCTGCGTATCCATATAGTTTTCGAAATGGGTATCGAGCGTATAGACAACCTCATCTCCGGCCGCCTCGTACTCCTTAATCTTCGCAATGATGCCCGGAATGATCTTATCAGCACCTTCGAATCCCAGTGCTCCGTCGATAAAATCCTTCTGCATGTCTACAACGACAAGAACCTTACGCATATATCTTTCACCTCCGGCAGGTAATAAAAAAGCTGCCGCGAACCGCAACAGCTTTATGTATGGCGCGCCTAGCAGAGCTCGAATCCACAACCTTCTGATCCGTAGTCAGACGCTCTATCCAGTTGAGCTATAGGCGCGTATTAGCATTGGTCTCCCAATAGCCTAATAATGATATTACTTGGCGCCTTGAATGTCAATCTCGTTTTGGATAGAATACTTCCATCCCAAATAATCCGGAGAATTTTCGATGAGCGCTTACGATCCCGATACACAGCTTATAACAGAACTGGCTCTTATTAATTGCCGCGAGCTCGGCGGAATGCCCTTAAACGGCGGTAAGATTTTCCGGAAAGGCTTGTTCGTACGTTCGGGATCACCTGAATATCTTAACAGTGAGCAAATACATAAGGTCAAGGATTACGGCGTGAAAACCGTTATCGATCTCAGGGCTGTCGAAGAGCTCAAAGGCACGGGCAATCCCTTCGCAGAAGATCCGGATGTTGAATTTCACAGCGTTCCCTTATTCAATGGCGATCCGAACGGCGATGACGATAAGACCATGGAATTCATCCTGACTCACACTTTGGGCGATTACTATGTGATCATCGGCCAGGAGATGGGCGACCGCCTGGTAAAGATAATGAGGATACTCCTTAACAGCAACGGTCTTACTCTTTTCCACTGCGCTCACGGCAAAGACAGGACAGGCGTCGTGGCCGCTATCCTTTATCTGTTGAGCGGCGCATCACGCGAAAACATCGTCGCTAACTATTCAATCTCATATGAATATCTGAAAGATTTTCTCGCGCCTTCAATGGCAAAGCTCCCTGACGGCATGAAGCACATCCTTCGTTCGGATGCAGGTAATATGGTCACATTCCTGGATTATATCGACAACGAATGGAACGGGGATGTCACTAACCTGCTCCTTGCCAACGGCATGACTGCTAAAGAGATTGATGCACTCAGAGCTAAGTGTGTAGGTTAATAATCAGCCTACGGCCTCACCGAGCTGGATGCTTGATACATTGCCGTAATCGTCAAATTCGAACGCCAGTACGAATTCGCCGTCACCGTTCTTAAATGAACCCGAGTATCCGCACGAATCAAACATCGGATATACCAGCAGGAGTTCCGAGACATTCATTCCGATAAACAGATCATCGCTGAACTTGAAATCATTATCCTTGCGGAGAAGGATCGACGCGAGCCTGCCGGAAGACCACTGGCCGTCTTCCTGAACCTCAGCCTCAAGACGGATCGTTACGCCGTCATACACGATTAAGACGAGATCGGATGTGGTCGTCGAGAACTTGGGTGTGCCAAGGATCTTCTTGATCTCACTAAACGTATAGGTAGAACCCATTCGAAGCTTTCCGCCGCCTTCCCTGAAGAAACGGAGTTCCCTGACCGTCGCAGGGATATCATCTTCGAGCGTGTATTTGCCGTCGTTCTTCAGTCTCAGCTCGACAGTCTTCGAGATGATTGAATTTCCGTCAGAAGAAAAGACTTCCGGAATGACATATGAGATATGCGTCGGCGAAAAGATCTTCAGGTCATAATCAGAAGTGGATGTCTTAACCTTCAGCCTGTAATAATCTGCGATATAATCGGCCTTTGCATGGATGACGGAATTCAGATAGATATCGGAATTGTAGGCCGACTTGATTATCGCCTCCAGACCGTCAACGTTCCCGTCATCGATCATCTCGAAATAGTGATTGATGTAAGAATACGCGAGCATCGAATCTACGATATAACTGCCTGCAACAGAACAGCTGTCGCCGTTTTTCGCAAGAATAAACATGACTGGTGAAGCATCGGGTTCTTTATCTTTCGAAAAGCAGAGTTCTATGACATCCAGGTCGCCGTAATAATCTATCGAACGGTATTCCTCATCATCAGAATCGATGATGTTGAAATATTCGTTTTTCTCTTCATCGTTCAGGATCTTAAACGAATCGACAGCGCCGTGTTTCTGAGCGCATTTTCTTAAGATCGAACAATACTCGGAGAACATGGAATAAGACAGGTCTCCGAGCTGGCTCGAAGGGATTCCCGCATAGCTGTCGGCGACATTACTGTCGCTGATTATCGCATTGGTAATGAGCCTCGCGAGCTCCGCCTCGGATAATGTCTTCTGCGACGCATTCAGACCATGTGTGATATTATTTATCAGTTTACATCCCGAAAGGCCGACAGTACATGTGATCATGGCGATGCACAGGATAACAGAAAGAACTTTACACAAAGCTCCTCCAGATACCTTTCTGCTGTCATCACGTCTGATCACGTTAAATCATTCCTCTTTATGTCTCTTTGCCTGCGCCTCGAAAAGGACTACGCCTGCAGCGACCGCCGCATTCAGGCTGTTTACGTGCCCGCTCATCGGAATCGATACCGTAAAATCGCAGCACTTCCTTACGCCGTCTCTCATACCGTCGCCTTCGCTTCCGATAACTACTACAAGATTACCCGAATAATCGGCGTTATGGTACTCGTAATTGGCATTCATATCCGTTCCGCAGACCCAGAAGTTTTCTTTCTCCTTGAGCCTTGTCAGCGTCTGTGCAAGGTTAGTTACTCTCGCGACAGGGACGTATTCGATGGCGCCCGCAGAAGCCTTTGCCACCATGGAATCCAGAGCCACGGATCTCCTCTCCGGGATAATGACGCCGTCGACACCGCAGCAGTCGGATATCCTCAAGATCGATCCGAGATTATATGCATCCTTTATCTCATCCAATGCGACAAGCAGAGCCGCTCTGCCCTCTTCCCTGCACTTAGCAATTATCTCATCAAGATCCGCATAGCTATGAGGCGCAACTGAGGCAATAACGCCCTGATGATTGTGTGTCGCGCTCATCTTATCGAGGATCTGTCTGGTAGCTCTGGTGACAACTATGCCGCGCTTATTCGCTTCATCAAGGATCCTGATAAGACCGTGGTCCAGGGGCTTGTCGCCTTCAGGCTTTAAGATCCAGATCTTATTGAAATCGCGGCCCGCTGCAAGCGCTTCCGTTACGGCATTCCTGCCTTCGAGCTTATCGGTGGAGCCTTCATTCGCGAAAGCGTCATTTTCACGTTCGCGTCTGACATCAGGCCTGGAATTCTCAGGTCTTCTCTGTCTTTTATCCCGGTTAAAATATCTCTTGCCTTTATCCATTTTCCTTCTCTGTTTCCGCTTTAATCACGTCGTCACAGATATCAAAGCTCTTGTATATAAGATACTCCATCCTGGGCTCTTCGTTGTTCAGGAAAAGGTACCCCAGGAGTGCCTCAAAACCTGTTGCGTACATATAATCGGCATGGTTCGCGTTCTTTGATACCGCATGCGGATTGGAATTTTTCCCGCGCCTGAAATAATCAGACTCCGTTTCGGTAAGCTCGTCAGCCAGAGCCCTGGCGCTCATTGCCTGAGCCTCCGCAGACACATAGCGGATCGTATTGTTATGCATCTTCTTGTTGGTCCCGGCGCCGTGCGTAGCCGATTTGCAGCGGGCATAAAGCTCGTATATCGAATCACCTATGTATGCCAATACCAGCGGTGAGACTTCACGAAGATCCTGTGCAATAAACGGCTTGATCATCAGTTCGCCTTCTCGATCTTAAACCCGCCCGGAACATCCTTAACTGTATATCCCTTTGCCTGGATCTCGTCCCTGATCCTGTCGGCCTCGGCATAATCCTTGGCTTTCTTGGCTTCGGCTCTCTTATTCGCAAGTTCCGTGATCTCTTCTGGAATCGCTTCCTCGAGGTCCAATAGGATACCGAGAACACCAGTCAGCTCAACGATCTTATCTCTTGCCTGCTTCAGGACATCTGCAGAGACCCTGCCTTCCTGGGCGCTCGTATTCGTCTGCCTTACGAGATTGAAAATGTCCGTAATGGCGTCAGCACTGTTGAGGTCATCGTCCATGTGGGAGATGAAACTCTCGCCTGCCGCAGCGATTGCATCCGCAAGAACTTTATCCGCTTCGCCGTCACCTGCCAGATTACCGCCTGCCAAAACAAAATCCGCATTCCTTACGCAGTTCGAGATCCTTCCCAGGCTCGTCTGTGCAGCTGCGAGAAGCTCATCAGAGAAATTTATGGGGCTTCTGTAATGGCCTAAGAGGATGAAGAATCTGATGACGTTATAAGGGTACTTCTTTACGATATCCCTTATCGTGAAAAAGTTGCCGAGTGATTTACTCATCTTCTCGCCGTCGATATTTACGAAAGCGTTATGTACAAAATAATTGCAGAATGTGCATCCGTTAGCGGCCTCGCTCTGCGCGATCTCATTCTCGTGGTGCGGGAAGATAAGATCCTGTCCGCCACCGTGAATATCGATCGTATCGCCTAAGTACTGCTTGATCATTGCAGAGCATTCAATGTGCCAGCCGGGTCTTCCCTCGCCCCACGGAGATCCCCAGAAAGGCTCGCCTTCCTTCTTGAATTTCCAGAGTGCGAAATCGCCGGGATTCTTCTTGCCTTCGTAAGAAGCCTTGCGCTCACCGCCGCCGGCTACAAGGTCATCGAGATTATAGTGTGAGAGCTTACCGTAATCTGCCTTTTTCGAAACATCGTAATATACGCCGTCGCCTTCAATGACGTAAGTGTAGCCGTTCGCTTCCATTGCCTTGATAAGAGAGATTATGGCCTTCATGGAATGCGTTGCTCTGGGCTGGTGTGTATGCCTCTTGATGTTAAGACCGTCAGCGTCAACGTAGTATTCCTTGATGAATCTGTCGGCGAGTTCTTCGACCGTGATGCCCTCTTCATTGGCACGTTTGATCATCTTGTCGTCGATATCAGTGAAGTTCTGGACAAAGGTTACTTCATATCCCCTGTATTCCAGATATCTTGCGAGCGTATCGAAAGTAACGAACGGTCTCGCATTTCCAAGATGGAAATAGTTATAGACCGTAGGGCCGCACGCATACATCTTTACCTTGCCGGGTTCGATAGGCGTAAATTCTTCTTTGGTTCTTGTGAGTGTATTGTAGAGTTTCATTTACAGTTCTCCTTCGTGTTAAATCATTTGTCATGCTGATAGGATATCGACAAGATTCAACATCGACAGGATCTTACGTCAATAAAAAAAATAACGTCTGCCACAGAACGGGCAGCCGGTTCACGAACTGATATTTGCTCCGTTTCAAAAAGAAGTCCCATTACTTCTCACTACTCCTTAAACCCCCGAAACACAGCGGACTCTGATTGACACCCGGAAATCCAGGGCGGTGCTCAGGTATCAGATCTCAATAGTCCAACTTACAAGGCTTTACATCAAAAAGACAGGCCCAAGCTCCTTATTACGTCATGTAGGTCCAATTTAGAGGCCACCATGCTCGAGTTGATATTATTATAGCAAATTATAAGATAAAAAGATTTGATAATTCGTTTAAAGTGAAAGATACCATTCCGGGAATTCATCGAAAACTCTTGAAAACCATGCCTTTTCGATGAACTTTTCGAAAAAACTCATCGAAATGCCCCATAAACGGGAGCTTTTCGATGAACTCTCGAAAAACAAGCCCCGGCTGACCGGGGCTACGTACAGTTCTTTATACTTTCAACTCAACGTCACTTACTTCCAGGTCATCCTTATGTGATTCGATCAGAGGCCTTACGCACTCGTTCAGGAATGCGTCGACCTGCTCGGGACATCGGCCTATGTAAAGCTTGGGATCTCTGAGCTTGAGAAGCTCATCCATTGTCATGCCGAACTTAGGATCAGCTGCGATCCTTTCGAGCAGATCATTAGGCTTACCTTCATTTTTAACGACAGAACCTGCCTGCATTGAGAGCTGGCGGATCTCCTCATGAAGTTCCTGACGGTTTCCGCCCTTCTTTGTAGCTTCCATCATGATGTTCTCTGTCATCATGAACGGCAGCTCGTCAAGAATGTGCTTCTCGATCATCTTGGGATAAACGACAAGACCGGAAACGACATTGGTGTAAATACCGAGAATAGCGTCAACTGCGAGGAATGCCTCAGGTACTGATATTCTTTTGTTTGCAGAGTCGTCGAGTGTTCTCTCGAACCATTGCTCTGAAGATGTCATCGCAGGGTTAAGCACGTCTGCTATCACATATCTGGAAAGTGATGCGATCCTCTCGGATCTCATCGGATTTCTCTTGTAAGCCATGGCAGAAGAACCAATCTGGTTCTTTTCGAAAGGCTCCTCTATCTCCTTCAAATGCTGGAGAAGTCTGATATCGTTGGAGAACTTGTGAGCGCTCTGAGCGATTGCGGCAAGAGCAGAAAGGACCGTGTAATCGATCTTTCTGGAATATGTCTGGCCGGATACATAATAAGACTGCTCAAATCCCATCTTCTCGCAGATCTTCTTATCAAGTTCAACGCACTTGGCGTGATCGCCGTCAAAAAGATCATAGAAAGACGCCTGTGTACCTGTAGTACCCTTGCATCCTAGGAGTTTTAACGAAGCTATTGCATTCTCTACAGTCCCAAGGTCGAAAACCAGATCCTGGAGCCAGAGAGTTGCTCTCTTACCAACTGTTACGAGCTGTGCCGGCTGGAAATGTGTAAATCCGAGTGTAGGCATAGCCTTGTATTCATCAGCAAAATCAGCGAGTTTTGCAATAACTACAACGAGTCTCTTCTTAATGAGCTCCAACGCTTCTCTCATGATGATAATGTCAGTATTGTCACCGACATAGCAAGATGTGGCACCGAGGTGGATGATTGCATCAGCACCGGAACCCTTGACCTGCTTACCGTAGGAATGAACGTGCGCCATTACATCGTGACGGCGGATCTTCTCCTCTGCTGCAGCATCTTCGTAATCGATATCATCCTTGTGAGCCTTGAGATCAGCAATCTGCTCATCAGTAATGTTAAGTCCTAATTCTTTCTCTGCCTCAGCCAATGCGATCCAGAGAAGTCTCCACGTACGGAACTTCTTATCAGGCGAAAAGATGTACTGCATCTCTTTGCTTGCGTAGCGGGAGTTTAACGGGCTCTCGTATGTATCTTTCATCGTGCTTATTCCTCCAGCAATTTATCTATTGCAGTGATTTTAGCACAGATCGAGAGGATCCTGACGGCTTTCTCGATATCTTCGACCTCAGGGAAAGAAGGAGCGAGTCTGATATTAGAATCTGAAGGATCCTTTCCGTAAGGGAAGCTCGCGCCTGCAGGAGTAAGTGCAACGCCTGCTTCCTTGCACATGGAGACTACTTTGGTTGCCGTTCCCGGCATGGCAAAGAAGCTTACGAAATATCCACCCTTCGGATCTGTCCAGTGCCAGAGGTCCTTATTGCCTCCGAGTTCCTCATTCAGAACGCTCTGACAGGCCTCGAACTTCGGACGAAGGATCTCTGCGTGCTTCATCATGTGGGCATAAACAGCTTCCGCATCAGGAAGGAATCTCGCATGAGCCAGCTGGTTGACCTTATTGGTGCAGATCGTCTGCGCATTAAGGAACTTCTTTGTATAAGCCATATTGTCTTTGTTAGCGGCAAAGCATGAGATTCCGCCGCCTGCGAAAGTGATCTTCGATGAAGATGCGAACTCATAAACTCTGTTTGCGTGACCATATTTTTCGCAAAGCGAGAGCATGTCAGGAAGTCTTCCCCACTCATTCCTGTTTTCGGAAAGATGATGAACCACATATGCGTTGTCCCAGAAGATCCTGAAATCAACAGCTGCAGTATTCATTTTTGCGAGCCTGTCACAAGTTTCATCGGAATAGACGACGCCGTCAGGGTTGCTGTAACACGGAACGCACCAGATACCCTTAACGTTCTCATCCTTTACGAGTTTCTCGACAACATCCATATCAGGACCGTTGTCTGTCATAGGGACGGGAATAAGCTCGAAGCCCATTGTCTCAGTTACCCTGAAATGTCTGTCATATCCCGGTGCCGGGCAGAGCCACTTTCTTCCTTCTACCTGAGACCAGGGCTTGGGCGAATCGACCTCACCGAAGACCATTGCGCGCATTATCGCGTCGAACATCTGGTTAAGTGATGAGGAATTACCCATGAAGATATTGTCTTTATCAGTACCGAGTATCTCAGCGAAAACGGATCTTATCTCTTCGATACCGTCAGCGATGCCGTAGTTCCTGACATCCTGACCCTTGGCATTCTTATAACCGTCTTTGAGTGTGTCATATATATCGTTGGACAGATCGAGCTGTACCGGCGAAGGCTTTCCGCGTGTCATGTCGAGCGTCAGATCAAGCGCCTTGCACTTCTCGTAGCGTTCGTTCAGCTCTTTTCTCTCAGCCAAGAGCTCTTCTTTTGTCATCTCACGGTAAACCTTCATGATCGGCCAGCCTTTCTTAAAATGAAATTTAGTAAATCGAATCTTGCATTTTCAGACGTTGAGGACCCGCCTCAAAACCTCAACAATTATAGTCTATTGCCTTATTAAAGCAATAAATAAATTTTGCTAAAATGGCATTTCCCTTTGTCAAAAATGCATTTTAGGGCAAATTCGGCACGTTGCACAAGCGATTACATCACCGATGTTAAGAAGTCGGTGAAATGAATAGTTCATCGCTCTCATCAGAATGGCACAAAATCGATCTTCAGGATATTGCCCTGCTCATCGTGCGTTACCCTGATCACTTCGAAGACCACATTCTTATCGTAAAGCCCGCTGTCACAGATAAACCGTTCTGCCGTCCTTATAACACGATTGCGTTTCCGGGCTATCACCGACTCTGCCGAATCCGGATAGTACCCGATATTCCTTCTGGTCCTGACTTCGAAAATATGGATGTCGCCTTCCTTTTCCGCGATTATGTCTATCTCACCGACATTATGGACGGCGTAATTGCGCCTCAGGATGTTATATCCCCTATCCTTGAGAAGCCCGGCCGCGGCTTCCTCCCCTTTAGTACCGATGTACTGCTTAAATGTTTTATTCGTGTTTTTCATATTTTCCTCATGTTCTTATATTTTTTTGATAATTTGATTTTTTGTTGTAATGGTCCCTTTAGTAGCATAAAATCTAGATATTAATAAATTAGGGATAGATTATGATTGCCGGCACACCAGACATTAAGACTTTTTTCGAAACACTCAATGAGTGCGTCGATTGCAAATTCAATGAGAAGTTTGCCAAGTATGCCGATTTCCTTTCGATCGCCAAGATCGAAGACACCCAATACCTCAGCGGCAAACCCACATCCAAGAATGTCGATTATGTCGCAGACAACATCGGCCAGGAATACTTCGAGGTTACTCTCGGCCGCAACGACTCTGTTACCACTGTCGTCAGATTCACATACACACAGTTTCCTCCCCAGTTCACGGTTGAGCAGGAAGAATTCTTATGCATCTTCAAGGACAGCGTTGCAAACAAGATCGCCGTCAACCGTCTGAGCGATCAGTATTCTTTCATATACAACAACGACATCGAGTTCGGAATGCATAATGACAACTACCTGTTCTCCAGATTCGATGAGATGTTCACAACAGGTGTGGCTTCCAGGTATTCCGTCGCATTCATCAACATCAAACACGTTAACCAGCTGAACAGATATTTCGGTTCCGACATTGCAGGTTCCGCGATCAAAATGTTCGGAGCCAAGCTCAACTCTTTTCCGGATAAAGACAGAGGCGAATTCGCCGTTCATCTCGGCGGGGACAACTTTGTCGTCGTTATCTACACCTCACGTCTTGCCGAACTCGAGAAATTCATATCATCCGTCCCTGTCACGCTCTCATACGGCGGAGACAAGTTCGAACACATCTTCAGCTGCAGGGCCGGTATCACGACGATCCGCCCGACACACCGTTTCGGCAATCATGTCATGGGCGAGTGTTCCCAAGCGTTCAGCTATTCCAGGAAGAACAATATTGATATCGTTCACTACTCAGATGCGATCAATGAGTCTAACCACAACAACACGGAGACTCTGAACAGGGCACTGAACGAAAACAAGTTCCTTATCTATTACCAGCCCGTTATCAGTCTCGAAGACAAACCCTGTCTGCACGCGGCCGAAGCTCTTGCCAGATGGCCCCTGGATGGAAAGATCATCTCTCCTCAGGAATTCATTACTCTCGCCACCGATTCGGGCATCGTTACCAAAATCGATTTCTATGTCCTTGAAAACGTCTGCAAGAACATCCAGTCCTGGCAGGCACAGGGCATTTCCATCGTTCCCATCACCGTCAATTTCTCAGGCCGTCACCTCTTCAATACTGCTGTCGCAGACAACATCCTGGAAGTGATCGACAAGTACGGCGTCGACCACAAACTCATCGGAATCGAGTTCTCCGAACCTGACTTTACGCAGAGAATGCCTATCCTGAAAAACGTCAGCCAGGCATTAACCAAGGCAGGAGTCATCGTAACGCTCGATAAGTTCAGCACCGGCCAGTCCACCCTTACGCTTCTTCACGATATCGACGCCAGCTACGTTAAGATCGACGCCGACAGATTCGACCCGGATGATCCCAAAGGCCGCATCATCGCCAACGATATGATCAACCTCGCTAACACCCTCGGCTACAAGGTAATCTGCGAAGGCGTCAAATCGCAGAAACAGGCCGACGACCTCATGCAGTGCGGCTGTAAACTGTTCCAGTCTTTCTTCTATGACAAGCCGTTATCAGAGAGATTCTTCGTCAACAGACTCCAGAATCCTTTCTACGATATCGAGAGCGTAAAAAAGGAAGCGGAAAAATAAACAATCCAACAAAAGCATTAGCACCTGCTGCGCCTTACCGTCAAGGCACGGCTTCGCCTTGTCTGTCGACTGCCTTGACAGCAAGGCTTACAGTTGCTGTTTAGTGTTCAAGGTGCGCAAGGCGCCCCTTGCATCTACAATGCCAATATCCACTTGTTATATAATCATCCGCTTATGCAGCTTTGGAGCATAGCGGTGCCATGCACCGCTTGAACACCATCAAGCACTTGCTGGCAGCCTGTCAAGGATGCTACTGCAAGGCAACGCCGTTCCTTGACAGGCTGAGTAAGCAAGTGCTACTACAGCTAACATCTTTCATTTAACGCTATCTAGATATTTGTGCTATATTATTGCTAATTTTCATTAATACGAGGTATTACCATGATTTCAAAGAAAATGATCGAATCGCTCAAGGGCGGTTCCGAGATCCGTAAGATGTTCGAAGAAGGCGGAAGACTTAAGGCTATCTACGGTGCTGATAACGTTTACGACTTCTCTATCGGCAATCCTGACTTAGAGCCTCCGAAGGAAGTCTTCGATGCTCTTAAGGATCTTGCCAATAATCCTACTCCCGGTATGCATGGCTATATGCCCAATGCCGGTTATCCTTCAACCAGACAGATCGTTGCCGAGAAACGCAGCAAAGAAGCAGGCATGGAGATCGGTGCTGATGCAGTCTGCATGACAGTTGGTGCAGCTTGTGCTATGAATGACGTTCTCCATTCTCTCCTCGATCCTGAGGATGAAGTCATCCTTCTCGCTCCTTACTTCATGGAATACAACAACTATGTTGCCAACCATAACGGCAAGGTAGTGATCGTTCAGACAGACGATAAATTCATGCCCGTTATCGCTGATATCGAAAATGCTATCACAGCAAAGACAAAGGCTATCATCGTAAACTCACCCAACAACCCTTCCGGCGTTGTATATCCCGCAGAACTCCTTACAGAGCTCAATGATATGCTCAAGAAACAGGATCACACGATCTATGTCATCAGCGATGAGCCTTATATCGATCTTGCTTACGACGGAGCTGACGTTCCCTGCGCGCTCAAGTATATTGATAACCTGATCATCTGCTTCTCGTGGAGCAAGTCCCTCTCACTCCCCGGCGAGAGAATCGGTTACACGCTTGTATCTCCCAAGTGCGCTGACTTCGCAGAACTCACAGGCGCGATCGTTCTTTCCAACAGAACACTCGGAAGTGTTAACGCTCCTGCAATCTGGCAGAAGGTAATCGAGAAGTCCATCTACGCAAAGGTTGATGTTGCCAATTACGAGAACCGCCGCAACCTGCTCTATGCCAACATCGTTGACGCAGGCTTTGAGGCTGTTAAGCCCAACGGCGCACTCTACATCTTCATGAACACCCCAAAGGGACTTGATGACGCAGAGTTCGCAGCTATCTGCGCAAAACAGAACCTCCTTCTCGTAAAGGGTTCGAGCTTCGCCCGTCCCGGTTACTGCCGTCTCGCTTTCTGCGTTTCCGAGACTTCTATCAGAAATTCCAGAAAAGCATTCTTTGCAGTTGCAGAAGAGCTGGGTATAAGCCACAGAAAAGAACTGTAATCTGACACATAAAGCAAAAATATGGAGCTGCCGCAGACGGACCGAGCCGCATGCGGCAGTTCCTTTTATAAGCTTGGTTCACACAGCACTATGAATTCTGTATTCTTCGGATACCACTCGCCTGTAATAGGATCTTCGCCCCATCCGCATGCAGTGATACAAAGCGTTTCATCAGAAAACGTTGTTCGGTCCAGGTACGGCATAAGCTCTGCATCTTTCACATAAAAAGTATCAGCAACACAGTACTGATGGCATACACCATCAACCGTTGTCAGCAGCACAGGATCACCGATCATTTCAGCCAGATATTGTATTGATCCGAGCTTTGTGTCGACATCACCGATCTGACGATGGCCGAACAGATTGCATAGCCCGGGCGAACCGATATCCGCAGTACCGGGATATCTGCCGACACCGTATCTCAGGGCATTCTCCGAACACGAGTCGAATACCGGCTCTTTTACGTTGATGCCGGGGATCTCCAGGATCCCCAGCAACGTCAGAGATTCGTATTCGGACGACAGATCGCTCATATCTTTAAAAAGCTTATCGATGCCCGTATCTTCATCACCATTTTCCCCTTCGATCGACAACGCATCCGTAAACGGAACATCGAATGTCACCGGACCTGTACCGTTATTTATCGCCTCTTCCGCCGCGTTTACTGCCTCTTTGCTGTAATGCTGCCTTATATGGCCTTTCACCGGTCCGATCAGAGAAAGACAAAGTCCGGACACAAAGCTTAATACCAATATTACCATGCCAATAATCTTCAGAACTTTTCTCATCTTTTTCTCCTGCCGATAACAGACTTCATATCACACCATATTTCTTCCTGCGCGAGATAAAGAACCACGCACCGATAACGACAGCCGACACGGAAGCGATCACGTTGCCCGCAACTGAATACGAAGTCACTATTCCTCCGGTCATAGGACGGAAATGGATCGTAACGGTTTGATCTTCATCGTTCAGATCCTCATGCTTCGCTATAAGGATGTCGCCTGCTCTGGCCTCGGAAACGGTCTCTTTATCAGTCGCAACATCGTAGATCTTCTCGAACACGACTATACGGTCACCTTCTTCCAATCCTTCAGAAGAGAATGTTATGTCGACTTTTATCTCACCGCCAGGTGTTACCGGAACAAAGCTTACAGCACTCATTACCGGCTGCCCGTCTGACATGATCTGAGTCCCGTCCGACTTGTACAGAACAGCTTCGGCCCTGTAAGTCCTTCCGCACTCAAAACCTTCATAAAAAACAGTATCGGTTATGGTAATATCCGTAACCTCAGTGCTTCCCAACCAGATTTCCTTTGCATTAAGAACAGTTGCAACCGTTCCGACCGCCGGTCTTCTTACAGTCTGATTCTCATCCTTAAGATCAGCATGTGTTGCGATCTTAGCTCCCGTAGTCTTCTCAAACAGGTCTTCAAAGACCACGATCGTCGTCTTTTCGAAAGGCACAAGAACATCTTCAAACGTCATTACGATCTCACCTTCCGGCGACGGCGCCGTGAATTCGACAGTTTTCGTGTAGGTTTTACCTTCGGCGTCTGTAAAGAGCTTTCCTGTGTCAGCATCAAATAGAGTGCCTGTAATGTAATAAGCCTCTCCGATATTGAGATTCGTGTATGTAACCACATCATATAAAGACACCTTCTTTTCATAAGTGAAAGTATGAGTGCCGTTAACCGCATCCGTTGCCGTCGTATGAAGTTCAGGCACACGCCTTTCTACAGTCTGATCCTCATCATAAAGATCTGCGTGGGATGCGATCTTATTATTCGTCTCACTCTCATACAGATCCTCGAAAACCACCAGCAAAGTCTTTTCTAAGGGCACGAGAACATCCTCAAACAATACATCCACCTGACCATCCGAAGCAGCAGGCTTGAAAACAACTGACTTCGTATAAGAATTGCCTTCGGGATCCTTATAGACCTCGCCTGAAGAAGCATCATAGAGCGTACCGGTCACGATGTATTCTTCTCCGACATTCAGATTCGTATAAGAAACTTTGTCAGTTATCGATACACTTTCCTTGTAGGACATAAAATGCGTACCGGTATCTGTATCGACAGCATTCGTGCCCAGCTCAGGCACGCGTCTTTCCACAGACTGGCCCTTGTAGTTAATATCCTCGTGCAGGGCGATAAGTTCTTCACTCCTCTTCTCGTACAATCGCTCGAAAACAACTACAGTCTTTCCTTCAGCCGGAACCATGACATCCTCAAAAGGGACCGTGACATGACCTTCACTTTCTTCCGGCCTGAACACAACAGACTTCGTATATGTATTTCCTTCACTGTCTTCATAGACTTCACCGGTGCCGGCATCGTACAGTGTTCCGGTAATCACATATTCTTCGCCGGATGTGAGGTTCTCATAAACGACATTATCATTTATCGTTACCCTATCCTTATACGATGAGAAATGCGTTCCGGTATCAGCATCAACAGCCGTAGTGCTTATCTCAGGCCTTCTTACAGTCTGGTCCTTATCTTTAATATCCGCATGCACCGCGATACGTTTGCCTGTTGTCTTTTCGTACAGTTCTTCGAAAACAACTATCGTAGTCTTAGTCATCGGCACGATAACATTATCGAAAACAACATATTCGGTCCCATCCGCTTCTGTAGCGGTAAACTCAACCGATTTCTTATATGTCCTGCCTTCAGGATCCGTATAAGCCCTGCCTGTATCAGCATCAATAAGAGTTCCGGTAATGCAGTATGTCTCACCTGCATTCAGGTTCTTATATCTGACCTCGTCTTTGACCGAGACCTTTTCTTCATATGTAAAGATATGTGTGCCATTCACGGCATCAGTTGCTGTTGTTCCGAGCTCAGGCACATGTCTTGTTACAGTCTGGTCCATATCGCTCAGATCTTCGTGCGATGCAATGAGCAGATCGTCCTTATACAGCTTCTCGAAAACGACAAGTGTGATCTCCTCCAACGGAATGATCACATCTTCAAATGCAACAGTAATCTCGCCCGAAGCCGCACCGTTTACAATAACCGCACCGGATCCGTCAGGCGTAAACGCAACAGTCTTTATATATGTATTACCGTCTGCATCCTTATAAGGTTCACCTGTCCCCGCGTCGTACAAAGCACCTGTCAGCACATATTCTTCATCAGGAACGAGTCCTTCATATGAGACAACATCCTTTATCGTTACTTTATCTTTGAAAGATAAATTGTGATTCCCCGTATCTGCATCCGTCGCTGTCGTTGAGATCTTCGGGATGACAGGAACATCCTTAAACTCCATATCCGACGTATCACCGGCTTCAATGCTGAATCCGTATGTTGCACCGTCCAGGAAAAACCACTTGCCTGCACTTAATTCTTTAGCATAGTAATTGCCAACTGCAAGTTCAATCGTAGTATCTCCCGATCTCCATGTTCTCGAAGGCTTAATGCCTGCTGCATAGATAACATCAGATAGAGATCCTGACGCATTAAAGGTAACCGTGCATACGGGTTTATCGTTAGTTCTGTAATAAATGCCATATTGGGTTCCGTCCAGCGAATGAAGACCCGCGATAAGCTGTTCCGTGCTTTCTGCCGCCTTAGAAGGAGCATAGAAGCCGACCAGTGCAGGTTCTTTCATGATGATTTCAGAACCTGAGACCGCATTATAGACCGAATCATCTACGATGATGCCCGTCTTGGCTTTTCCGCCTTCACAAGCAATATAGAAAACGACAGGACTGCTTACCACGGAATATCCGTCCGGAGCCTTGATTTCCGTTACACGGAAAGTTCCGAGAGGCAGGCCGCCCAATGACCAGAAACTCTTGAAATAACCTGACTTATCAGCATCAGCTAATGTATCGATGCTGACATCGATCTTACTTCCTGACGCCGCTTCTGCGCTCGTCAGTTCGACTGTAACCTTCGGTGAAGCTTTATCCAATTTGTCCGTGTCCGGATCCGTAATGACATCTGTTCTGTCAAAGTATTCAACTCTGAATACCGCACCTGCAAGAGTCTTGTCAGTAACGGTATTCCAGCCGCTCGGATCATTCTTGATAACGCTCCATGATATCTTCTCAGTGACCGGAGTATCGCTGAGCCTGATATAGTAAACCCCACCTGACAATGAAGTCTTAATGCCGTTATCCGAATTAACTTTGCCTGACTCATCCACCGTGATCTTATAGACTTTTTTATCAAGTTCATAACCCTGCCCGGCGGAAATCTCTTTAAGGTAATATGTTATGCCATAAGCTGTCTTATATACTGATGCTGCTTTTCCGTCAGGGGCGATCGAAAATACCGTCAGTGCATTTTTACCATTCTCCGCGTCTTCTGCATTTATATATAAACCATAAGCCGTTCCTGCCAGAGAATAACAACCGTTGCCGTTTGTTATATCCGCGTTAGCAGAAACTTTCGTAAGACTTATGTATGTTGTCTCAGGCTGATCCTTAACATTTATAAAGATAGGATCTCCGTCTGTTACTGCTGCAACTCCCTTGCCCGAAAGCGTGCTTACAGTTGCTTTCGCATCGGACCCGATAACGATCTTATAAATACTTGTATCCAGCAAGTAACCCTTTGCAGCCACAGTCTCCTTCAGGTAATACGTTGTTCCGCATATAACGGTCAGGGACTTGTCAGCAGTTCCGTCACTCCGCATGGTAAAAGACCCTAAAACGGTCGAGAATTCTGCATCTGAAGCCAGTTCATACTTTGCTCCTGCGAGATTGTAAGATTTGTTACCGTCTGTAACCGAATGATCTGCAGAAGATTTGGTAATGCTGAGTTGTACCGTTGTGCTGTTCACAGCTTCAAAAGAATATGTCTGTCCGTAACCTGCTTTGAAATCCAGATAGAAATATCCGTCATTGGATTGTGTCCAGCCCAAAGGACAATTCAACGATCTTCCGTTTATCGATGTAGTAGTTTCTCTGATCTGATAAGAATGTTCCGGTATTATAACCAACTGGTTATTTGCAATCGCTGAATAACCTGCAGCGATATTCGTCCAAACAACGGGAGTTGAAGTTGAAGCATCTGCATCAGCAGAAACAGATGCTATGCCTGTTGCGGCTTTATCATTTGCAGTTGTATCCCACAATTCAAAGTTATAATCCTGTCCTGCGAGAAGCGATGCGTTCGTTCCGAGTTTCTTCATCAGGGAAAACTTTGCAGTCATTGGAACGTCTGTTACTTTGGCAATCTTAACCGTCCCGCTGTTATCAACAGAAGCTCCGTTGTTGACAGCTATGTTCCCGTCAAATCCGACAGTGACTGTATAATTCTTATCATCAAGCTCAAAGCCTTTTCCCGCTTTGATCTCCTTCAGATAGTAGATCCTTCCGTATGCTGTCGTATAGGAAGCATCTGTAGTACCGTCGCTCTTCATTACAAACTCGCAAACTTTTCCTGTACCGTCAGGATTCGTATAAAGTTCGTATGCTGCGCCTGCGATATCGTAGACATCATTGGGCATGGAGCCGCTCGCCAACGGATCGGACGAACTCTTTGAGACAGAGATCTTTACAGTCTTCGGCTGGTCTTTAACATTTATCAGGATAAGATTTCCATCCTTAACATCAGCCTTACCAGAACCTGAATATGTGCTGACATCAGCCTTCGCATCAGGACCGATCACGATCTTATAGACACTGGTATCCAGCTCATAACCGGCCGCAGCAGCAGTCTCTTTCAGGTAATATGTCGTTCCGCAAGTTACACATAAAGCTTTATCTGCAGTTCCGTCACTTCGCATGGTAAACGTACCGACTGTGCTTGAGAAATCTGCGACAGTGGAAAGATCATACTTTGCGCCTGCGAGATCGTATGCTTTATTACCATCAGTAACCGCTTTATCTGCTGAAGCCTTGGTAATACTGAGTTCAACTGTAGTGCTGTTCACAGCTTCAAAAGCATATATCTGCCCGTATCCGGCAGAGAATTCCAGATAGAAGTATTCATCCTTGTATTTTGTCCACCCTGCCGGGCAGTTTAAAACCCTGCCGTTTATCGATGTAGTTGTTTCCCTTATCCGATATGAATGCTCAGGGATTATCCTCAATTGGTTATTTGAAAGAAGAGAATAGCCTGCAGAAACATCCGACCAGGCCACGGGAGTTACGGCCGTTGAAGAAGCATCTGCAGGAACAGCGGCTACTCCTGTTGCGACTTTTTTATTTGCAGTCTTATCCCACAGTTCAAAAACAAAATTCTGTCCTGCGAGCAAAGTTGCATTAGTTCCGAGTTTTTTCGAAAGACTGAACTTTGCGGTCTTTGGAACGTCTGTTACTTTTGTGATCTTTACTGTTCCGCTGTTATCAACTTCAGCACCGTTATTGACTGTTATGTTCCCGTCAAAGCCGACAGTAACAATATATGTTTTATCATCAAGCTCAAAGCCTTTTCCGGCCTTGGTTTCCTTCAGATAATAAGTCTTTCCGTAAGCTGTCGTATAAGAATTATCTGCCATGCCGTCACTCTTAATTACGTACTCACATACTTTTCCTGTACCGTCAGGATTTGAATACAGTTCGTAAGTTGCACCTGCAATATCGTAGACATCATTGGCACCGCTCGCCGACGGGTCAGCAGAACTCTTCGCAACACTTATCTTTGTTGTCCTGGGAGAATCCTTAACGTTAACAAGAATAATTTTTCCGTCAGTAACCGTCACTTCTCCATCGCCTGAAAACGTGCTTACAGACGCCTTTGCATCGGAACCGATAACGATCTTATAGACACTCGTATCAAGCTCATATCCGGCTCCAGCTACAGTTTCTTTCAGGTAATATGTGCTGTCTCTTGCAACTGATATTTTCGTGTCAGTTGTGCCGTCAGACTTCATGGTGAAAGTACCGACGATATTTGATGTATTGAAATCAGAATCCGTCGACAGCACATACTGAGCACCTGCATAGCTGTAACATGCATTACCGTCAGATAAAGCAGTATCAGAAGAAGTCTTTGTAATGCCGAGAATCGCAGAAGCATTGTTCACTGCTGAAAAAGGATAAGCCTTGCCCTTTTCTGATGTGAACGAACAATAGAAGCACTCCTTACCATGCAAAGTGCCCTTTTTCCAACCTGCAGGAGTCTCAAGATCTCTTCCGTCAACGCTAAGAGTTGTTTCCATGACCTGATATTCATGGTCAGCTTTTATCACTATACGGTTGCCTGAAGCCTGGGAATATCCGTCTGCGAAATCTGTCCATCTTACCGGCGTAACTGTCGATCCGTTCGCATCAGATGGAACAGCCGCAGAGCCTTTGGCAACGCAAATACCGGCAGTGTTATCCCAAAGTTCAAAAGAATATGTCTGCCCTGCCAGAAGTGAATAGTTTTCACCAAGCTTTTTCTCAAGACGGAACACCGCTTTATCCGGTTTATCCTTAACGTGAATGATTTCAACTGTATCATCCGTAACGGTTACCTTATCAGGATCTTCTATCGAAAGCCTTCCTCCCGGATCCATCACACCGACAGTTATCTTGTTGTCAGCTTCAATACGTATCTGATAGACAGTATCATCCAGCTCGTATCCTGCAGCCGCCTGTGTTTCCTTAAGGTAGAACACTACGGATGAGTTCCCGTTTCTTGTTGTCTGATAGATCGTGTCAGTAGTTCCGTCTTCGTTCATAACGAAAGTCGTTAACTCATTCTGAAGTTCAAAACCTGTCCTCTGACTGTTCAGGACCAGCTTCTGGTAAAGAGTATATGTTGCTCCTTCAAAACCGATGTAGTCCGGATCGGTAATGCTGTCAGATGACTTTTCCACTGTAACGTTAATATCAGAAGCTATTGCTTTCTTTGTGACATTACCGCGCGTCATTATCTGGAATGTAGCATTATTTATGATCTTGCCGTAAGTGTTGCTCCAGACGCCGTCTTCGCCGAATTCCCAGCAGCGGTAGAACTCGCACCACCAGTCCGAAAGAGTGTATCCCTGAATCGCAGTCTCACCATTTCGGACGCTCATGATGTAGTCCAGATAACTGTTAAGGAGAGGCTTTAACGCGTCGGGCGTGGAATCCGGCCAGCTGCCGTCAGAGCTGTATGCCTTACAGCAGATAAGATGCGTGATGACATACATGGCCTTCTTCATCTCGGAAGTGTTATTCTTATTCTTTATGACACCTGAAGTATCATTTTCTTTCCACCACTTTGAGCCGTAACTGTACAGTGATCCTGCAGGACCGAATGCGCATGCAGCCTGAGTCTGCTTTATCCACAAAGAAGATCCTCCGTTATATGGTTCATCAGGATCTGTATTGTTTCTCCAGTCCTTCATGCCGTAGTCGTTATCAGAAGGTGCTTCTTTTGTATCTTCTGCGCAATACAGAATGTGGCTGTTCATGGTAGCTGAATCGGTATCCGAAAACACTCCGACATATTTTTCCGGAGATGAGGTAAAAAGATCAGGCAGCCAGTATGCATCAGGTTCATATACAGTAATGTTCTGATCGTGGACATTATCAGTTGTGAAAACCGCATCCTCACCCTCAGCCTTAAGGATAAGATGGTATTGTTCATCAAAATAACCCACATCAAAATACTCAGACGGAAGTTCATCCTGTCTTCCGTCGATAATAACGCCCAGAGCTGTCGAAGCCGCTTCCGAAGTGGATCCGGCTTTTACATAATAATCAACGCACTCCCCGTAATTGGAGTCTTCATTTAAGGCGCTGTCGTCGTTTAGCGCGCCGACAGTGATGACACCGCTGACGCCTGCAGGAAGATATAAAGAAGCATCGCTTCCGTTGTTTCCAGCAGATGCTACTACGACTGCATTAGTGTTTTCGATAAGTGATCTAAAAGCATCAAACTTACCCGTGTTTCTAATCGAAACAGCCATAAGGATATAGTCGACACCTAAATCTTCTGCCATCTGCACAGCGGCATATACATCGGATATATTTCCCTGACCGTTATCGCCTATGGCTTTAATCGAGATGATGTATGCATTATCAGTCTCATTAAGAAGATAAGACGACATTGCAGTACCGTGTCCATTATGGTCACCGGCATCATCACCTAAAATCGTATAATTCTCATTCGCCAGATCAGAACCCGTATCGATTACCGCAACCCTGACTGCAGCATCAGGATTCACTCTTATATCAAAAAGCATTTCATCCGCATCACCGCAGAGACTGACCGTGCCGTCTGCCGCATATTTGAGATCCATATCGGAGAGTTTCTTTACCGCACAGTTATACTCTTCACGATCTTCGAATCCAAGTATATATGTACCGTCGTAATAAACGCCATAAGACACTTTCAGATCTAACAGATCTTCATATGTATCTACGATGATCCTTTCGCAATCAGGGATTTCCGATACCAGCTTAAAATATTCATCCGGAGAAAGAGCAGTAACTATGCTGCCGTTCTCTTCAGGCATTTCTGTAAGCAACGGCTCTTCTGTTGCTTCTGTTGCTTCTGTTGCTTCAATTCCGATAATTTCTTCATTCTCTTCAGGATCTTCCGACCCTTCAGTTATGACGCTTTCTTTCCAGCTTCTGTCTCCTCCGGCATCTCTTTTCTCATCATTCCCGGATACGTCAGACCAGGCAGTTTCTGCAGAAAGATCGATATCTCCCCGGTCTTCATCCGCAGATACGATTAAGGTTTGCTGAAGAGGACTTATCACGATCAAGAAAGCAGTCATCAAGGCTATTAATCTGTTCCCGATATTCATGTCCGTTTCCTTTCTTTTTCTCCGTAAAAAAAGGGATTTCTTTAGATGACAATCCCTAATAGCATTCATGTATCTCAAATCCGCAAAATCTAAAAAATGAGACACGACTACATCCCTCATCGTTATCTCAAATCTTCTGTTTTTCGACTAATAATCTAAAAAACTGCAATTTTTGCATCTCAAATTTCTAAAACTGCAATTTTGAGATAACGCGATTGTGTCTCAAATATCAAATATATGAGTTTTGAGACATCCCGTATTCATTTAAGACACTTCACTCTCCTGTTCCGTTACCCTGTTAAGAGATCCGTCTACTATGCTGTATCTGTAGATGCTGTCTGAAAGCCTTTCGGATCTCCTGACATGATCGTGATTGGTTTGCTTTACGAGATCTATCAACTTTGAGCTCTCCTTGAACGTATCAGTCGAAAGTATTACCAGATCGTGGACGGATGACGGCAGGACAAAGCAGTCGGTCCCTATGCTGTTAACAACCTTTCCGATAACCTCCTTATAGAGGAGCGCGTTCGCGCCGAAAAACTCATAGTCATTGCTTATTACATACACCCTCTCGTTGGCAGGGATATTATCTATATCCGGGAAGGAATCATGAATATCCTTATCGTCAGCTCCCCATTTGCGCATCAGACGGCCCATGGTCTCCTCGATCCTTTCGCTCTTAAATGGAAATAGCTTCTTGGTGTTCTTTTTCGCGAGCCTGTATAAGACCTTCTCCGAAAGATCTTCTGCCTCGGCAATATCATTTGTAATAAGGAATCCCGAAACGCCTGAGGAATCGACATTGATGATCACCCTGTACACTATCGTAAGATCAAGGAAATTCCTGTGAGGACACAGATCGATCATGGCCTTGTTCTCCTCTGTATTGACGACCTGAAAAACAATGTTGTCCTTTAATGACGCGATATCGATATTGAGGATATCCTCAGGGAGGAACTTCAAAGATTCCTCCAGATAGATTGCCTGGTTCGCCATCACCTTTTCGAACGAATCGCAATTCCTATACTGGTCGTACATGCTCTCCATATAGAATGTAGGACTGCAGAAAGAACCCTTATGTCCTTTCGGCTTTAACACCACACCCGTAAGGCACATATTTACCTTCGGGACTTTGCGAAGTTCGAGTTCACAGCCTGCATATCTTTCCGGCATATAATCCAGGAACTCCTTCAGAACTCTTTTCTTGAAACTCTCGTAACTCAACATATCCGTAAACCTCCGTAAAAAATTTTGCGCATAAAAAAACGCACCCCGGAGGATGCGTTCATTTATTTACAGCATAATTCTATTAGGTTTTCCAGTCTCATTCAATAGCCTAAAGTCTCAATTTCGGCACCCTAATTTGCAAATGTTACCACCGTCAAAAGCAGCCCGGCCCTTATGGATACTGCGATCCGGGCTGTTTTTTCCACCGGATGATTCGAAAAAGAAAATGATGAGCCTGCGGTAAGATCCTGATCATTCAGAGGATAGTATAATCCGGTCGTCGTAACACCTTTAACAGGGCTTCCGAAATCCCACGGGATGAGCGATACGGCTATAGGTTCGGCAAATGAACTGATATCTATTTCTACCGAGTCTTCACCACAGAGAGGATAGCAGTATGTGATACCGTCGGTCATGGTTATCTTTCTGCCTTCGGATCTGAGCTTCAACACTAATTGCATGTTGGCAATAACGTGATCTGTCCTTCCGGATACAGGAGCTATGAGAAACACTTCCGAATCTTCAGTTTTGTTAAGCGCTATCTCGGTATCTGTCCAGTCCTTCTCGACAGGATATCTCTCAGTGATAATATCATGTTCTTCTATAAACTTAAGACCGTCTTCTGTAATAGAATCCATGTCTCCAACAACAATATCGGGAACTATGTCATGACGCGCGAGAAAATCGCATCCGCCGTCGCATGCGATCAGGAATGAATCTTCTTCAGAACCGGCCAGATCCTTTATGAGCTTTGCAGCCTCGTCTTTGAGAGGCCCGCCCGTTACGATGATACTGCGCATCTTTTTAAGTCTTCAACGGCCTTGGCGGGATCGTCAGCGTGGAAAACGCTGCTTCCTGCGACAAAGAGCCTCGCGCCCATATCGTAAATATGCTTTATATTCTCTTCTGTAACGCCGCCGTCGACAGCGATCACAGTATCAGCGTTCTGTTCGTCAATGGCTTTTCTGAGCGCACTGATCCTCTCATCAGATGAATCCATATATCCCTGTCCGCCAAAGCCAGGATAAACGGTCATTACGAGTATGATGTCGACTTTTCCGATATATGGAAAAGCCTTCTCGACAGGCGTGTCGGGATGGATCGAGATACCGGCACTCTTTCCTAAAGACTTTATCTGATCTATTAACGAATCAGGATCTTCGGAACACTCCACATGGAAAGTGATATTATCGGAACCTGCATCTGCAAATGTCTTTATATACTGCTCAGGATTGGTGATCATGAGGTGAGTAAAGAACTTCATGTCCGTATATTTGCGGATCGACTGAATGACCGGGATCCCGAACGAAATATTATTAACATAATGGCCGTCCATGACGTCGATATGGAGATAATCGGCATTCTCCACAGCCTTAATATCCCTCATAAGATAGCCGAAATCAGCGGCCAGAATGGAAGGTGCTATCCCGATATCTTTCATTGCTTTCTCCTGTGCCTGTAATTATTCCTATTATCGTAAAGCTCCGTATAAAAGCTCGTGTATCTCTCATATCTGCCCTGATCCAAAAGGCCTTCGGCCAGAGCATTTCTTACCACGCAGCCGTCTTCTTTGCGGTGTGAACAGTCATCGAACCTGCATCCTGTCGCTATGCCCGTGATCTCGGGAAATCCGTAAAGGACATCCCTGTAATCAACTCCCTGATCTTCCAAAGACAGCGAAGTAAACCCGGGCGTGTCGCAGATAAAACCGTCAAAGAACTCGTGAAGCTCGACATGCCTTGTCGTATGTCTGCCTCTCTTTATCTTGGCGCTTACTTCCCCTGTTTCCATGAGGTCAAATCCGAGAAGCGAATTACACAGAGTGCTTTTCCCAACTCCCGAAGGGCCTGCAAAGGCTGCAATTCCATCACCTATTATATCCTTTAGGTCATTTTTGGTAATAGGATTTTGCGGTGAAGATACGAGAACTTCGTAACCGGCCTTAGTGTAAACTGAACAAAGCTTTTCGCCTGCCTCACTGCTTAAGTCGCTCTTCGTGAAAATGATCACTGGCTTTAGATCTCTCAGGGAACAAACGAGAAGCATTTTATCTAAAAGCGTAAGATCTGGTTCAGGTTCCGATACAGAGAATGTCAGAAGCATTATCGACAGATTTGCAACAGGAGGTCTGGCTATAAAGCTGGTCCTGTCTCTGATATCCGTGATCACATATTCGACGTCGGGGGCTCCGGATGGCATTATCGTCACATGATCGCCGATCGCAGGCTTTATGCCTTTAAGCCTGAACTGTCCCCTGGCCGCGCTTTGGGCATATCTGTAACTGCCGTTAACCTCGAAGCGGACGGTATAAATACCGCCCACTCCCTTGATTATTATTCCCTGAAAAGAATCGGAATCACTCATCTGCTGTCAGCCGTTAAACCGGCTTGGGGAAAGTGCCGGGATCATCCGTCGGCGTAGTCGGCTCCGGCGGTACCGGAGTAGGATCATCCGGCGGCGGAGGCGGTGCCTCAGTCGGTACCGGCGTATTAGTCGGAAGCGGTGAGAATACTGCCGTAAATGTCGTAGATTCCTTAACTATGAATGTATACGTATTCGATACTGCGATCTGGTTACCGAACTGGTCGAGCCAGCAGTCGAACTTGAAGCCCGATGCAGGAGTTGCCGTAAGCGTTACCTGGGTACCGAGATCGTATTTACCGCTTCCGGATACGGTTCCGCTGCCGTTGACCAGCGTCGTGATTTCAGCCTGGGGAGGTGTCGGAGTCGGGGTTCCGCCGTTCTGATAA
Source organism: Saccharofermentans sp. (assembly GCA_045532275.1). Taxonomy (GTDB): domain Bacteria; phylum Bacillota; class Clostridia; order Saccharofermentanales; family Saccharofermentanaceae; genus Saccharofermentans. The sequence goes on along the minus strand of JAZSFQ010000039.1, from coordinate 42,643 downwards.
TCCTCATGTGTTCCGACATAGAGCTTAACTGTGGATTTTCTTGCAACCGTCGTACCGGATACCGGGTTAGTAAGGATTACAAACTGCTGGCTTGCAGGAAGTGCAAGAACCTCAGGCGATCCTTCAACGGTATAATTCAGGTTGTTCTCCGTAAGAATATCAGCTGCTTCAGATACATTCTTTCCTACAACGTCAGGAACGACGCTTGAAGTAGGTTCGGTAGCATATATGATGATGATGGTCTCTCCTCTTAAGACCTGCGTGTTGGCCTCAGGTTCAGTTCTAATAACGAGACCCGGTTCTACAGAATCGGAAGGCTCGGGACGCAGCGAGAACCTGAGTCCGAGATTCTGCAAAGACTTATAGCAGTTCTCGTAATTTATATTGGAATAATCCTGAAGGATAATGTATTCATCAGCTGAAGAGACAGTAATAACAAGATTGCTGAGCTTATTTGTCGTGGAGATAACGACACCCTGCTGGATGCTCTGGGCAATAACGATGCCCGGATCATAAGCGTCAGTTACCCTGTACTCGACAGAATAATAGACCTGGGCAGCATCGAGTTTTCTTATTACTTCATCAGCCGTAAGACCTACATAGTTCTCGACTTCGTAATCGGTATTCTGCTCGATCTTTGTAGCGTTTCCGACTGCCCTTACAACAAGTATTCCGATACCGATCAGGACACCGGCTATAACGACGATGATGAGAGCCAGGAGAATGTTATCCCTGAACCTCGAGATACGTCTTGATTCGGCGCTCTTCTCGATCTCAGAGATCTTTTCGTATTCAGGATCCTGTCTGAAAGAGATATTAGCATCTGTGCTCGTGTTCTTTTCGGGAACATTGGTGATAACGCCGTAAATTCCGTTAGGATCAACAAGAAGCGAATCGAGCTCCGTTACGAGCTGGCGCATATTCTGGTATCGTCTCTCGGGAGACTTCTGCATACATTTCGCGATAATGGAATCAAGTCCCTTAGGGATACCCTGCATGAGAGATGAAGGAACCGGCGGTGTCTCCTGAAGATGCTTAACGGCGATAGCGACATTGGAATCACCGTCGAAAGGAAGCCTTCCCGTTACCATTTCGAAAAGAGATACGCCCAGAGAATATACGTCTGACTGGGGACCGACATTGCCTCCCCTCGCCTGTTCGGGCGAGAAATAATGGACTGAGCCCATCTGGACGCCAGTCATGGTGATGGTCGTAGATGAAGCTGCGCGAGCGATACCGAAGTCCGTTATCTTTGCGACACGGTCACGTGAGATAAGGATATTCTGCGGCTTGATGTCTCTGTGAACGATTCCGTTCTGATGCGCATAATCGAGCGCAAGGCCGATCTGGATAACGATCGGGACGGCATTGCGCCAGTCCAGATGTCCGTTCTGGTTGATAAGATCCTTGACCGTGATACCTTCGATGTATTCCTGGACGATATATCTGAAATTACCTTCGTGTCCTACTCCGTATACCTTAACGATATTCGCATGGTTAAGCGAAGCAACGGATTTGGCTTCGGCATCGAATCTTCTGATGAATTCCTCGTCTGATGAGAATTCGGGCTTTAAGATCTTAATGGCTACGTTAACTCCGGTATTCATATCGATTCCCAGATATACGTTAGCCATACCGCCGGAACCAATGAGTTTGACGATCCTGTACTTATTCGCAAATATCATGCCCTCAGGGCCGTGAACCTGATTTGCCATACTTCCCCCTATAATTCGGCTGCGGGCTCAGCCCTGCCGATCATTACCGTAATATTGTCGCTGCTCCCGCCTTCGAGAGCCTTATCTGTCAATTTCGCGCAAATGCCTTCAAGGTTATTGCGTTCTCCGGCACAGGCCTTAAACTGTTCATTGCTCATAAAGGAATACAGTCCGTCCGAGCACAGAAAGACCAGATCGCCGTAATTTATATTATAACTGTAAATATCTGGATTGAGATACTGATTCTCTCCGAGCACCATGGACAGTCTGTTTCTGCCGGGGTGATGCTTGGCATCATCCTCCGAAAGAAGTCCCTTTCTTACCAGTCTGCCAGCCTCATTGTGATCTTCCGTAAGCTTGATAAGCTCGCTCCCGTGGAGCAGATATCCCCTCGTATCGCCGATATGGGCGATAGTCAGTTCCGTTCCCTTAAGGATAGCCGTGGTAAGCGTCGTGCACATTCCCATGCGTTCCCTGTGTTCCAGGCAATCATGCAGTATCCTGATATTTGCTTTATTGAAAACCGTCTTAAGATACGAAGGAAGCGCCTCCCTGTCCTTAACAAAAGGAAGACTTTCCTTGAATTCCTGAATAACGGAATCGACTGCGATCCTGCTCGCGATCTCACCGCATGCCTCACCGCCGACGCCGTCAGCGACTGCCATGCAAAGACAGTTTCCGACGGCTTCATATGCGAAGCTGTCCTCGTTCATGTCCCTTACAGGTCCTTTTTCTGACATTCCGAAAACTCTCATCTCGTACCCTCTATCGTTCCCCTTCTGAGCTGTCCGCAGGCAGCCATGATGTCAGAACCCATCTCGCGTCTTATAGTGGCATTGATGCCGCCCGATTCCAGGATATCCCTGAACTGTTTTACTTTTGCGGGCGAAGAAGACTTGAAGACCGTTCCCGGGACTTCATTCGCAGCAATAAGATTTACATGATAAAGGCCGCCCTTCAGGAGCTTAACGAGCTCGGACGCGCACTGCGGCGTATCGTTAACGCCGGCGAAAAGACTGTATTCGAAAGTAACTCTTCTGTTCGTCTTTTTCGTATATTTCCTGCATGCATTCATGAGCTGCTCTATGGAATATGCCTTTGCGACGGGCATGAGCTTTTTCCTGAGTTCATCATTCGGAGCATGAAGCGATATCGAGAGATTGACCTGAAGACCTTCTGCCGTGAATTCCTCAATCTTGGGAACAAGTCCGCATGTAGACAGTGTTATATGTCTTGCTCCGAGGTCCAGGCCTTCCGGATCGTTCGCGAGTCTTATAAATCCCATCACATTATCGTAATTATCGAAAGGCTCACCGATGCCCATGATAACGACACTCCTGATCCTCTCACCGATTATCTTCTGTGTAACAGCGACCTGTGCAAAGATCTCGCCTGATGTTAAAGATCTGCCGAAGCCTATCTTAGCAGAAGCGCAGAATGTGCAGCCCATCTTGCAGCCTGCCTGCGATGAGACACACACGGAGATCCCGGGCTTATATCTCATAGCTACTGTCTCTATTATGTTGCCGTCGTAGAGCGCATATACGAATTTCTCGGTGCCGTCGATCTTGGATACCAGATGTTCTCTTAATTCAAATCCGCCGAAGATAAAGTCCTCTTCGAGCATCGCTCTTACATTCTTCGGAACATTAGTCATGTCATCGGTTTTCACGCATCCCGAAGACAGCCACCCGTAGATCTGCGAAGCGCGGTATTTCGGCACGTCCCGTGCCTCACACCATAAGGTAAGATCGTTGAGATTCAAATCAAGACAGAACTTATCTTTCAAGATCAATCTTCCTTTCTGTCTCTTTCCATTCTGCAGATGAAGAAGCCTTCACATTTATCGATGTGCGGAAGGAGCGTGATCATGCCGTTAGCTGCAGCCACTTCCCTTTCTTCATCCATAAAGATACCGTCCGGAAGGTATTTATTTATCGGAACGGTGTGGAATCTCTTATGCTCTGATAAGAACATCTCCACCTGGTTCTCATTCTCATCAGTATTAAGCGTACATGTACAATATATCAGCGTCCCGCCCGGGCGCACCATTTTTGCCGCATGATCAAGGATCGAAAACTGCAGCGGGATCAACTCGTCCAATTCATCGTAGGTGAACTTATCTCTGATATCGGGCTTTCTCCCAAGGAGCCCCAGGCCGCTGCACGGAACGTCGCACAGAACGATGTCATATGTCTTCCTGGAATCTTTGTCATCCTTATTTATCTTCGAAGCATCAGCACATAAAGTCTCAATGGACGTAAGGCCTAATCTTTCGCAATTATCCCTTACGAGCTTAAGCCTTGCCTCGTTGACATCAACTGCAAGTATGCTTAAGTCATCACGGCACATCTGTGCCATGTGGGTGGATTTGCCGCCGGGTGCTGCACAGCAGTCAAGGATCTTATCAGCGACTCTCGGATGCGCGATATGCGATGCGAGCATAGCTCCCTGGCCCTGGACGAACATACCGTATTTATTGAAGCATTCTGACTTTTCAAGACCGTTAAGTCCGCCTGTTATCTCAACGCAGTCAGGAATAAAACCGCCTTTTACAGCAGTTATGCCTTCCTTCTTAAGTTCATCAATAAGCGTATCCTGATCAACTTTGTGCGCATTGAACCTGACAGTGATATGCGCAGGTTCGAGCAGTGCCTTGCCGATCTCGAAAGCGGTCTGCTTGCCGAAGTCCTTTTTAAATATACCGTAGATCTCAGGCTTTAAGGCTACTCGTATTCCGGGCTTGAACTGCTCCAGATAACGCTTGGCTTCAGGGCAGTCAGCGAATTTTCTCAATACCGCATTAACATACCCGGATGCCTTATGGTTATATTTTTTCACTATCTCGACAGAGGCATCCACTGCAGCATAAGCAGGAATATTATTGCCGAACTGGATCTGCCAGACAGCCATCCTTATGGCAGTCCTGGAGACAGGATCCATCGTCTCTGTTTCTTCCTTGGTGATATGCCTTATAAGGAAATCTAAAGTGAAAGAATACGTCAATGTTCCGTAGAGCATCGCTCTCGCGAAATCGATCTTCTTTCCTGCTTCAGATGCGATCTTATCAGCCTTCTTTATAACGAGATTGGAATACGCATCTTTCTCATACACCCAGTAGAGCATGAGAAAACACAACTCTCTCTCATTACCTTCTGCGATTATCTTCTGCAGTTCTTTCTTCTTATACTTGATCTCGTCAGGCATGGTATGCTCCCGCTGTTTCGTGTTTTCCGTATAGAGCCTAGATAATCAGGCTTCCTGCAGTGAAATTATGAGCGCAATCTTTTGCGTTAAGCCTTTTGCCGCCGGGCTGCTGAAGCTCTTTTACTTTGAGATAACCTCTGCCGCATTTAACGATAAGGTTCTCGCCCTTGGCTTTAACTACCGTGCCAGGCTCGCTGTCCTTCAGTTCTTCGGGGATCAGGGGATCTTCATCAGATACGACTTCCGAATCGAGGACTTTTAGCTTCTTATCGTCTTTAAGGACAAAAGCACCCGGCCATGCGCTCAAAGCTCTGACCCTGTTATGGATATCCGCAGCATCCTGATTCCAGAAGAATTCGCCTTCCTCAGGTCTTATCGGAGGGCATGCGGTAGCTTTGCTGTCATCCTGCGCAGTCGCCTTAAGTTCACCTGCTACCCATCTGTCGATGATCTCGGGGAGTTTTGCTGCGCTGGCTTCTGCAAGCCTGTTCATAAGGGATTCGGTATGCTCATTGGGACCGATCTCTACTTCGACCCTGTCTATCATGTCGCCGGTATCCATACCGACGTCCATCTTCATAAAAGTAACTCCGGTAACCTTGTCACCATCAAGTACCGCACGCTGAACGGGAGAAGCTCCCCTTCTGGCAGGAAGAAGACTTCCGTGGCAATTAATACACCCGTATTTCGGAAGATCAAGAATATCTTTCGGAAGGATCTTTCCGTATGCGGCCGTAACGATAAGGTCAGGTGCGTATCCGCTCAGCTTTTCGAGCGCGTCCTCATTTCTCAAAGAATCGGGCTGGTATACCTCAATGCCGCTCTCCTGCGCCAGAACCTTTACCGGAGGCGCTGTAAGGATATGCTTACGTCCTACAGGCTTATCGGGCTGGCAGAGCACGAGCACGACATTATAGCCCGCTTCCGTCAGCGCCTTGAGATTGGTACCTGCAAACTCAGGCGTTCCCATGAATATTATCTTAAGATCACGCCTGTCCAATGCTCAATCCTCACTGTCGTCCGTCTTATAGACCTTGCCGTCTACTGATTTATCTATGAAAAGAATGCCGTTAAGATGGTCGTTCTCATGGCAGATGCATCTGGCGAGAAGATCATCTGCTTCAAGCACGAACTCTTCTCCGTTTCTGTCTAATGCCTTGATCTTAACGTGGGACGGTCTTTCAACTTCACATGTCTTACCCGGAACGGAAAGGCAGCCCTCGTTATCCGTCTGCGAGCCTGATGTCTCCAGGATCTCGGGATTAATGAACTCGATCTTTCCGTGTTCATCTCCAACGTCAACTACAAATACTCTTCTGAGCACTCCGACCTGAGGTGCGGCAATACCTATGCCCCTGCCCTCAAAATACATGGTGTCAGCCATATCATCCAAAAGCTTGATGATCCTGGGACTGATCTCTTCTACCGGTCTGCTTGTCTTACGGAGAAGCGGATCTCCCTCAATTACCAGATTTCTTAAAGCCATCTGTTCGTCTCCAATCCGAAATTTTCCGTATATATTATAATTTTTATAATATAAAGACACAAGTGGCGAAGTTCATTGAAGCAATTTCCGCGTCTTCAGATCAAAAAGGCAGGACAAAATGCCGGAAATCAAAAATTCCGTGTTTTCGTCCGATTTTTCAGGTCATTTATGTCGGAAAAATCTGAATAAGATGCGTCCTGTCAAATGAGATCACAAATCCCAGGAACTGATGTACTTCTCCTGCTCGGGTGTGAGCGCATCAATCGAGATACCCTTAGTCGCCAAAAGGATCTCAGCTACGCGGTTATCGATGACCTCGGGTGTCTGATATACGTCAACAGGCAGTCTCTCGGGATTATTCGCTATATACATCGCAGACTGGGCCTGAAGGGCAAAGCTCATATCCATGATCTCGACAGGATGTCCGTCTCCGGACGCGAGATTTACCAGCCTGCCTTCTGCGATGACGCAGACAGTATTACCGTTCTTAAGCTTATAACCGATTATGTTATTGCGAAGTTCAGACTTCTCGACGCAGTTGTCATTAAGATCTTTAACGCTGACTTCGCAGTCGAAATGTCCGGCATTGCAGCATACCGCGCCGTCTTTCATGGCATCGAAATGTCTCTGGACGATTACATCCTTGCATCCCGTAACAGTTACAAAGAAATCACCCAAAGGAGCAGCCTCATCCATTGTCATTACCTGATAGCCTTCCATAATGGCTTCACACGCCTTAACGGGATCGATCTCGGTGACGATTACCTTGGCGCCTAAGCCCTTTGCCCTCATGGCGACTCCCCTGCCGCACATACCGTAACCTGCGACAACCACGGTCTTTCCGGCAACAACAAGATTGGTCGTAGCCATGATCGCGGTCCATACAGATTGGCCCGTTCCGAATCTGTTATCGAAAAGATGCTTGCATCTGGCATCATTAACAGCAATTACAGGATAAAGGAGCTTATTCTCACCCTTTAAGATCTCAAGTCTGTGAACGCCTGTAGTGGTCTCTTCGCAGCCGCCGCGGACGTTCGCAGCCATATCCTTTAATTCAGAATGGAGAAGCAGCGCAAAGTCACCGCCGTCATCGATAACGATGTCAGGCTTAAAGCTCAATGCTTTTCTAAGTCTTCCCCAATATTCATCTTCAGAGTCACCGTGAACGGCATAAACGTTCATTATGTCCATAGATGCAAGTGCTGCCGCTACATCATCCTGTGTCGACAAAGGATTGCAGCCGGTAAGCGCGACCGCTGCGCCTCCGCGTGCAAGAGCCCTTGCCAGGCATGCTGTCTTTGCCTCAACGTGTACGGAGACTGATATCTTAAGGCCTTTGAACGGCTGTTTCTCGATAAGTTCGCTCTCTATCGTGCGAAGCACCGGCATATTGCGGTATGCCCATTCGATCTTCTCTATTCCGGAATGTGCAAGGTTTATGTCCTTAACTTCGAAATTGAATCTGCCCATCGAAAAACTCCTTATACATCTAATCTGTTTACGAATTCCTTTACAAGTGCACAGCTGTTCTCAGAAGCAAGTGCCGCATTATCGAGCACTTCCTGCTCAGATAAAGGATTGCCGGAGATACCGGCAGCCATATTGGTGATGCATGACATGGCTGCTACTCTTATACCCATGTGTGAAGCGGCTATAGCCTCGGGAACAGTCGACATTCCCACACAGTCAGCACCAAGGATCCTTAATGCTCTTATCTCCGCCGGAGTCTCATACTGAGGACCGGAACTGTATGCATAAACACCTCGGCTTATCCTTATCTTCAGATCACGGGCGCAATTGACCAGCGTATCCGTAAGTTCCGGATCGTATACATGACACTGGTCAGGAAATCTCGTACCGAATTCAGGGATATTGGGTCCCCTTAAAACCGATTCCGCATTAAAGGAGATGTGATCCGTGATAGCAACAAGTTCAGGCACCTTCATATCGAGATTGATACCGCCTGAAGCATTGGTCAGAAGGAGCACCTTTACGCCGAGTCTTCCCATGACCCTGACATAGAAAGTAACCGTCTCCATCGGATAGCCTTCATAGTAGTGGAATCTTCCGTTCATCATGAAGACCGGTTTTCCGGAGAGCGTTCCGACCAGAAGAGAACCTTTGTGACCGGGTGCCGTTGAAACCGGGAACCCCGGGATATCCTTATAACTGATCTCCAGAGTATCTTCTGCCATCGAAGACAGAGGACCTAAGCCCGAGCCTAATACTATACAGACAGACGGTAAAACGCGCCCTGAAAGCGATTGCCTGATATAATCTGCAGCTTCGTCAACGCGTTTTACATAATCAGCAGTGTCAGTGATCATAAAGCCTTATTTCCTGCCGCAGCAGTCCTTGTATTTCTTGCCTGAACCGCAGGGACAGGGGTCATTTCTGCCGACCTTTGAAGAATCACGCTTTACGGGAGCCTGAGGGGCATTATCGCCAGTAGAACCCTGGATAGGCTTTGATGCGGACTGCGGAGTAACTGCAGGCGCATTCGCATGGCTCTCTTTGATATCTCTTGCCATCGATTTCAACTCGATCTGTGTCTCGGGAGTGAATCTAGCCCTCATGATGAACTTGACTGCATCATTCTGGATGTTCTCGTTCATCTCTTCGAACATTGCAGAACCTTCAAGCTTATATTCGACAACAGGATCGTGCTGACCGATACTTCTCATACGGATGGAATTGGAGAGCTGGTCCAGAGCATCGATGTGATCCATCCACTTGAGGTCAACTGTTCTCAGAAGGATCTGACGCTCAGCCTCACGGAATACCTCTGTAGAGACCTCATTCTCCTTCTCTTCCATAAGTTCCTTGGCTTCTTCAGCAATCTGTGCAGCAAGCTCATCGCATTCGGGAATGTCCTTATCGACATCCTGGACAAGCAGTACCGACGGCAGCTGGCCGAAGATATCTTCGAGCAATTTACCCAGCGAATATCTCTCTGTAGGAGTTATAACCCCGTCAAGAGCAAACTGGTTGCATACTCTTGATGCAACACGCTCAACCATCTGGAGATAGATACCGTGAACGTCTTCACCGAAGATGACCTGTCTTCTCTGCTCATATGTGATGGTTCTCTGAACGTTGTTAACGTCATCGTATTCGAGTACGCTCTTACGTGCCGAGAAATGCATTGCTTCCAGCTTTTTCTGTGAACTGTCGATGACCTTTGTAAGGGACTTGACCTGAAGCTCCATATCGTCTTCGATACCGAGGCTCTCATAGATCATGGAAACCCTGTCGCCTCCGAAGATCCTTAACAGGTCATCTTCAAGTGACAGGAAGAACTTTGATCTTCCGGGGTCACCCTGACGTCCGGCACGTCCCTTGAGCTGGTTATCAATACGTCTTGATTCGTGACGCTCGGTACCGACGATGAAAAGTCCTCCGAGCTTTCTTACTTCTTCTGCCTCAGGCGCAAGCTCTTCCTTGAACTTTGACTCGAGATCGGAGAATCTCTTTCTTGCTTCGAGAACGAGCTCGTCATCAGTCTCATTGTGTGCGGTCGAAGCCGTGATAAGGTCTTCCGTATAGCCCAATCTTCTCATTTCCTGAAGGGCCATGAACTCGGCGTTACCGCCTAAGATGATATCCGTACCACGTCCTGCCATGTTGGTAGCGATCGTAACGGCACCCTTACGGCCTGCCTGTGCAACGATCTCAGCCTCACGCATATGGTTCTTAGCATTCAGGACATTGTGCTTGATTCCGTATTTGGAGAAGATCCTCGAAAGGAGCTCTGACTTATCGACATTGACCGTACCGACAAGTACAGGCTGTCCGTTGGAGTTAGCTTCCTTTACTGCCTTGAGGATAGCGGCATATTTGCCGTTCTCTGTCTTGAAAACACCGTCATTTTCATCAACTCTGGCGACAGGTCTGTTCGTAGGGATCTGGATAACGTCGAGATTATAGATCTGTCTGAACTCGGCTTCCTCTGTATAAGCCGTACCGGTCATGCCGGACAGCTTTGTATACATACGGAAGAAGTTCTGGAATGTAATGGTGGCAAGTGTCTTATTCTCATTTGCGACCTTAACGTGCTCTTTAGCTTCGATAGCCTGATGGACACCGTCGCTGAAACGTCTGCCCGGCATAAGTCTTCCGGTAAAGTCGTCTACGATGATTACCTCACCGTCCTGAACGATGTACTGCTGGTCTTTCTTGAAGTTACCGTTAGCCTTCAGGGCGTTGTTGATATAGTGCTGGAGATCGAAGTTGTCAGGGTCTGAGAGGTTCTCGATATTGAAATACTTCTCTGCCTTTGTGATACCGTTAGCCGTGAGGACTGAAGTCTTAGCTTTCTCGTCGATTACGTAATCGGCATCTCCTACGAGCTCATCCATATCGACCTTATCGTCAGTCTCAACTACCGTATAAGGCTTCAGTGTCTTAACGAAGCTGTCAGCCTTCTGATAAAGGTCTGAGGATTCCGTGCCTCTTCCGGAAATGATGAGAGGTGTTCTGGCCTCATCGATAAGGATCGAGTCGACCTCGTCGACGATAGCGTAGTTAAGCTCTCTCTGGGCTATCTGTTCTCTGGTAACGACCATGTTGTCACGCAGATAATCGAATCCGAACTCGTTATTAGTTCCGTATACGATATCGCTGGCATACATGCCCTTACGGTCCTTCATCGGAATATCGTGGATAATGAGACCGACGGTCATGTTAAGGAACTTATAGATCTTTCCCATCCACTCGGAGTCACGCTTTGCGAGGTAATCGTTTACCGTTACGACGTGTACGCCCTTGCCTGTAAGAGCATTGAGATATACCGGCATCGTAGCAACGAGCGTCTTACCTTCACCCGTCTTCATCTCGGCGATTCTTCCCTGATGGAGGATGATGCCGCCGATGACCTGAACTCTGTAAGGCTTCATGCCAAGGACTCTCCAGGCAGCCTCCCTTACAGTTGCGAATGCTTCAGGCAGCAGTGAATCCAAAGACTCACCGTTCTCATATCTCTTTTTGAATTCGTCAGTTTTAGCTGACAGATCGTGATCTGAGAGCTTTGCGTACTCTTCTTCGTAAGAGAAGACCTTGTCTACGAGAGGCTTGATCCTCTTAAGTTCGTGATCGCTGTGTGAACCGAAAATGCTTTCAATTAATCCCATCTTGTACCTTCATCACTTTTCTTCATTATTTTTTTCGGCAGATTCCTTGAGCCTGTTAAGAGCCGTTCTGTATCCGCCTTCCGGATTTACATAACAGTTCTTGACTCTCGAGATAGTCGTCGAACTGACCTTGGTCTTGGACCTGGCTTTGCCGCGCGCCCTGCCTGTGGATTTCTTTTCCGTTCCCGCCTTGGAATCTTCTTTTTCTTCAGCGGGAGAGATCTCTTTTATGATCTCCTCGTAACTCTTTCCCTGCTCGATCCTTCTTACGATCTGCCAACGGTGAAGAAACGAGTGAAGCTCATTTATCGAGCAGAGATCCACAAAGAACTTATGCATCTCAGCACTGTCTCTCATAGTCAGCATGGCGTTATAAAGATCTGTCAGTTCCTCCAATTCGCTTTCAGTAAAATGAGTGTCCTTAATGTCGTCCATTTTCCTACCTTTTTCCGATTATCAAGTTACGACTCTCATAATATAATCCCAAAGAGGCTGAGCATATCCCATATAGATAGCTACGAAAAAAGCCGTGAGAGCAAGCACAACCAGAATACCCAGAAGCAATCTGGAGAATATCAGGTTGGTCTTGGCTTTTCTAAGGGAATCCCCGATAGAAAGCGACGCGGTCTTGTCCGTCGTTATCTTAGAATTAGCAAGACTCGGACGCCTAACGCTGTTATCATGTCTCAATGTTCTTACCTCCAAACATACTCATACATAATAACGCATTCTTTATTTTAATACAATAAAAAGCGGCGACCTATGTGCTGTACCTCTCAGACGTCCCGTACTCGCATATTTCAAGTATAACACCGTGAACCAGGGCATATCCTTTCAGTTCTTCAACGGTTTCCCTGGCGATCCCGCCCGAGTTTTCAGGTATTATAACCGTAAGATGTCTGGAATCGATCTGATCCACAGTATATATCTTACCGTCGATATTTGCCGACTGGGGCTCGAAATAACTCAGTTCCCTGATATCATCCATTATTTTCTTCTCGATATGCGACAGATCCTGATAATAAGGGGCAGTAAGGTCAATGCTCGTTATTGCCGTGATCACGCCTCCTTCGAAGGAATCTATTACCGGAAATGTCTTGGGAAGATTTGCCCCGAACATGTCCCTGAAATCATCTCCCCTGTCGAAATTATTCTTGGACCAGATCAGGTCCTTGTTTTTATCTTCGCCGCCTTCCTCTGACGGTGAATCACCTTCCGGCTTTGACTGAAGCATGAGAACCGGGTCGCCGTACAACGGAATGACCGAGTATATACTCCTGTTCTTTCTGCCGGTTATGGTCATGACCGAATATTCGGTCGTGACTTCTATAATATGATGCGTATTACTGATCTCGAAAAACACCTGTATATCATCAGGCATAAAGAAATCAGACCCGCCGTTCCTCTCGATATAGCCTTCCCTGATCTGCTCTTCCATAGTGTGTGAAAAAACGCCCTGAAGGATCAGTTCTTTCAGAGTATTCCCCGCCGCCCTGTCAACACCCAGCGCTGTGGAAACGGCTTTATAAACGACATCAGCTCCTTTAGTATCTCCTATACCCAGATCCGGGAAAGCATTTACGGCGGCAGACATCAAGTCTGAAGCCGGAACGGAAACCGGATAAAGAAGAGACATCTTCTCACAAGTCTGCTCGACAGATCTCCGCATAAGGATATCCGTACGGTACAGATCGATCGAACTTACAACAGCAGCGAGGAAGACCAGCGTCAGCGTAAAAGCGATCGCCGCTTCTATCGTTACAGTTCCTCTTTTATTGACTCTGTGATATTTCATGACGATCACCCCGTGTTCATTCATAGAGCATGTAAGACTTTTCCATCGAGTATCTGCTTCCCCTGAAATCAACTGCAAGCGTTACGCCTTTATAAAGTTTTCCGTAATCCCTCCTGAGGATCTCGTGAGACCTTTCCAGAAGATCTGACTCAGGCACGAGAAGGCAGAACAGATTAAGGAAATCCCTGTAATCGAAAATGACCATTTCATAATCCTCGTATTCGAAGATAACAACGCTTTTCCCCATGCCGATCTGTATTGCATCCTTCATAGACTGCACTATCGCACAGATATACGTCAGTCCTGCGGCAATAAGGCGCGGATCTATATCTGCACAGCCTTCGCTTACAACGAGTATTATCGCGGATATGATCTCTCCCAAGACCATCATGGTATTCCTGAATTCCTCATTGGCATAATCCTTCAGGATATTGGACACAACAAGTATCCTGGTCATGAAGAAATGGACGGCAAGAGTTCCCGGAACACCTTCGAGTCCCGTAATATATATTCCGAATCTGATTTCCTGTCACCGTGTATCGACTTGAATTCCGTTCCGGTTATCGACGCGTCTCCTTCAGGTGCAAAAAAGCAGTCAAAATTGTGGGAACAATAATGGGAAATAAAGAGCTTGGACATTACAGGATCCGATGAATCACCCAGATCATCCATAATGCTCTCAAGATCCGACATAGTATCCAGCAGGATCTCCCAATCGGCTATATCCAGATCTATATCAAGCTCGAAATCCTTAATGGCTTCTTTGTAATCAGATTTCAGAGAATTCAGATCCGCTGCTTCTTCGAGCAGGTCTTCAAGATTCAGGACATCCCCTGCTTTTCCAATCCACTCTTCCGCAGATTCAGACCCTTTGATGATATCTGAAAGATAACCTGCTGCGGGACTTTCCATGAACTCACCGATTCTCGCCATGATACCTGTTTCATCAAGGCCCAAAAGCAGCTGTGAATACTTATCAACGATCGTCTTTACGCTTATTCCGCTGCCTCTGTACCAGTAATACGAATTGATCGCTTTTTTCAGGTCATCCGTCGTAAACTTCTTGCGTGACATCACATACAGAGTCGCACCGGATTCGAGACCGTTAATCTCCAGAGCCTTGTAAAAACATTCGTCATCTATCTCATCTTTCGTAAAAGCATATATGCCGTAAACGTCAAAGAGCTGTCTGTTGTAATCACTTAAGATCGAATCTATCTGAGTCTTCAGCGCCGTATTCACGCTGAGTGCGTAATCGAGATTCCAGACGAAGGCGACGAATGTGCATTCGACAAGTATCAATGCTGACATGATTATCGCGAGAAAAACAGAAGAAGCGCCGTGCTTTGTCCTGTTAAGCTTATTAACCCTCTTCATCCTGCGCCTCCTCAGCCAGATCGTAAACAGCCCCGTAAATGATCCGGAAATTATCCGACACGCCTGACAGATACGTGCACAGTTTCTCTGGCGAAGTGTCGTAACAAACAACGCCCCTGACGGTGTTCTTATATGCGACTTCTTTGTCACGCTCCATATAAAAAAGCTCATTACCGCCGTCCTTTGCGCGCTCGAAACTTTCCAGGGCCAAAGCCTCAGGCGCAGTGATCATAAACGCCAGCATGATAAGGACCAGCGAAAAAGCTATGGCAGATTCTATTGTGGACATGATGAACCTCCTTTCATGTGCCGTCTGCAAGGGATAATTGTTTTCGGTCATCATACAATCAAACTGCATTTGATATTCCTTACAAAATCCGACAAAAACCGACAAAGGCAGGCATAAAAAGACGCCCGTCGGAACGGGCGTCAGAAATGCTTCAAAACATTGAGTTTATTGTGTTTGTTGACATCTTCCCCAACAAGGATCTCTTATAATTCTTATTGAAGGCAATTCTGTTTACGCTCGGAGCGTTATTCCGTACTTCTCATTAAGATTATCAAGAATAGCCGTTACGAAACCGTCGATCATTTCAGGTGTGAACTCCTCATCCTTCGGAGTGATTACGACGCTGAAAGCGAGGCTCTTTTTATTGAGTCCGAGCTGTATGCCCTCGTAGATATCGAAGAGCTCTATCTTAGTGATGTATTCACACGAAGCCTTGATCTCCTTTTCAACGGCCGCGCAGGAGATATCCTTGTCCATAACGAAGCAGAAGTCTCTCTTCTCTTCCAGGAACTTGGGAAGAGGTATGAACTTTCTGTCCTTGCCGTAATACCTGCTCAGGGTTCTGAGATCGATCTCCGCGACATATGCAGGAACACGCATATCCAGCTCATCGCAGATCTCATAGAGGACCTGGCCTAAGAATCCTATCTCTTCGCCGTTGCAGATGACCTTTGCAGTCCTGCCCGGGTGAAGGAATGTCTTCTCATCTTTCTCATAATCGAATCCGACATCGAGTGAGCCGGCGATAACATCGACAAGCCCCTTCAGTGAATAGAAGTCTTCATCCTCACCGAAAACACCGATGCAGATCGTCTCGCGCTCATCAGGATATTCCGTAAGCGGCAGAGACTTGGGAAGGAACTTATTGCCCATCTCATAGATGCGTCCTGATAAGATGCCGTTCTT
The DNA here is from genome assembly GCA_045532275.1 of Saccharofermentans sp. Taxonomy (GTDB): domain Bacteria; phylum Bacillota; class Clostridia; order Saccharofermentanales; family Saccharofermentanaceae; genus Saccharofermentans. The sequence continues at coordinate 26,739 of JAZSFQ010000039.1, read as the reverse complement.
CTGGTTGCGGGCCATAGCCTTGATCATCTGGGGCGCAAGTGTCGTACGCATCAGAGAAAGGTCGATATTGATCGGGTTAAGGATCTTTATGGCCGTTCTCTCAGGAGCATTCTCAGGGAGCTTTAAAAGATCAAAGTCAGAGGGGGAGAAGAACGAATAATGAACGCCTTCTGAAGCACCTGCCGCACAGAGATCTCTCTTGATCTTAAGCTCCGAACGCTGCTTTAAGTTATATCCGCCTGAAGTGACCTTCGCCGTCGGAATGAATGTAGGGGTGATGTGATCGTAGCCGTACATACGGATAACTTCCTCAGCGACATCCTGATAGGATTCCATGTCAACACGGTAACCGGGAATGGCGATTGTCAGTTCGTCACCGTTAAGTTCGGGAGCGAAATTAAGGCCTGTCAGAATGCGGACGATATCCTCATCAGGAACAGTGATTCCGAGAACTCCGTTTACCTGCTTAACACTTACCGTGAGCTTTCTGGGCTCGATGGAATTTCCTGTATTTACATCGAAAGAAGTCTTTGAGACCTTTCCGCAGCCGAGCTCTTCCATGAGATGAAGGGCACGCTTCATTGCCATGACCGTCGTGTACTCGTCGACACCTTTAGAGAATCTCATGCTCGAATCAGAAACCTGGCCCAGAGCCTTGGAACTCTTGCGGATATTGTCGTGAGCGAACTTCGCAGCCTCGAACATTACAGCAGTTGTCGAATCAAGGATCTCGGAGTTGAGACCGCCCATGATGCCTGCCAAAGCAACAGGCTTAACACCGTCGCAGATGACAAGATTGTCAGATGTAAGTGAGAACTCCTTCTCATCCAGCGTTACGATCTTCTCTCCGTTCTCAGCGCGGCGCACATGGATCTCTCCGCCTTCCAGATAAGAAAAATCGAAAGCATGCATCGGCTGTCCGAGCTCATAAAGAACATAGTTTGTAATGTCTACCACATTTGAGATCGCAGAGCATCCGACAAGTGCCAGACGTCTCTTCATCCATGCAGGTGATTCAGCGATCTTAACGTCTGAAACATAGTGTCCGATGTATCTCGGGCAGAGATCGGGAGCGGAAACGCGGATATTGAAATCAATCGCAACGTCGCTCTCCGTGTAATCCAATGCAGGCTCCTTAACGGATTTGCCGAGAACTGCAGCAACTTCTCTTGCTATACCGAAGATCGACTGGCAGTCAGGTCTGTTTGCCGTTATGGAAACATCGAAAATATAATCATCCAGACCAAGGATAGGCTTAACATCTGCACCCGGAACGGAATCAGCGGGTAGCACAAGAAGTCCGTTGTAGCCTGCACCCGGGAACATATCCTCGGTAACGCCGATCTCAACACCGGAGCAGAGCATACCGAATGAATCGTAACCTCTGAGCTTGCCCTGGCCGATGGTCATGAGACCCTCAACCGTCTTGTGGTCTTTTGCAGTTGCATAGACCTGAGCACCAATCAATGCGAGAGGATATTTGCCACCTGCAGCAACGTTATCGGCGCCGCAGCAGATCTGGAGAACACCGTGCCCGCCTGCATCTACTGTGCAAAGATGAAGGTGCGTGCCTTCAATAACCTCACAGGTCTTAACTTCACCGACAACGACATTACTGATGTCCTTGCCTACTTCATATTTTTCCTCTACCTCGAAACCGCAGCTGAAGAGCTTCTCTTCAAGAACGTCCGGGGTAACGTCAATATCAACATAATCTTTAAGCCAGCTTAATGGTACTAACATAAATAACTGCCTCCTTTTCCCTTAGTCATCGATCTGTTCAAGTACGCGGAGATCAGACTCAAATAAGAGCTTGATGTTGTTGATGCCGTACTTGAGCATGGCAATACGATCGATACCGATTCCGAAAGCCAGACCGCTGTATTTATCGCTGTCGATTCCGCAGCCTTCAAGGACCTTCTTGTTAACTACGCCTGCACCAAGGACTTCGATCCATCCTGTTCCCTTGCAGAGTTTGCATCCCTTGCCGCCGCATTGGAAACAGGAAACGTCAACCTCAACAGAAGGCTCCGTGAACGGGAAGTAAGAAGGTCTGAGTCTCGTCCTGGTCTCTTCTCCGAAGATCTTCTTAACGAATACGTCGAGCATGCCCTGAAGATCGCAGAGTGTGATGCCCTCATCAACTACAAGGCCTTCCATCTGTGAGAACATGGGAGAGTGCGTAGCATCATCATCGGAACGGAAAACCTTACCGGGTGAGATGATCTTGATCGGCGGCTGCTGGGATTCCATAACGTGGACCTGTCCTGCAGAAGTCTGTGTTCTCAAAAGGAACTCAGGGCTTAAATAGAACGTGTCCTGCATGTCACGCGAAGGATGATCCTGCGGGATATTCAAAGCCGTGAAGTTATAGTGATCCGTTTCGATCTCATTACCTTCGTAAACCGAGAAACCCATGGAGCCGAAGATATCAACGATCTGGTTTCTTACCTGGGTATTGGGATGGAGATAACCCTTCTTAGGTTTCTTTGAAGGCAGAGTTACATCGATGGTCTCTGCTTCGTAGCGGGCCTTCTGCTCCTTAGCCTTTAACTCGGCATCCAGGGCATCGAACTTCTCTGTGGCCCAGTTTCTGATCTCGTTGACCATCTTACCGTAATCGGCCTTTAATTCCTTCGGGATCTTTCCCATCTCTTTCATGAGAGATCCGATCTTACCTTCCTTTGAATCCATGACGCTCTTCTTATATTCGAAGACTGCCTTGGAACTCGTAAGACCTGTCAGATCCGATTCGATCTTAGCCTTGATCTCTGATAACTTTGCGCTTAATTCACTAAGTTCAGCCATGTTTTCCTCCTTACTTTTCCGCCTGCAAATAAAAAGCCCGCGGCAATTCATAATTGCCACGGGACGAATTAGCTTTATCAAAGCACCTTCGCGGTACCACCCATGTTCGGGAAACCATTATAGCTGCCCGCACTTGTTTCCGCGCTTTTTATGCCGTCGCGAAAGGCATCTGCTTAATCAGTATCAAACCGTTTTCGACAGAAGCTCCGGTGTTGAAATTCATCTTTATGCCCTTCGGATCGTGCTCTCAGCCCAAGACACGACTCTCTGTTCCGGCCAACAATAAGACTACTTACGCACCTTCATTGCAGAGCATCATTGTACATATATGATAAGGAAAAAGTCAAGCAAACCGCTTATATCTCAAAGAACGGATTGTATTTAATTTCATCTCCGACAGTGGAGTCCGGTCCGTGCCCGGGATATATCCTGAGCGAGGGAGCCATTTTGCTGATCCGCCTTACGGAATCAGCCATGTCTTTATTAGATCCGCCGGGCATATCGGTACGTCCTACAGAACCGCTGAAGACAGTATCTCCGGTAAAAAGCATATCTTCGCCGCCGGCATTTACAAGAAAACATACGCTTCCCCTGGTATGTCCGGGCGTCTCGAAAACCCTTATCTCGAACTCATCGTCCTTTATCAGGTTCTGGCCGTACATGCCGGCAAGATTGGTGTAACTGAAATCATAGATGACCTGTGAGCCTTCCATATATGAGCAGTTCATATATCCGTTGTTTAACAGATCCTTATCATTGCTGCTGAAGAATATCTTTGCAGACGGGTAAGCATCGTGCCACTCGTTTACATACTTTATGTGATCGTGGTGACCGTGCGTAAGAAGAAGCGCCCTGACACCGCATTCACCTTTTGAAAGCCCGGGAAGATCACAGTACACTTCTGCCCTTTCCGGAGAAACAGAAGGATCCACGACAAAGATACCGGAATCACCGGTGATCAGATACATATTGGATTGGAGAGGTCCCAATGGGACTGTTATCAGCCTGCGTTCCATTCGCGATAATCAAGCGCACCGCTGTCGACAGCAGTGATCAGGATCTCCGCAGAAGCGATATTAGTAGCATAAGGGATCATATTCTGGTCGCACACGTCCAGAAGTTCGAAAGGATTGGACTCTCCGACCTGACGGCCGTCCCTGAGATATATAACGCAGTCAATGCCGTTATACTCTGCTCTCGAAGCAAGCTGCTCAAAACCGCTCGAATAGTCTACAGAGAGACCGGAAACATCGAGATCGGCAGCTGTCTTTAAAAGTTTGGCTGTGTGATAAACAGAGATAAGCTGATGTTTCTCAAGCAAAGGCTTGTAGGCAATGCAGAAGTTGACCAAAAGCTCGGTCTTCCTGTTGTCAGCCATCAAAACTATCTTCATCCGAAATCTCCCATTAAAAACTAACTAAACAAATTGTACAGTAAAATACAGTTTTGAGCAACCTCTCTTTGTTGGAAATCAACAATGAAATTACAACCGTTCTGACAGTCGCCCGGAAAATGTCTGAAAAATCGGTATTTATCAGCCGGCAGTAGCGTTTATCGAAGGCAGATAATCTCCGAAAATCGGATTTGATGTATAAAGCGGTTCGGAAGAATCAAACTGCTCGTTGAAATATGCAGCCATGATCTTTTTCGCGATAACGACGGACGTTGCGCCCCACTTACCCTTCTCAACCACGAGAGCGAGAGCCACTTCCGGATTATCCTTAGGCGCATAACAGATGAACAGACCGTTCGAATACTCTTTACGGGAGTCCTCAAATCCCGTCTCTGCCGTACCCGTCTTACATACCATCTCAACCGGATAATCGTCAAACTGGCCGCCGGCTGAAGAACTCCACCTGCGGGTACCTGTCGCAACGCATCTCATTGCCGTCCTTACGGCTTCTATACTCTCTTCGGAGATGCCGATATCCACTGATTCCGACTGGCCCTGATAAAGGATCGTTCCGTCATTTGCGACGACCTTATCAACGACATACGGAGTGCAGAGCTTGTTAGTGGCGATTCCGCATGTATATCTGCAGAGCTGGAGGATCGTAAAGCAGTTATCGAACTGTCCTATCGAAGCCTGCGCCGTATTCGACGGGAACCATGTCTTATCGTATACGGATTGTCTTGTAAGTCTCTTATTCTCACGGCTCGACATGACACCTGAGATCTCACCCGGAAGGTCTATACCGGACTTTACTCCGAGGCCGAACCTGTTGGCCATCGCGGAGATGTTGTCGATACCGGTCCTAATTCCGAGGATCATGAAATAGATATTGCATGACTGCGCCATAGCGTCATTTAAGGTCAGATCACCGTGTCCGTAATCAGGATACTCAAGGCATTTGAAAATCCATCCGTCGACGTCGTAAGGGCTTATGCACGTAATCGTGTTGTCATCAGGCGTGATATCGCCGTTCTCGAGAGCTGCCAAAGCCGTACAGGGCTTGAAGGTCGAACCGGGCGCATACATTGACATGATCGCGCGGTTCCACATAGGAAGATCTCCTGAAGTAATGTCCTGATACTGGTCAAGACCGAGGTAATATTTGACCTGTTCCTTAGCCTGCTCGTCACCGTAGTTCTGCAGTATAAAGTCATTTGGATCGTAGTTCGGATAAGAGCCCATGGCAATTACCGCGCCGGTGTTGACGTTCATCATAACGAAAGCACCTGCTGAGGCAACTTTGTAACCGGTCTGGTTCATCTGCTCATCTTCTTTAGCTTCGAGGATATATTCCTTAAGAGCCTGTGTTCCGACCTCCTGGATGTGCGAGTCGATCGTAAGGTAGACCGTCGCGCCCTCCACAGGAGCGGTTCCGTAGCTGTGAGGAACGAAAAGACCGTCCTGCCCGTTCATAGTCCATATGCTGTAAGGCGTTATACCGCTGCTTCCGTGCAGGTAACGTTCCATCTGCGATTCGACTCCGGCCTTGCCTACGACATCGTCGCTCGTATAACCGAACGGCGCCAGATCCTGATAGGAAAGGCTCGATATCTTTCCTACATAACCCAGGACATGGCTGGCATAGAGCGCCTCGGAAGAATAGGTTCTGGCATATTCCTTGCCGGCGACCAGACCCATATAATGATAATTCTGTTCCTCAAGTATCCTTATGAGCTCTTCAGGAACATTAGTGGCTATCTTTACGGGTGTTCCCTTTATGAAGGCCCAGTTGTCACTGAAGATCTGATACCTGATCCTTATGATCCTGTATGCTTCCTCGATCGTGTAATTATTATCGATATTGAATTTTCTTCTCAGATACAGGAAAAAAACGTTAGGGTCGGTCTTAACGTAATCATCAGTAAATGTAACAATAACGCCAGCCGAATAATCCTTAAGATCAAAGAGGTTTGAGTCCGTCTGCCACAATCTGATCTTATCTTCCGACTTAACGAACCTGGCCTTCGGATCCAGGACAAAATACTGGTCGAGATCTGCCACATCGATACAATGATACCTGTCGAAAAGATAGCTCAGTTCTAGACAGAGTTTATTAAGCGAAGCATCATCCATATATGCATTCGCGATCATTACGGTATTGTATTCCACGCTCGAAGCCAGAAGGACTCCCCTGCTGTCATAGATATCGCCTCTCGGGGCCTGCGAGACATACTGTCTTACGACACCAGAAGAACTCTGTGACAAGGTGTTCTGGTAGTCCGAAAACTGCAGTCTCATGGTCATTATCAGGATCGCGATCCCGAAAGCCGTAAATATGGCACCGAGCACCAGGTACCTGTTGGTCAGGAACCTGAAGATACGCAGGAAAAGCGACACCTGTTCGCTCCGCTCTCCCTTTTCGGCATTATGGTCAAATGCACCGTAATCGTCTGTCAGATTCCGAGCCATTTACCTTCACCTTCCTGCTCAATGATCTCATCTTTATCAGCTTTTCCCTTGAAAGATACAGGTCCGAGGAACCTCAGCAGCAATATCATGGGGATAGAAGTTATCGTATTTAACAGCAGCTGCGGCAGGAATGAATAGACCAGAGCCGTAAAAGGCGAGAAAATGCCTGAACCGGTTCCGGCAAGAGTGCTCCATCCGTAAATGATCAGATAGCCTGCCGTCTTATAACATAATGTCGCGAAGCTTACGGAAACGATCGAGAAAGGAATATTGCGGTGCATTCTCGTTGTAAAGAAAGATGCTCCTATTATGCCTGCCGCGAAAAGCGTAAAAGCTCCGATGAACGCCGTCACCCTGACGTCTCCATCAAGTCCGATGATCGCAGGCGGAGAGAAAACATCTCTTATGATCCCACAGATAAAGCCTACTACCGCACCGTCCCAAAAGCCGTTGAAATAGCCGGAAAGAACCACAAAAACAAACACCAGATCCGCCGTCTGTCCCGCAAAACTGAAAGCATCCGGGAAAGATACCTGAATAGAAGAGAGCAGAATTATATAGACCGCATAAACGATTATCTTCCTGACTCTTGCTTTTGTATCGCCGGAAATAATATGCATAGTCCTATACCCTATACAACATTAGTGTTGACAGTTTCCTCAGACGGTTCGACGTAAGGGATCATGATGAACACGTCTTCGAGTTTTCCTATCTGCGAATACGGCCTCAGAGCCGCCGTAACATCCAGAGGATTCGAATAATCAACAGATTCGATAACGCCGATCGGGATACCTTCAGGGAAAAGACCGCCGTCACCTGATGTAACGATCTCCATTCCGGGCTCGAGGCGCACTTCGGGATCAACACCCTTTATAAGACAAAGGCCCTGACGCTTAAGCTCCGCATCACCGACGACCATAAAGGTCGCGCCGTTTACTTCATTTACTTTTCCTGCGACCGCGAATCCTTCATGAAGCAGAGGCAGGACTCTTGACTCTGTATCCGAAGACTCGATAACACGTCCTACAAGGTTCATCTCTACATCAAGAACCGGATAGGAATTGCCTTCTTCGAGGACGATACCGTCCGCAGCACCGGCATTAAGCCTTATCGTTGAGAACCATTCGTCGGATTCCCTGGAAAGGATGGCAGCGCCATAGATAACATAATTGCTGAACGTGTCCTTGATATGAAGAGCATCCTTAAGTTCCTCATATCTCAAAGCAGCTTCCTCGTTCTGGGTAAGGTGATATCTTAAATCGGCGATCTGTTCTTTCAGCGCCTTATTCTCTTCTCTTATGGCGACACCGTCGGTAATGGCCGCCCAGAAATCGGATAACCTGTCACCTGCCCTTTTTACCAGTGACTGCGCGGGAGTGGTTACCATCTGTACCGGCTGAAGGAGCTTTTTGACAGGACTCCCGGGAAGCAGGCTCAATATAGCACATGCCGCCAAAACAAGCAGAACGATAAGTGCAATGAACCATTTGGACTTAAACAGCTTTTTCAAGGATGTTCTCCTGACTTGCTAACAAATCAGCCCTTCTTGCCGCAGCAGTTCTTGTATTTCTTGCCTGAACCGCAGGGACAGGGATCGTTACGGCCGATCTTGTCGGAATGAGCCATGTTGGCTTCGCGGTATTCACGGGTGATCTCATTTCTCTTCTCTTCAGAGAGGATATTTTTCCATGCCTTGATGTTATAAAGCCATTCAGCCTTTGCATCGCGCATATTGTAATAGAGTTTCTCGTAATCGATAACGAGCTTGATCTGGTAATCGTCATCGATTGCTTCCATATCTATCTCGTCTCCGTTTGTAAGGCTGGACTTGATACCGTCGATGAATCCGACGAAAACATCCATCGAATCCTTAGGAAAATCGAGCTTCTTTGCCATCTCGGCAGCTGTTCCGCTGAGGAATTCCTCATTATCGGGATATGCGCCTAAGATCTTCTCGTAAGCAACCTTTTCGAGTGCATAGTAGCGGTTGATGTACTCAACATATTCCTGTCTGTTGGAAGCGTCCTCGGATTTATCCATCCATGTCTTGTAATAACTCATTGTGTCTTACCCTCCGTCGTGATTCTGAATTAAAGTTTGGCAGCTACTGCCTTGAGGAATGCCTCAGTCGTAACTATCTTCTTGTTGTCATTATCAAGGAGATTATTGAGGTCGCCCGTGATGATGCCTTCCTCGATGGTAGCGATGGAAGCCTTCTCGATCCTGTCAGCGAAATCTTCAAGATCCTTCAGTCCGTCAAGCTGGGCTCTCTTTCTCAAAGCTCCTGACCATGCGAAAAGCGTAGCCATCGGGTTTGTAGAAGTCTGCTCGCCCTTAAGATGTCTGTAATAGTGACGTGTTACCGTGCCGTGAGCCGCCTCATACTCGTAAACGCCCTTAGGCGAAACGAGGACGGAAGTCATCATGGCAAGTGATCCGCATGCGGATGCAAGCATGTCGCTCATAACGTCGCCGTCGTAATTCTTGAGCGCCCAAACGAATCCGCCTGAAGAACGCATAACTCTTGCGACAGCATCATCGATAAGCGTATAGAAATATGTGATTCCTGCTGCTTCGAACTTTTCCTTGTACTCTCTGTCGTACATGTCCTGGAAAATATCCTTGAAGCGGTGGTCATAAGTCTTGGAAATAGTATCCTTCGTAGCAAACCAGAGATCCTGCTTTGTATCCAAAGCATACTGGAAACATGAACTTGCGAAAGCCTCAATAGACTTATCAGTATTGTAAAGGCCCTCTACGACACCTCCGCCATTGAACTCAAAGATCGTCTGGCTCTCAGTCCTGCCGTCGGGATATGTAATAACAAGATTAGCTCTGGCGGGACCTTCAACGCGGAACTCCGTATCTCTGTAAACATCGCCGTAAGCATGTCTTGCAATGGTGATCGGCTTTTCCCAACAGGATACGAAAGGCTTGATGCCCTTTACAAGGATCGGAGCTCTGAATACGGTTCCGTCCAGGATAGCTCTGATCGTTCCGTTAGGGCTCTTCCACATTGTGTGGAGATTATACTCTGTCATTCTCTGGGCATTGGGTGTTATCGTAGCGCACTTAACCGCAACGCCAAGCTCGTTGGTCCTGTTGGCAGCGTCGATCGTGACCTGGTCAGCAGTCTCGTCCCTGTGCTTAAGTCCCAGATCGAAATATTCTGTCTTCAAATCAACAAAAGGTAAAATAACGATGTCCTTTATCTGTTTCCAGATTATCCTGGTCATCTCATCCCCGTCCATCTCGACAAGCGGGGTCTTCATCTGAATCTTAGTCATAAAAACTCCATTCTTCTAAATAATACTAGAAGATTTTAAGACATAAGACCAATAACGTCAAATACGATAGTGTGGTAAAAAAACATGAAATCGCACCGTTTCCGGCACAATAATTCAGGCATTCGTTCTTGCACTCGCCTTTACCAGGATGATTTCCAGTGAATACCGTTCGTCAATAAGACCGTGCTTAAACTCACTGTCCGAATCCGAAGCCGCAAGATAGAGGTCAATGAGCCTCTTCATCTGGAAACTGCCCGCCTGGCTGACGAGTTTTTTAGCCCTGAATTCATTCATTCCGGTGCGCCTGACCAGAAGATCCGCATTTCCCGCTTCCTTGGCCATAATCAAGGCCTTAAGGTGGTTAATTATCGATACCCTTATCCTGGGCAGCGGCTCTTTATTGGCGATCAGCTTATCGAGCGTTCCCAGTGCGATTTGCGCATTTCCGCTTCCGCAGGCATCCATAATATCAAATATCTTTCCGCTCAGATCAGGAGGGCAGCAAAGCTCTACGATATCAGGCGTTACTTCCGTATAATGCTTATTCTGACAATACAGCGTGAGTTTATTGATCTCATTTACGAGTTCCATCATGTTCCCCGCACATCTTGATGACATGGAATTCGCCGCTTCAAAACCGATCCTGAGATTCTCCTTGGCAAATCTGTTGCTGATCCAGCCTGTAAGTTCATCCTCCTCAAACCCGCTCATCGAAGCGACCGTGCCATATTGCAGGAAAGCCTTAAAAGCCTTCTTTCTGCTGTCTACTGTATCTTCGAAAAATACCACAGCCGCCGAAGACGGAATATTCTTCAGTATCTCAAGGTCTTTATCTGACAGTTCTTTTCCCGGAATCCCGGACTGTTTTACAACAATAAGCCTCTTTGGCGACATCCACGGCGGCATCGAGATCAGCTCTTCGAGCTTTCCCATATCGAACTTATCGCCGGTCCTCGTGTCGATCACAGCATAATCCATATCCTCGGCACCTTCTCCGAGGCAGGCCTTCTTCAGCATCGAGATTGCGCCGTCGATCATGTAATCCTCTGTGCCGTACAAAAGCATGAGCCCCAATGAATCAGGCTCTTTACTGATCTTTGCGAGCATCTGGCGGGAATTCAAAACTCCCTTGGGAAGCGCTTTCGCCTTAGCCAACTGTCATCAACCTCCGAACTATTTGAGCTGTCACCGGCAATCGTCATCAAATACCGAACAGTTCCGGATACCTGCTCTTAAAAAGGATATCCGTATCAACATCTTCGCTGCAACCGTCGATCCGTCCGATAGATCCCGTCTGCCACATGGTGTAATCACCTTCATATGAAGTCTCTCTTACATAATGTGCGAGCCAGACATCGTATCCTGCAGGTTCCCATATTATCTCAAGATAATATTTGCTTGAATACAATATAGTGCTTAATCCGTTCGCCGCCATGATCCCTGCAAATTCATAAAACAGGTTATTTATGTCGACGATGCTCATATTATACTTCTGGAAGTGTCCCCAGCTCTCCCAGTCAAAAGCAACCGGCAGATCGAGTTCCTTATCTTCTAGCACCGCGAGCAGTTCCTCGCAATGCTCATGAAGTTCCTCAAGATTATTGTCTGTCGAATAATAATATACACCTATCAGAAGACCGGCTGCCTTTGCATCCTGATAATATTCCTCGAACTTGCGGTCTTCCCCAAGTTCTCCGTTGTTGTATATCATGGCCCTCAGCATTACGAACTCACAGCCCGCAGCCTTTATCTTCTCGAAATCGATGTCGCCCTGATATCTGGATACATCAATACCATATGCAATATCTTTGTCGGGATATCTGTCCATGAAATCACTGTACGCAAGGGTCTTGTGCTCGTCAGAGCCGCCGCCTCCGCCACCGCCGCCGCTCGGAACGTACACATTTACCGTCATGCTGCCGGTCTTCGTATTACCCGCATCATCTATAAGTGTAAGCGTAAGCGGATAATTACCAGATTCAGATGTATCTATCTCTCCTTCCACCTGCAGTTCAACATCACTGTCGCAGTCATCGATATAACCTATATAACGCTGGATATCGAAATCGCTTCCAACCGATATGCTAACGTTCTCCGGAAGGTTCAGGAACATCGGCGCAGTCTTGTCTACTTCCGGCTTATTCATATGCGGAATAGAAGGCGTCGGACTTGGCGTGGGCGTCGGCGTATTAGTCGGTGTGGGCGTATTTGTCGGTTCAGTCTCAGCCGTTGTCTCAACAGTATTGATATCATTGCCGTCCCTCATGCCTTCGGTCGTGATAGTCTCCTTGGAATCACATCCGGTAAAGGAAGCGGCTGAAACCGCCAACACCATGGCAGCGGCAATTAAAGAACCGATCTTCTTTCTGATCTTAATGTGCATAATCTCCATTCTCCGGCTCGATATCGCCGGAACCTTTCCTATTTTTCCCATATATCTCCCAATATACTTTCACGATTATAACAAACAAAGACCGAATTCCATCGCTCTTTATGGGACAAAATAAGGCAAAGGGGGAAAACGTCGGATTTATAAGCAGTGCCGGAAATATTATGCTGCCGGAACACCAAGACACAGATCGGACGATGGCAGGTCTTGGCTGTACCCATAAAACTGTTGATTGGCATATTTTTATGGGTACATTTCTTCCTTGAATATTCAGTATTCTTTAACGTGTACCCATAAATCTTCTGCTTTTACAAGATTTATGGGTACTTATCAGCTCTAATGATCTGCTACGCTTCGATATGTACCCATAAATATTCGGTTTTCTCATAATTTATGGGTACAATGTTAATTTGAACAGGTTCGAAGGGTTCAAGTGTACCCATAAATCCTATGTTTTCCCACGATTTATGGGTACTACCTGCAAGAATTGAAAAATGTTAATTCTTGCAGGTAGGTTGCGGGGTTCAGATAGCAAATATCATCTAAAACCTACCTGCTAAAATCCGCAATCTTATAGGAAGGTCAGTTTTCGAGAGTTCCAAAAAGCCCCATCAAAACTCCAGCACCACCGCCCCTCCCGTGTCAGTCCTGAAAACATCGCATCCGTAGGACTCCAGACGTTCAAGCGTCGCCGGAGCGGGATGACCGTAGAGATTGTTGGCACCGACAGAGATCACCGCAGCATCCGGAGAACATGCTTCGATGAATTCAGATGAAGTCGAGTATTTCGAGCCGTGATGAGCCACTTTGAGGATGTCACAATCGAGAAAGACAGACTCACCGATCAGCAGGGATTCTGTATTCGAACCGATATCCCCCGTAAAAAGGATCGAAGTCTCAGGATCACCATCAATATGAAGCATCAGGACAAGGCTTGATTCATTGCCTCCGCCGGTCCTTTCCGACGGATAGAGCACATCAAAATAAACCCCGTCAGATAGTGTTATCCTGTCACCGGCAAGGATCAGTGATAACTGCGGGAAAAAGAGCGGATCCAAAGCACATTCCGCCTCTACCGCTTTAACGAATCCCTGAACATCTTTATCAGCGTCGTCCGCCATTGCATTATACGAAGTAAGAATCGTTCTCGTTCTTCCCATCGCATATAAAGCGGCTATCCCGCCAGCATGGTCGGTATCCCAGTGACTCATGATACAGATATCAACCTTGGAGATACCGTAATAATCGAGCAGACCCCGGACGGTCGTGCTTCCTTCAGAATACGTTCCGCCGTCTATCAGACATGTCTTATCAGGCGTGATGATGAGGCAGCAGTCGCCCTGGCCGACGTCTGCGAAAATCACGCGGCAGTCAGGCTGTTTTATGGCCGTGAAAACTTCACTTCCGATTACAATTGCCAAGAACACCGCAACGGGTTTTATAAGGATCCTCCTCATCAGACACGGCGGAATCATGTACAGAAAGACAAAGATTCCCAACATTACCAGCAGCATCTTTCCGAGATGAACAGGCATTCCGCTCTGTTCGCTTAACAGACTGCCCAACCCAACTAACCGCGAAAGCGCATAAAGGCAGTAATACAGAGGATCTGACAGGAAGTCCGACCAATAAGGAAACAACAGGCAAAGTACAACACACGGCACAAAGAAAGTGCATGCTGCACCTGCAATAAATGCTGCTGCGATCTGAATAACAAGATGCTCGGGATCCGGCCTCATCGAAATATCCGACCAGAACGGAATAAGCCCTGCTGTTGCAGCCAGATAGAGGCTGAAGAGCTTCGCTGCATTCTCAGGAAAACGCATTTTCATCAAAAGCCCGGCAATCTTTTCACTATAAACTTTAATGGCGATCACCGAGCACAAGCTCATCTGAAACCCTGAAGATAAAGCGCAAAACGGATCAGCAAGAATCATTACGGCAGCCGAAAGGCTTAATGCCGATACCCATTCCCTGTCGGCAAATACGCAAATGCTCATTATCGCGGCTCTTGTGACAGAATCGCTCCAGCCCGTAAGGCACCCTATAAGAATGCAGAAAACGGCGTGAACTGCAAATGCATATCTGCGTTTGATCCTGAATATCTGAAGAAGCATCGGAACACACAGCAGAAAGCCCGAAAAATGCATGCCTGACACTGCCAGAAGATGCGAACAGCAGGACATCTCGAAATCACGGGAAACGCTGTCTGAAATAAGAGATCTGTCACCGAAGCAGACAGCGGCGACAAGAGCTTTGTACGGTTCATCGAAAGAAACTGTTACACACTCGAATATATTTATCCTAAAGTCAAAAAACGTTTTCTGTATAAAACCCGTAAACGCAAGCGGGAAACCCGCTTTTCTGACAACTTCGCAGGACTCACTTGATACCGTGTACAGAATTCCCTTTTTGTGAAGGTATTCCCTGTAATCGAACTCCCCCGGATTACCTGCTCCCTGAGGTTCTTTTACTTTTCCTCCGAGCACAAGTGTGTCACCCGGTCCGATATCTCTCGGATCACAAAAGAACCTGACCTTTGCCAGAGCACCGCCGTCCAGGCGGACAACAGCGTCAATACCGCCCGAAAGATCACGAGAAACCTCTGTCACAACGCATTCCGCACCGTCAGATCCGGCGGCAGGAGCATTTAGTCTGCTGCTGATAAACACGCCGGAATAAATAAGCACCGAGCACATTATCAGACAGATAAACAATACCGAAGTCCTGTTTATACGGCTGAGCTGCCTGCGGGAAACAAGATAAAAGCCCACGCCGATAGCAAAAACACTGATAATTACCGCCGGGATGCACGATGAAGAATAAAAACACGCAAGACTATTCACAAACAGCAATATAGCTGGCAGGACAACCGGGTGCTTAATAAGTGCCCGTTCCAGATTGCGGACATCGGAAAGCGCCACCCGCAAAATCCGCAAAAGACCTGCGCCGGAGCCCGAATGCCTGTTGCCCGCATATGTTTTGCCATATAAGTCCTTCATGTTAAAATTCTAATGCGGTCATTTGTCGGTTTTAGTCTCAATCTTCGTACAAAATCCGACAAAAAAGCCGACAAAAACGACAAGTTGAACACTTTGAACAGAGTTATATACATGGCTATCAATTACGGAAAGATCAGACATCTTAAGACCTGCGCTTCAATAAAGGATATGCCTGACACTGATCTGCCCGAGATCGTTCTCGCGGGAAGGTCCAATGTCGGCAAATCTTCACTGGTAAACGCGCTCGGAAATAACAGCAAGCTTGCAAGAGTTTCCCAGACTCCCGGAAAGACCCAGCAGATCATATATTTTGATCTGGACGGAAAAGCCATCCTCGCAGATCTTCCGGGTTACGGTTTCTCAAAAGCTTCCAAATCCAGAAATTCCGGTTTTTCCGAGCTCTGCGACGATTATTTCAAGGTCAGAAAAGGCATCGACCTTGTTCTTTTGCTAGTTGATATCAGACATGATCCGTCAACGGCAGATCTGTTGATGCTTGACTTCCTCAACAGATCCAATCTGCCGTATTTCCTGGTTTTTACGAAGTGCGACAAGCTTTCTGCCCAGCAAGTCAGAAAACAGCTTAAATCAATGTCAGAAATACTTAACTTTTCTGAAGATGCAAGGGTTTTTGCGGTTTCTTCGAGCGAGACAAACCCTCAAAAATCAGGAATAAATGATTTAAAGCAGGCCCTCTCTGATGAGGTATGCAAAGATTGAACATAATTCCAAAAACTTTTCGTGCAAATTTCTATACATATTCACTTTGAATTGTTTTGTGACTCGGATATTATTTAATAAATTTTTATTCGGGGGATAAAAGCTGCCATGAGCGACTTATACGTCAATACAGGCTATAAGGATACACAATTGGCACCTTTCGGCCCTATTGGCATAATCACCCATACTTCCAACAAGGCATTTGTAAAACAGGTTTCAGACGTCCTTTCGCTCAAGCGCAAGATACGTTCACAGAAACCCGGCAATAAATATGCCAATGACCCCGGATATTCACGCGAGAATTACCTTATGGACTCGGAGCTTATCAGGTTCCAGACCGGAGAAGGTAAATTTGCTATAGGCGAAAGCGTCAGAGGACACGACATCTACGTAATAACTGACGTTCTTTCCCGAAACATGGAGATCGATCTCGTAGAAGGCACACAGGTCATATCCCCTGATGACCAGTATATGGATCTTCTGAGGATCTTATCCGTTCTCAAGGGAAAAGCCAAGAGGATCAATGTCATAATGCCCTTCGTTTATGAAGGAAGACGCGAAAAGCTCGACTCGCACAGAGAATCCTATGACTGTGCTGATATGCTCAAGAAACTTTATAAGCTCGGCGTTGCGAATCTCATAGTTTTCGACCCCCATGATGCGAGGATCGCCAATGCGGTACCGCTTATGTCTATAGAGATGCCGCGCTGCCAGTTCAAGATGACCTCTACCCTCTTGAACCGCTTCGGATCTATCAAGATGGATAAGGATTCTACGCTCGTGGTCAGCCCTGATGAGACAGGTATATCGCGAGCTATTTTTTACTCTTCACACCTGAATCTCCCTTTGAGTTTCTTCTACCGCTATTACAGCAACCAGAACGGCCAGGTTATAAAAGGTTTTAAGTATTTGGGAGACGATGTCACCGGAAAGGATATCCTTCTTATCGATGACATGATCAATTCCGGCGAGACTATGATGCGGACAGCTACCAAACTCAAAAACAAGGGCGCCAAGGACATTTACTGCCTTGCGCCGTTCGGACTGTTCACAAACGGTTATGATATTTTCGACAAAGCATACACTGACGGCATCTTCAAGTGCATATGCACGACCAACCTCATCTATGCACCCGAAGAACTCTTAGCGCGCGAATGGTATCTGTCTGCGGACATGATTCCTTACGTTGCAAGGATAATTGACGCACTTAATTCTGACGAATCCGTTTACGACCTTATCAATTCGACTTCAAGACTCCAGGATCTTGCGAGCCAGATAAGGATCGGAGAGGTTTTCGATGAATTTAATGAATAAGAAAACAAATAAAGCATGAAAGGCAGGCTGCAATTATGACATCAGCATCTGACGAAAAAGCTTATTCCCGCTACGACCAATACGGCGACAACCCCATGGCGCCGGTAGGGCCTATCGGTCTTATTGCTCTGAGAGGAAGTGAAGATTTCACGGAGAAAGTCAATTTCTACCTCAACAAGAGACGTTCCGAGTACCAGAAGGAACAGATCGTCAATACGTATCCGGGCTTCTTCAGAGAAGACTATACGATCCCCGTTGAGAATGCCAGATTCTCATCAGGCGAAGGCAAAGCCGTTGTAAAGAATACAGTCAGAGGTCATGACCTTTACCTTATCAGCGATGTCATGAACTGCTCATGCACTTATAAGATGTTCGGTCAGGACAACAGAATGAGCCCTGACGATCACTATCAGGATCTCAAGCGCGTTATCCTCGCCTGCTCCGGAAAATCAAGAAGGATCAATGTCATAATGCCCTTCCTGTATGAGACCCGCCAGCACAAGAGAAACGCCAGAGAATCATTAGACTGTGCTTTCGCACTCGAAGAACTCTATGATCTCGGCGTAGCCAACATCATTACATTCGATGCTCATGACGAGCGCGTAGCAAATGCCATTCCTCTTGCAGGTTTTGAGAGCCTTCCCACGACCTATCAGATAATCAAGGAAATGTACCGTCAGGTACCTGACCTCTCTTTCTCAAACGGAAAGTTCATGATCATCTCCCCTGATGAAGGCGGTATCGGCAGAGCTATGTACTATGCCTCTATCCTCGGCGTTCCTCTCGGAACATTCTATAAGAGAAGAGACTATACGACAGTAGTTAACGGCAGAAACCCCATCGTAGCACACGAGTTCCTCGGTGAATCAGTTGAAGGCATGGATATCCTTATCGTTGATGATATGATCTCCTCAGGTGATTCCATGATCGACATCGCCCGTGAAATGAAGGAGCGCGGAGCACGCAAAGTATTCTGTGCAGTTACTTTTGCTCTGTTCACGGAAGGTATAGACAATTTCAATGCCGCTTACGAAGACGGCGTTATCGACAAGGTATTCGCAACGAACCTTATCTACAGAAGACCCGAACTCTTACAGGCTCCCTGGTATGCAGATGTTAACCTCTGCAAGTTCGTAGCTCTCCTGATCGATGCGATCAACCACGATGCATCACTTTCAAGCCTCATCAATCCTACTGAGAAGATCAAGCGTCTCCTCAAGGAGAAAGAGAATATCGGCTGATAATGGCAAATACGGCAAAGTCACGTTCGGGAAACACTTCTTCGAAGAGCTCACGCACGGGCTCTACAAAAAAGCCTGCGCGCTCGAACACAACGCGCGCATCTTCTTCCCGCAGCAGTTCGAAGAAGGCACCCGCGCCTGTTCAGACAGAATCGGAAGCTGATTCCCTGTTCAGAAAATTCGCGTCTTCCAAAGCTGCCATGCCGCTCATCTTCATAGGGTCTGTTATCCTGATCGTCGGGATCGACCTTCTCGTCAGCTGGAATAAATATGAGATGTTCTTCAAGATCTTAGGCGTCGAGATCCTCATTGCCGTTGTAGTATGGGCGATCCTGACACTGGTCTTCTCGGGCAGAAAGAATAAGGATACGGACAGCGGACCGGCCGAAGACGAGGTATAAAGCCTTGACCTTGGACGGAATCACCTGTCAGCTCCTCGCAAATGAGCTGAATAAAGAACTCGAAGGAAAGCGCGTAGACAAGATCTACATGCCTGACAGGCATACCGTCATACTCCACATAAGATTCACCGGAGGATATAAAAAGCTCCTGATCTCCATAGATCCGGGCGCTCCGAGGATCTGCTTCGCGGATAACACTATCGATAATCCTTCTATCCCGCCGTCATTCTGCATGCTTCTTCGAAAGTATCTTGCCGGCTCAAGGATCGAGAGCGTAAAGAATCCCGGTTATGAGCGCATCGTCGAGATCACGGTAAGCAAATTCGATGAATTAAAGGACCGCAAAGCATACACTCTCACTGCTGAGCTTATGGGACGGTTCTCTAATCTTGTCCTCATAAACGAGACCGGCAAGATACTGGATTCTGCGATCCACGTTGATTTCTCAGTATCCCGCGTAAGAGAAGTAATGCCCGCGCGCGTTTATGTCTATCCGCCGGCACAGGACAAGTTATCACCTGAAAAAGCTCTCGATATGGTCAAAGGTGCTGACCTTCCCATAACTGAAAGCGAACTGTCACGCCCTATCGCAAAGGCTCTCGTAGGCTCCATACAGGGCCTCTCGCCTGTTCTCGCTTCTTATATTTCAGACAAGGCCGATCTCGATGACAGGAAAACGCTTTCAATGCTTTCTGATGATGAGAAAAAGAGACTGACAGAAGCGCTTAGAGAATTCCTTATTTCTGTAACTGAGAATACCTATACTCCTTTTGTTTTCTTTGATGAAAACAACGAACCCGAAGACGCATCTATAGTAGAGCTCAAAGGTTTTGCAAAGACCAAAAAGGCATCTTCGATCTCAGAAGCTATAGATATGTGTTATCAGGCAAGAGATTCCAGAATTGTGCTCGATAAAGGACGCGACCGTTTAAGCCAGATAATAGGAAGCGCGCTGGCGCGTGTGATAAAGAAGCGCGAGATACATGAGCAGGACCTCGAGGAAGGCAGAAAAGCTGAATCTCTCAAGCATTCCGGCGACCTCATCCTCACCTACAAGTACATGATCAGACAGGGCGATTCCAGCGTAACGCTGACCGATTACACCGATGAATCGCAGAAAGATATTACGATCCCTCTTAATCCTACGCTCGACGCTTCGGCAAATGCACAGGAATACTACAAGCGTTTTCATAAGGCAAAACGCAAGATGGAACTTGCGGAAGTCTATCTGAAGGAAGACGAGATGGCCGCACAATATCTCAGGTCCCTAAATGCTGCCGTTAATGCTGCATCGAGCATGGAAGATCTCGCAGCGATAAACGAAGAGATAAAAGCTGAGATATCCGGCGATTCGGGTTTTCGAAAAGGCCCGTCACCCAAGAACAGCAATAACAACAAAGGTGATCCGAATAAGATGGTCGGCGTAGCGAAGTCGGGCAAAGCATCTTCGAGAGCTTTAAGAGAAGCCGCCAAAAGGGCCAATGCAGGCAAAGGCAGCAAGGATAAGGCCAAAGAAAAGGCTCTTCCCTGCCGCAGATACATGACCTCCGACGGTTACGAGATACTTGCAGGAAGAAATAATATCCAAAATGACCAGCTTACCTTTCACACGGCTTCGAGACGCGACTGGTGGTTCCATGTAAAAGGTCTTCCCGGAACTCACGTTATCCTCAGGACAAAACCCAATGAAGAGATGCCTTCGGATAACGCAGTACTTGAGGCAGCGAGCCTGGCAGCCTTCTTCTCAAAGGCGATAATACTTGAAGAACATATGACATCAGAGGATTCCAAGCCCGGACTTCTCAAGGCCGAAGTGGATTACTGCCCCGTATCACATGTAAAAAAGATCCCGGGAGCAAAGCCCGGGATGGTGATCTACGAAGGTTATTATTCGGTGCTGGTCGAAGCCAAAGAACCATCTTCAAAGGACTTGTAGATCTTATCCCTGAACTTTGATTCTTCGAGAGAGAATATACAGCCGCAGAACTTCTGCCTGTAAAGACCTATCTCCCTTGCCATATCCTGGCCCTGTCTGAACCCCGGTCTGAAATCGATATATTCGAATCTGACCCCGTATTTTGAGGCTTTCTTATCACTTATCTCAGCGATCTTATCGTGCTGCTGGTAAGGACTGACCAAAAGCGTCGTACAGAAGGAATCATAACCGTTCTCAGATGCGAACTTCGCAACGCTGTCCATCCTGATGTCATAGCACATCTCACATCTGGAACCGAATTTCTCAAGATAAGACTTTGACAGCCAGTATTCCTGCATGCACTCAGTGCCCTCGGAAATAAGCATAATACCGTAGTGATCACAGGCTTTCTGAAGATTCAGATGACGGCGGTCAAATTCGAACTGGGGCTGGATATTAGGGTTATACCAATAGCAGTCAAGATCACGCCCTTCCGATATCAGAAGATCCAGAGGATACATGGCGCAGGGGCCGCAGCATGCATGAAGGAGCATCCTGCCCATCAGCTGTTCTCACCGTCCTTATTGGCGTTCTGCCAGTCTTCAATAGAGATGTTCTCGTATTTAGGCGGAACAACATCATTATTCTTCATTCCGGCAATAAATGATGGCGGAGGAGTGATCCCTATATGCTCGAAAGCCCGTAATGTAAGGACTCTTCCTCTCGGCGTTTTCGCAAGGAATCCGTTCTGAAGAAGGAACGGTTCATAAACATCTTCAATAGTAACAGGATCTTCACCGGTGCATGCGGCCAGAGTCTCAAGTCCTACAGGGCCGCCCTTAAAGATATCAGCGATCGCGGTAAGCACTCTTCTGTCAACAGCATCAAGGCCTAATCCATCGATATCCAATGCCTTAAGACCGTAATCTGAAACTTCCTTATCAATGGTATCTTTCTCAAGATATGAAGCGAAATCCCTCATACGCTTAAGAAGCCTTATGGCAATTCTCGGAGTTCCTCTCGATCTGGCGGCAATATTGCGAAGACCTTCTTCATTTATCGCGATACCGAGAAGCCCGGCGTCACGCTTAAGTATCTCCATAAGATCTTCAGTCTCATATAACTCAAGGCGGTGGATCATGCCGAAGCGGTCTCTCAAAGGAGCAGAGATCATACCTGCCCTGGTAGTCGCGCCAACCAGTGTAAAATGCGGAAGATCGAGCCTTACGGACCTGGCCGCAGGACCTTTTCCGATCATAAGATCGAGACAGTAATCTTCCATAGCCGGATAGAGCACTTCTTCAACACTCTTATTCAATCTGTGGATCTCATCGATAAAGAGGACTTCATTCTCATTAAGATTCGTCAGGAGAGCTGCAAGGTCACCTGCTTTCTCGATCGAAGGACCCGTAGTGATATGCATTGCAACACCCATCTCTGAAGCGATGATGCCTGCCAGAGTCGTCTTTCCGAGTCCCGGAGGACCGTATAAGAGAACGTGGTCTAAAGCTTCGCCACGCTTCCTGGCAGCGTCGATAAAGATCTTAAGGTTATTCTTAACCTTAGTCTGGCCGGAATACTCATCAAAAGTTACGGGCCTTAGAGCCTTCTCCTCCGTATCGCCGGGCTGTCTTAATCTGCCCAGAACCCGCTCTTCCTCATTATCCTGTTCGTTAAATCCCATCATCGATACTTTATTCCTTATGAGAACTTCTTACCTGCAGCCAGCTTTAATGCCTTGCGGATAAGGTCTTCAAGACCTGTTCCTTCCTCGTATGCGGCTGCAACGGCATCTGCCGCTTCCTGATCTTTATATCCTAACACAACGAGAGCGCCGACAGCATCCTGCATAAGACCTGCATTGCCGTTCCCGGAAGCTGCAACGGCTACAGGAGTTGCACTTACGCTTACAGATGCTCCGAGCTGCGCCTTAAGCTTGTCCTTAAGTTCAAGGATGATCCTTTCGGCAGTCTTTTTTCCCAGTCCCTTAACGCCGGTAAGGAGCGCCACATTATTGCTCATAACGGCTGCTGCGATCTGTTCGGCAGACAGAGATGCGCAGATAGTATGCGCGACCTTAGGTCCGATGCCGCTCACGGTGATCAGCTTTAAGAACATCTCCTTCTGGTCTCTTGAACTGAATCCGTAAAGCGAGATATCGTCTTCCTTAACGCTCTGATAAATATAGACCGTTACCTCATCTCTTAACCCGCCGATCTCAGCGGAGATGCCGAGAGGACAATTGATCAGATAACCGATACCGTTATTCTCGATAACGATCTGCTGGTCATTACGGTCAGTTACAATGCCTTTTATATAAGCGTACATTCAGTATCTCCTTACAGTTAATAACTATTCTATCAATAAATCAGACGAATCCCTCGTTGCGCTTCTGGTAACCGTATCTTCCGTACTGGTAACCAGATACGGCCTTACCGGAGAAAGCAAGACCCGTATTGGCCAGCGTGATGGCAAGACCCAAAGCATCGGCAGCATCATCAGGTTTGGGAATCTCCTTAAGACCCAAAATGGTTTTTGTCATTATCTGGACCTGTTTCTTCTCAGCCTTACCATAGCCTGTGATCGAGAGCTTGACCTGCCCCGGCGTAAATTCGAACACTTCGATCCCGGCACGTGCAGCCTCCACTAGAACGGCTCCGCGCGCATGTGCAGTACCCATGGCCGTAGTATGATTATGTCCCATAAAAAGCTCTTCTATCGACATAAAGTCAGGCTTGTACTGCTCTAAGATAAACTTCATCTTATCGCTTATCGCCAGAAGTCTTAACGGAAAATCAGTGCCGGCCTTGGTCTCGATGACGCCGTAATCCACAACCGAAAGCTTATTCCCGCACTTATCAATAATACCGTAACCCGTGATCGCATAACCCGGATCTATTCCGATTATTCTCTTAACAACGGGTTCTGTAGCCATAGTGATCCTGCCTTAAATAAACATTTGTTCGTATTATATCGCATAGGCGTAACAAATCAAGTGATGACACCCAATATCGACGGCTTCTTTTCGGGCTTTTCAGGACCGATCTCGTATGCTTCGAGAACCAGATCCATCGCATCGAAAAGGCGTTCTTCAGACAGCTCGTTTTTCTCGCCGTGATACAGCGCACAGAGGGAATCTCCGCGTTCTACCCTGTCGCCTACTTTCGCAAAGAATCCTATACCCGCACCGTAATCGATCGGATCCGTCTTCTTAAGACGCCCTGCGCCCAAGAGCACAGATGCCTGTCCGATAAGATCAGCCCTGATACTTCTGACATAGCCGCTCTCAGGAGAATTAACATGCATGCAGTCAAAAGGCTTATCAACATATAAAGGTGAACCGGAAGGCGTAAGTCGGCCTCCCTGGGACTCGATCAGTTCCTTGTATTTCTCGTAACATGTTCCATCCGAAAGCCTTGCCCTGATCTCGTTTCTCAATACTTCAGGACTCATTCCGGCATCTTTTTCCGCAAGAGTGATCAGATGGTATGCGATCTCTACCGCAACATCTGTGACATCCTCTGCGCCCTTTCCCGTCACGGTACTGAGGACTTCTTCCATCTCAAGGATATTTCCGCAGAACCTTCCGAGAGGCTCATCCATATTCGTGATTACGGCAACAACCTTTCTGTCTGCGAGCTTACCGATCTTTATCATGGCTTCGGCAAGTTCTTTTGCCATGTCATAATCCTTCATAAAAGCGCCTGAACCGCACGTAACATCAAGAACTATACCTTTCGCGCCGGCCGCGATCTTCTTGCTCATTATGCTCGATGCGATAAGAGGGATAGAATCAACAGTTCCTGTAACGTCCCTTAGTGAATACAGTATCTTATCGGCAGGGGCAAGATCCGGCGTCTGTCCGGAAATGACCATGCCTGTCTTGATAACGTACATATGAAAATCTTTTGTATCAACTTCAACATTAAATCCGTCAATGGATTCGAACTTGTCGACTGTTCCGCCGGTAAATCCCAGACCTCTTCCGCTGAGCTTAACAACTTCCACTCCGAAAGAAGCAATAAGCGGCAGGATGATCGGAGTGATCTTATCGCCTACGCCGCCCGTACTGTGCTTATCGACTGCTACACCGTCGATATAGGGAAGTTCCAGCTGCTTGCCGGACGCAGCCATCTCCAATGTGAGAGTCGTCATCTCGCGGTCATCCATGCCGTTTAACACTATAGCCATGAGAAGAGCCGATGTCTGATAATCCGGAATGCTTCCGTCAGTCACCCCTTTTACGAAGAATCTTATCTGTTCATCAGTTAAGCTCTGTTTATCTCTTTTCGCGATGATTATATCCCGCATATTCATGGAAGATCACCTCCGGGAAAAGTCTTTATACGATATTATAATCATTAATAGTGTCAAATTTTCCTTTTGTGCTAAACTATTTCAATCAAATAACCCTACGGAGGCTTCAGATGGCCGATAATTCAACAATTCCAGTATCAACTCCGCTGCCGGTGGTCCTGATCGGCTGCGGCAGAGTCGCCGAGAAGCACCTGAAGGCTATTTCTAAACTTAAAGGCCTGGAACTTAAAGCTGTCGTTGATGTTAATCCCGAATCTGCGAAAAGACTTCTGGGTTCTGTTAAGGGCTTTTCCAGTGTAAAGCAGTACAGCGACTACAAGACCGCAATAGATGAGATAAAACCTGCCATTGTATCGGTTACCGTCCCTTCCGGACTTCATTTCCAGATCGCAAAATATGCGATGGAACACGGCTCAAATCTGCTCCTCGAAAAGCCCATGACAATGTCGGTATCCGAAGCGCGCGAGATCTTCGAACTCTCCAAGAAAACAGGCCTTAAGATCGCAATGGGGCATATCTATCGTTATCTCCCCATCGTAGGCCTCGTAAGACAGGATATCGCCGAGGGCAAGTACGGCAAAGTAACACACGGAACGATCTATGTCCGCTGGGGACACGGAGAGGATTACTACTCCAGCGCAGCCTGGCGCGGCACCTGGAAGAGCGATGGCGGCGCCCTGATGAACCAGACCATCCATGCGATAGATCTTCTCATTTGGCTCATGGGTTCGGAACCTGAACAGGCTCAGGCCATGATCGCAAAACGCTTAAGAAATATCGAAGCCGAAGATCTCGGAATGGCAGTCCTGCGGCTTGAGAACGGCGCTCTCGCCCAGATAGAAGGCACTACCGCAACCATTCCTTCCAGACACACTGCCGAATTCTCGGTCTTCTGTGAGAACGGCCAGCTGTCCATGGGCCTTGATTCCGGCAAACCGCATCTGAACATCTATTCTGTCAAAGAGAACGGCAAGACAAAAAAACTCAACGGATATTACATCCGCAAACAGTTTAAGGAAGGCGGCATGTTCTCATATAAATGCGCGCTCAATCCTCATCTCGGCATCTACAAGGATCTGCACGATTCGATCATCGGTAACAGAAATCCCATAGCCGACGCCTACTCCGGATTCTCTTCGGTCGACACAATGCTCGGTATATATCAATCTGCTAAGGAAGGCCGCCCTGTTGACCTGCCTCTGGAAAACGACTTCAATACTGTCGACATGACCGGATTCTTCAATTAATAATCATAATTGCGGTTCATATAGAAAATAACTGTTGACTTGTAAAAACCTAATGGCTATAATAACTGACGTTGCTTAACGCACCTCTAGCTCAGATGGTAGAGCAACTGACTCTTAATCAGTGGGCCCAGGGTTCGAGTCCCTGGAGGTGCACCAACCAAAAGTAAGCGCTTCGTAATCACGAAGCGCATTTTGTTTTACTTATGTTTTCCGTTATTTAAAAATCGTCGTCTAAG
>JAZSFQ010000016.1:0-44905 GCA_045532275.1 Saccharofermentans sp. | reverse complement strand
ATCCTCATGACAACTACCCTTTAAAGACCAAGTCAAATCACATAAAATTACCATAAATATCAAAATAATTGTGGATATTCTTATTATATAATTATGGAACTTTTGGGTCAATGTTGGGTCAAAAGACAAGAAAAATCCCTGAAAGCCCTTTATTTATAAGGCTTTCAGGGATTTTGACTTTACTCGTACTCCACCGTAGCAGTCGGTTTGGGTGTGTAATCGTAAAGGACTCTGTTGATGCCGGGAACCTCGTGGGTGATACGGTCAGTGATGCGGCACATGAGGTCGTAGTCGATGGGTTCAACAGTACACTTAACTACGTCTGTTGTGTTGATGGCACGGACGATGCAGAGCCACTCGAAAGCTCTCTTGCCGTCCTTGATGCCGGTGGACTTAAAGTCAGGTACTACAGTGAAGTACTGCCATACCTTGCCTGCGAGACCGGCTTTCTCGAATTCTTCTCTAAGGATAGCATCGGATTCTCTTACTGCTTCGAGTCTGTCTCTGGTGATGGCACCGGGGCATCTTACGCCGAGTCCGGGTCCGGGGAAGGGCTGGCGGTAGACCATCTTGCCGGGGAGTCCCAACGCGGAACCGACAACACGGACCTCGTCCTTATAGAGATACTTAACTGGTTCAACGAGTTCGAAGTCGAGTTCCGGGGGAAGGCCGCCTACGTTGTGGTGAGCCTTGATGCCCTGTTCGCTCTCGAGGATATCAGGATAGATCGTGCCCTGTGCGAGGTAAGCGATGCCGTCGAGCTTTGCTGCTTCTTCAGCGAAGACCTTGATGAATTCCTCGCCGATGATGTGACGCTTCTGCTCGGGATCCGTTACGCCGGCCAGGAGATCCAAGAATCTGTCTACAGCATCGACATAGATGAGGTTTGCGCCAAGCTCGCCCCTGAAGACCTTGCATACCATTTCAGGTTCGCCTTTACGGAGAAGTCCGTGATTAACGTGAACGCAAACGAGATTTGTCCCGATTGCCTTTATCAGGAGGGCTGCGACTACGGAAGAGTCAACGCCGCCTGAAAGCGCGAGGAGAACCTTCTTGTCTCCTACCTGTTCTTTGATAGCCTTGATCTGATCGTCGATGAATTGATCAGCTTGGGCTTTTGTAGTTATTCTCTTTAGGGATTCCGGTCTTATGTCTGCCATGGGCAAAGCCTCCTCTTGTATAAAAATTCCACTCAAACATTTTACAATATTGTGAAGAAGTTTGGGACAGCAAATGATACAATCAGGCATAGATTTTTTAAGGCTCAAGGAGATTTTACATATATGCGCAAGACCAAGATCATCTGTACGATAGGACCTGCTTCGGATAATGAAGAGACACTGTCGAAAATGTGCGAAGCGGGAATGAACGTCGCGAGACTGAATTTCTCACACGGAACACATGAACAGCATCAGGAAAAGATCGACCTGATAAAGCGGGTAAGGAGCAAGCTCAATCTTCCTATCGCGATCATGCTGGATACCAAAGGCCCGGAGTACAGGATCAGGACGTTCAAAGATCATAAGGTCGAGCTGAAGGACGGCGCCGAGTTCATTCTTACAACGGATGAGGTAGAAGGCGATGAGACGCGCGTATCGGTTACTTACAAGATGCTGCCCCAACAGCTCAATCCGGGTGACAGGGTCCTTGTAAATAACGGACTTGTTATCCTTGAAGTTAAAGAGATCAGGGGAAATGATGTTATCTGCAATGTCGTTGTCGGCGGCACTCTGTCCGACCAGAAGTCTATGAACTTCCCGAACAAGGTCATGCAGGGAGATTTCCTGAGCGAACAGGACAAGAAGGATCTCCTGTTCGGAATTAAGAATGATATTGATTTTGTTGCTGCATCTTTTGTATCGAGCAAAGATGACATGATAGAGATGCGTGAATTCCTGGATGCCAACGGCGGTGACAACATCGAAGTCATCGCTAAGATCGAGAACCGCGCCGGAGTCGATAATATTGACGAGATCTCCGAATACTGCGCAGGAATAATGATCGCAAGAGGCGATCTGGGCGTTGAGATACCGTTCGTAGAGGTCCCGAGCGTTCAGAAGCAGCTGATCAAGCGCTGCAGGCTCCTGGGAAGAAGAGTCATCACTGCTACCGAGATGCTCGAATCCATGATTAACAATCCGAGGCCGACAAGAGCCGAGATCTCCGACGTCGCAAACGCTGTTTATGACGGCTCTTCCGCAATAATGCTCTCGGGCGAATCCGCTGCGGGCAAGTATCCTGTTGAGGCAGTAAAGACTATGTCCCAGGTTGCCGAATATACTGAGAATCATATCAACTATAAGGAACGTTTCTTTAAGCAGGAATTCAAGATCCGCAATAACCTTGATGCTATCTCACATGCTACATGCCAGATGGCGATCGATGTCGGTGCCAAGGCTATCGTTGTTCACTCGAGAAGCGGCGTTACCGCGAGAATGGTATCACGTTTCAGATGCCCTATCGATATTATCGGTATGACAACGTCAGAGAGGATCTGGAGAAGACTGAACCTGAGTTGGGGCGTTATTCCTATCCTTAATGAGGAATTCACGTCAACGGATGTTATGTACTACCACGGATTCAATGTCGCCAAGGAGACGTTGAAGCTCGAATCCGGCGACAACGTAGTTATGACCGGCGGCCTCATTAACGGCAAGGCCGGCAACACCAATACGATCAAGGTCGAAACCGTCAGCTGACTCCTTATTCCTTAACGCATGGCAGGGTAATAAATCTTTACCGTTTCTGTACTATTTTGATTCCGTCAAAGATTATACTTTGTTGTATAAGAATGCATGGAATAATTGATGCCGTTTAGATGCCGGTTTGCCACAGTTTGCACCAAAAAGGCGATTAGTTATAATTGGACAGAAGAGTATAATTCTCCTGAAGTGTGGGGACACTAGTTTTTAATATGGGTAGTAGGATGGACAAGGAACAGTTAAGCGACAAAGGAGAGGTGACCGGAATAAGGCCGGGCTCCGAAGTCAATTTAAAACAGGATAAGCATTCTGATAAAAAGGAAAAGAAAGAGACAGTTACCGTCCGCTCCGAACAGGAGCGTGAAGCTGCCCTTATCAACAGACCCAAGCCGAAGGATGTTACCCCGCTGGCAAGCAGGAAACTCACTCCTAAGGATATTCCCGCATTTGAAGATACGCCCGAGAGAAGGGAGAAGCTCGAACTCCGCAAGAAGAGACATTTTAAGAGGAAGCTCCGCGACTGGGGAATATTTACGGGTTATCTGACACCCAGCTTTGTAGGAGTTCTGGTATTCTTCTTTCTCCCGCTCCTTATGCTGCTCAAGACTTCATTCCAGAAATCGCCTACGAATTCGGATTTCGTCGGATTCAGGAACTATGAGAGAGTTCTCACCAACGATGCGTTTTTAGACGCATCCAGAAATACACTGACGTTTGCTCTGATATCTGTGCCTCTGGCTGTCGTGCTAGCATTGTTCGTAGCACTGCTCCTTAATACCGGACTTCCGGGTAAGAGCCTTTTCAGGAGCTTTCTGCTTAACCCTATGATGGTTCCGGTCGCATCCGTCGTTCTTATCTGGCAGGTATTCTTCAGCTATAACGGAGTTATCAACGGCATTGCCCAGCAGCTCTTCGACACTGCGGAAAAGATCGACTGGCTTAAATCATCTTATGCGCAGATCGTAATCATGCTGCTGTTCTTATGGAAGAATCTCGGGTACAACATGGTTTTGTTCCTTGCTGCCCTTAACAGTATTCCGCATGAGATACTGGAGTCTGCGGAGATGGACGGCGCAGGACCTGTAAAGAGATTCTTCGCTATTAAGCTTCACTATCTCTCACCGACGATATTCTTTGTCGGAATCATGTCACTTATCAACTCATTTAAGATATTCAGAGAGGTCTATCTCTTAACCGGTGATTATCCTTTCGATAATCTTTATATGCTACAGCACTTCATGAACAACTCGTTCACGCACCTTGATTACAGCAAGCTCTCGGCAGGTGCGATCGTAATGTGCATTGTAATGATAATTATCGTCGGCGGTCTGTTCTTCGCAGAATCCAAGTTCGACTCGGATGTGGAGGAATGACGATGGACGATAAGAAGCGTTTGGAAAGAAGAAAGCAGGCGACACTTGCACGCCGTCATATATATATCGAGACTAAACAGCCGGAGACATTTATTACTTCTCTGAGCGAAGAAGCGAGAGAGAACTTTTTTGCCGGCGAGAAAAAAAGGATCGAACTGAACTTAAGAAAGCGGAAGATAAAGAAAGGCATCCTGACGGGCTTAGGTGTCTTCGCTGCCGCGCTTATCTCCGCGCTCGCACTGGTTCCGATCTTTTTCACGTTCCTTAATTCATTCATGTCTTCCGAAGAGATCGTATCGAATTACCAGGTTGTCTTCCAGAGCATGTCCGGTCATGCGTCCCAGGGTGCTACCTATATGTCCAGGATGCCGGTTCTAAAGCTCATTCCGGAAGAAGTAACGATCAACCAGTATACAACGCTGCTTTTCATGAATCCGGAATACCTGTTCAAGTACTGGAATTCGATCATCCTTACGCTCCCGATAGTAGGAGGACAGATGGTGGTTGCATGTCTTGCATCATATTCATTCGCAAGATACAGAAGGAAGAGAAGGGAAGTTCTGTTCTTCTCATACATTATCCTTATGCTGATGCCGTTCCAGGTAACGCTCGTACCGAACTACATGATCGCTGACGGGTTAGGTATCCTCGATACGATCTGGGCGATAATCCTGCCCGGTATCTTTTCGACATTCGCTATTTTCCTTCTGACGAAATATATGCGCCAGATACCTTCAGGATATATTGAGGCTGCCACTCTGGACGGAGCATCGGAATGGCAGATATTCACCAATATCGCTCTGCCTTTGTGCAAGAATGCGATCTTTGCTCTGACGATACTTCTTTTTATCGATTACTGGAACATGGTTGAGCAGCCGCTGGTCCTTCTGACGGATACGGCTAAGCAGCCGTTATCGGTGTTCCTTTCACAGATAAACGAACCGGAACTCGGAATAGCTTTTGCGGCATCGAGCGTCTATATGATCCCGCCGCTCCTGATATTCTTCTGGGGTGAGGATTATCTTGTCGAAGGAATATCAAGATCGGGAATAAAATAAATATCATGTGTTGGAAAATGCATGCGCAGGATACGGAGGAATATTGAAGATGGCTAAGGGAAGCACCAGAAGAACCAGGGTAGTAAAATCGATGATCGCTTTTGTAGTTATACTTGCATTGTTGACCTTCTTCTCGAATACGATAATGAACCTGACCATACCGAAGGTCATGGGAACTTACGCGTCAAGAGGCAATCTCTCGTATTCCAACAGCGCCAAGGGCAATATAACAGTCGAAAACCATACCGAGGTCAAAGGCCTTGACGGAAGGACGGTCGACCAGGTGATGGTCACCAATTACGACTCTGTCGAAAAGGGTGATACTATCCTTACACTGAAGTCCATTGAAGAGTCTGAAGATATCCAGACCAAGAAAGACCGCCTCAAGACATTGGAAAGAGAAGCTGAATATGAGGAAAGAGGCTCGTCAACAACTGATTTCACGTCTTATTACGACTCCATAAATCTGGCCAAGGCTACTCTCTCTGATGCCGAGGATACTCTCGACATGGTACTGAATAGGGATGATGTCGAAGCTGAGAATAAGAAGATCATAGATGAGGAATCCGCTAAGGCAGTATCGCTTGAAGCATCCGTAAATGCTGCTGCAAAGACGGTCGAGGACATTAAGAAAGACATCGCTGCAATAGACGCATCCATCGCACCGTTAAAGTCACAGATCGATGTATATGTAGCGCTTGGAACGCCCACTCCGACACCTACGCCGGTGCCCGGAACTGAGGAAACAGAACCCGAGCCTTCGTTGCCGGAAGGCGTTACTCCTACACCGACTCCTGTTCCGAATCTGGATCCTGACGGACTGGATAAGGATTCCCCGACATATGAGATGGATAAGCTCCTTTTGAAGATAAGCCAGTATGAAGAACAGAAGAAGAACCTGGAATCGCAGCTCGAGGCTGCACAGCAGCGTCTGGATGAAGCTTCTGCAGAACTGGCCGAATGCCAGGGAAAGATACAGGATGCAAAGAACGCGATCGCCGCGCTCTCCACACTTCCTTCGGAGGCATCTGCACGTAATGCAGTCACTTCGGCCCAAAATGCCGTAAACTCTGCACAGAAATCATTAAGCGATGCCATGACACAGGCCGGCATTTCAGAGGATAAAGCACGTGATCTGGCGGAAGACCGCGATGAGGAGATCGCCAAGCTCAAGAAAGATATTGCGGAACTCGAGAAGCAGGCAAAGATCACAGCCATCACTGCTCCTGTAGACGGATATATCTACAATATCGCTGTTTCTTCGGGAGACACATTAACAGCAAAGACGCTCGTTACTTACATTATTCCCAAGACAGACAGAGTATGCTCTGTTTCCTTTACTTTCACGTCACAGGCTGCCCAGAACATCTGGGTCGGAATGTCGCTGGAGGTTACGAGCGGATTTATCAACGGCTGCACGGTAACATCGATCAAGCCTGATCCGAACAATCCGAGAGGATATAAGATCGTTAAGTGCATGGTCGACGGCAACGATGCCTGGCCGGATGAAGAGATAACCGTTAATGCGGGAAGAGGCAATGACAACTACAAATGCGTAGTCCCGAGCAGCGCCGTCAGCAAAGACAACAACGGAGCCTTCGTTTATGTGATAGTCGGTTCTTCAACGCCTCTGGGCGATAAGTATAACGTAAAGAGAGTAGACGTAACAGTCGAAGCTACAGACGGCTCAGCCAGCGCGATCAAGGGCGAAGGACTTGATAAGTATGACGTTATGATCGTCGTAAGGTCCGAGAAACCTCTTGAAGACGGTCAGAGGGTAAGACTTGAAGACTATTCCGCAAAGTGATCCTGAAGGAAAAGAATAATGCGTTTTATAGATAAGACAAAAGAATTATGGAATACGGAGAAGGGTAATGCCCGGAAAAATCTCCTGAAGCTTATCCTTGCCGTTCCTTTCTGGTTCATTCTGGCTGCTCTGGTGATGATGGCTTTCGGCATAGGCAGGGCATACTATCTGATCGATACGAGACCCGATCAGAAAAACGCCGAGATATGGCAGAATAGCTCGGATACTTCTTTCAGGCACATGAGCGTCTATGCCGGCGGTATAAGAACAGAGGGCGATACATCACCTCTCACTTATGTTGAAGGCGGTAAGTCGATCCATCTGGCAGATATCGCGCTCATGAGAAAAGACCTCCAGGCATCTTCCGATACAGGTTCTGCCGCAGGAAACAAGAATATCCAATATGTTGAAGGAAGATTAAGAGGCTGGGAAGATTGCTATTCGTCGACTGTAATGGCGACCGTTAAAGCAATCGATGTCAGAGACGGACTTGCGGTGACGTCAGGAACGGCTGATGCCCAGATCGTTGCCGTCGGAGGCAATTACAGAGCATTTCATCCTTTCAGATATCTTTCCGGGGGATTCCTTCCCGAGGTCCCTGTTGATCCCAACCAGATAGTCATCAACGACGTCCTTGCCTGGAAGTTCTATCATTCATACGATGTCGTAGGAAACCGGCTGGAGATCAACGGCCAGATGTTTACAATAATCGGTGTCGTCGAAGAGAAGAGTACCAAGGTGGCAGAACTTGCCGGTGAGCAGGAAAACAGGGCATTCATATATTTCGGAACACTGGGTACGGTCTTTGATACCAAAGATGATGGGGCCTCCGAAGAGAATTCCTTCAGCGAGCCTGCAGATTATGCGATACAGTGTTATGAGGCAATGCTCCCGGAACTCGTAAAGGGAGTAGCCGTAACTGATTTTAAGAACGCACTGCCTTCTTATTCGTTTTCCAATCCCCAGCTCTACGTCGCGAATAATACCGGGCGTTTCGGGCTGATTAGGGTGCTCGATACCGTGTTCCCGTTAGGAGAGACAGACAGGGAACGTATGGGCTATGAATTCCCGTATTGGGAGAAAGCCGCGCAGATGACAGAGGAAAGGCTCTTCTATGATTATGCGATAATCTTCGTTGCCGTAATCCTTCTTTTTACGGGCCTTGTAATGACCGGTCTCAAGCTCCGTGCGAAGAAAGCCGTAACTCCCGATGAAACAGAACCTTCGGAGCCGGATGAACGGAACGATTAATAACATAGTCATTTTCAGGATAGAATAATCAGGTGTTTTTTCATATAATTCCATTTAGGAATACCTGAAGGGAATCATTATGTTAAGGAATCCACGGAAACTCATCGCGCTTACATTGTCATTGATCCTTGTATTTTCACTTTCAGGGTGCTTTTCCGACACGGATTATTCTTTAGAAACAGTCAGGACTTCTAATACAGGCAGAACAACTGAGACTTCCGCGACAGAGAAATATGTAAGGTCAAGTTTCAGTACGGAGAAGAATCCATATTTTGCTATGCTTTCAGAAGCGGAGATGGATGCATATTCCCTGATCTATGAAGAGCTTTCTAATGGTAATAATGAATTTGAATGCCGCGTAAGTCTGAATGCAGACCAGCTGACTAAAGCAGTAGATGCGGTGATCAACGATCATCCCGAACTGTTCTGGATCGACAACAATTACGGCTATACCTATGATCCTGATGACGGAGCTATACAGGAGATCAAGTTTACGTTCTTTGATTTTGCCGATACTCCCGAGAAACTTAAGAATGCCAGAGCCGAGTTCGACAGAGCTGCAGGAGCGGTAATCGACAAAGCACTTGCCTATACGACACTGGCCGAAAGGGAGCTCTATATCCATGACTATATTTGTGAGAACACCGAATATGATGTATCGGCACCATATAATCAGAGCGCATATTCATCTATCGTTCTTCACCGTTCTGTATGTGCCGGTTATTCCAGAGCCTTCCAGTACCTTATGCAAAAGACCGGTTATACCTGTTATTACGTTACAGGAAGGACTGACATCAAAGGCGGAGTGTCTGCCGGTGAGGGCTTTGAAGACGGTTCCCACTCCTGGAATATGGTCCTTTTGAACGGACAGTTCTATAACGTCGACTGTGTCTGGGATGATACGGCAAGCGATACATACGGAAGCATGATATATCCGTTCTTTAATGTTACCGATGAAGCCCTGATCCACCACGTCAGGATACAAATGGCAGAAAGGCTTCCCAAATGTACGGCTACGGAATATAAGTATTCCAATCATTTCGGGCCGACTGTCGAAGCAGAAAACATCGTTTTCGCCGACGCCGTATAAAGAGACTCCGGACAGTAATAATGCCTGATAAACAATAACCGCACTTATTTATTATATAAAGTCGCGGTTTTTTGTCGTATAATTAGCAAATTGATTTATGTATAAACACATATCCTAGGAGATGAGATCATGAAAGAACTAATGCTTGGAAACAAGGCTGTTGCAAGAGGTCTTTATGAGGCCGGCGTGGCAGTCGCAAGTTCGTACCCCGGCACTCCCAGTACAGAGACTACTGAAGAAGCTGCCAAATTCGAAGAGATCTACTGCGAATGGGCACCCAACGAGAAGGTCGCTATGGAGACCGCTTTCGGTGCCAGCCGCGCAGGAAAGAGATCTTATTGCGCTATGAAGCATGTCGGACTTAATGTAGCTGCCGACCCGCTCTTTACCATGAGCTATACCGGTGTTAATGCAGGCATGGTAATTCTCGTGGCAGACGATCCGGGAATGCATTCTTCACAGAATGAGCAGGATTCCAGACACTATGCTATCGCTGGTAAGATGCCTATGTTAGAGCCTGCTGATTCCCAGGAAGCAAAGGATTTCGTCATTGAGGCATACGATATTTCCGAGCAGTTCGATACACCCGTGCTCATCAAGATGTGCACGAGAGTCGCTCACTCACAGTCCGTTGTAGAGACAGGCGGGAGGATCGAAGTTCCTGTTAAGCCTTACGAAAAGGACGCAGCGAAGTATGTAATGGTTCCCGCAAACGCCAAGAGACGTCATCCCATCGTTGAGGAGAGGACCAGAAAGCTCGTAGCATTTGCAGAGGAGTCTTCACTTAACCGTGTTGAAGAAGGTTCAGATACATCAATGGGTATCATCACTTCTTCCACTTCATACCAGTACGTTAAGGAAGTGTTCGGAGATAAGTATCCGGTATTGAAGATAGGTCTTATCAACCCGCTTCCCGAGCAGAAGATCAAGGACTTCGCAGCTAAGGTAGATAAGCTCGTAGTTGTTGAAGAACTCGATCCCATCATCGAGACGCACTGCAAGACATTAGGTCTTGAGGTAATAGGAAAGGATTTGTTCCCTCTGATCGACGAGTTCTCACAGGGCCTCATCGCTTCGAAACTCGGACTTCCTGAGAAGCCTGCCTGTAAGCCCATCGAAGGACTTCCCGGAAGACCGCCGGCAATGTGTGCAGGCTGCCCTCACAGAGGAATGTTCTATGTCCTTTCGAAGCTTAAGCTCACGGTTCTGGGCGATATCGGATGTTATACGCTGGGTGCTACACCTCCGCTCTGTGCTATCGATACGACGGAGTGCATGGGCGCTTCGATCAGCTCGCTCCACGGCTTCAACAAGGCCCTGGGCGCAGATGCCGAGAAGAAGACCGTAGCAGTCATAGGCGATTCAACATTCATGCATTCGGGCATGACAGGTCTTGCCAATATCGCATATAACCAGACGAATTCGACTGTCATCATCCTTGATAACTCCATCACGGGCATGACAGGACATCAGCAGAATCCTACGACAGGTTTCAACCTCCGTGGCGACCCGGCCGGCAAGATCGACCTCGAAGCTCTTGTCCGTGCAATGGGCATCAACCGCGTAAGAGTTGTTGATCCTTATAACCTCGCAGAGGCTGAAGATGCAGTTAAGGAAGAACTCGCTGCAGAAGAGCCTTCCGTAATCATCTCCAGAAGACCCTGCGCTCTCCTCAAGAAGGTTAAGCGCGGTGAGCCTATCCAGGTAAATCCCGACAAGTGCAAGTCCTGCAAGGCATGCATGAAATTAGGCTGCCCTGCGATCTCCTTCAAGGACGGACACGCACATGTCGATACTACACAGTGCTTCGGCTGCAAGGTCTGCAGCGAGCTCTGTAAGTTCGGCGCATTCGAGACATTAGCAGGGGAGGCGATCACATGGTAACAAGCATAATGATAGTAGGCGTAGGCGGACAGGGTTCGCTCCTCGCAAGTAAATTATTGGGCAGAGCCGCAATGGACAAGGGCTACGACGTAAAGGTCTCAGAGGTTCACGGAATGAGCCAGAGAGGCGGAAGCGTTGTAACTTACGTCAAGTTCGGCGACAAGGTAAATTCCCCCATCATCGATAAGGGAGAAGCTGACTACATCATCTCCTTCGAACTTTTGGAAGCTGCAAGATATGTTGAGTTCTTAAAGCCCGGCGGACAGATCGTCACTAACTCTCAGCAGATCGATCCTATGCCCGTAATCGCAGGCACTGCAGAGTATCCGACCGGACTTATCGAGAAGATGGAAGCATCCGGCGCAAAGGTTGATGCTATTGATGCACTTACCATTGCTGAGCAGGCAGGATCGTCCAAGGCTACGAATATAGTTCTCATGGGTGTCTTCTCAAAGTACATCTCTGAGATCAGCAAAGATGAATGGATCAAGGCTGTTGAGGCTTCCGTTCCCGCCAAGTTCCTCGAACTTAATCTTAAGGCTTTTGAGATGGGCCTTGCTGCAGAGTAAGGTGACAAATGGCAAGTCTTGAAGAAGTCAGGAAATTTTTCGAAGGCGACAAATACGCAACGGAAGCAACGGGTATAGTTATCGAGAAGGCAGAGAAAGGACACAGCGTCGTTTCTCTGGAACCCGACGGCAGGCATCTTAATGCGGTCGGGGGCCTTATGGGAGCAGTCTACTACACGATGGCGGATTTCGCATTTGCCGTTGCCGAGAACTGCGAACTTGATTCCGATACCATAACTGTCACACAGGCAACGCAGATGAATTTCTTAAGATCCTGGCACGGCGGCAAGGTCACCTGCACAGCCGACATCGTTAAGGACGGAAGATTTATCTGTTTATATGAGGTCAAAGCTTTCGATACTGAAGGCAAAGAACTCGCACTGATCATCGTCAACGGTTTTAAGACCGCACGAAAATAAACCCGCCTAAGGAGGGCAACATTATGATTTGGAACGAAGCAAAGGAGTGCATGTCGCGTGACGAGATCGAAGCGCTTCAGAGCGCAAGACTTGTCAAGGTAGTAAACCGCGTCTATCACAACGTCGAGTACTACCGCAAAAAGATGCAGGAAGTCGGACTCGAGCCCGGAGATATCAAGGGCATAGAGGATCTGGACAAGCTTCCTTATACGACTTATCAGGATTTAAGAGACACATACCCCTTTGGTCTGGCAGCAGTTCCGAGATCAGAAATGGTCCGTGTTCACGCTTCCTCCGGTACTACAGGAAAGCCGAAGATCGCTGTATACACAAGACGCGATATCGATATTTGGGCTGAGTGCGTTGCAAGATGTCTTGCCATGGCAGGCATCACAAAGGATGACATTATCCAGGTAGGCTACGGATACGGCCTTTTCACAGGCGGTCTCGGTGCACACTACGGTGCCGAGTATCTGGGAGCTCTCGTTCTTCCTATGTCTACGGGCAATACGCAGAAGCTCATCGACATGATGATCGACTGTGATGTTACGTCGATCGCTTGCACGCCTTCTTATCTCCTGCATGTTGCAGAAGACCTCGAGAAGGCCGGCCTGATCGATAAGATCAAGCTCAAGTCCGCTATCTGCGGTGCCGAGCCCTGGACAAATGAGATGCGTGACCAAATGGAGTCAAGACTCCACATCAAGGCATATGATATCTACGGTCTTACTGAGATGATGGGCCCGGGTGTTGCCTGCGACTGCGAATACCATAAGGGTCTCCATATCTGGGAAGATCATTTCCTCCCCGAGATCATCGATCCTGCTACATTAAAGCAGCTTCCCAAAGGTTCTGACGGCGAGCTCGTCATCACCAACCTCACCAAGGAAGGCATGCCTCTTATCCGTTACAGGACAAAGGACCTTACATCGATTGAATACGACAAGTGCGAGTGCGGACGTACAATGGCAAGGATCCAGCGCTTCAGAGGAAGATCCGACGACATGCTCATCATCCGCGGCGTAAATGTTTTCCCTTCACAGGTAGAGGCAGCGCTTCTCACAGTAGAAGGTACAACACCTCACTATATGCTCGTAGTCGACCGTGTTGATAACAATGATACTCTTGAAGTACAGGTAGAGGTTGACGAGAAGTTCTTTACAGACGAGATCAAGTCACTGGAGACTCTTACAAAGACAGTTCACGCCAAGCTCAAGCAGGCTATCGGCCTTAATGCCAAGGTTAAGCTCGTTGAACCTAACACTCTCGAGCACTTTGACGGCAAGAGCAAGCACGTTACAGACAAGCGTAAGCTTTATCAATAATTTGAGGGAGGTACCATTATGTTCGTAAAACAGTTATCGGTTTTCTTAGAGAACACTGAGGGCAGACTTGATGAGGTCTTAAAGATCCTTGCACAGGGCGGTATCGACCTTCTCTCCGCAAGCCTCGCTGATACCATGGAATACGGAGTCCTCCGTCTTCTTGCAAAGGATCCTGACAAGGCAAAGCAGATCCTTAAGGATGCCGGCTTCGCAGCACGTATTGATGAAGTTATTGCTGTCGTAGTACCTGATGCAGTTGGAAGCCTTGCAAAGGTCGTAGGCATGATCCACGCTGCAGGCATAAATATCAGCTACATCTATGGCCTTTCCATTG
Organism: Saccharofermentans sp.; assembly: GCA_045532275.1. Taxonomy (GTDB): domain Bacteria; phylum Bacillota; class Clostridia; order Saccharofermentanales; family Saccharofermentanaceae; genus Saccharofermentans. Next base: position 31,093 of record JAZSFQ010000016.1, on the reverse strand, counting down.
ACGGCGAAGGCGCTCCTATCGCGATCAAGACCAACGATAACGCAAAGGCAGAGGCTATCCTCAATGCTGCAGGCGTTAAGACTATGGGCATGGAAGATCTGCAGTAATTATCTTTCTGGATTTGCAAAATAAAAACGGGGTATCTCATTTGAGATGCCCCGTCATTTATTGTGTGAGTTATTTTAGAAAGTTCTGAAGTTATTTACGAGAGTAATAACGTCGGAGTGGCTGAGCCTGTACTTTTCTTCACCGTCTGCGTTTACGGCGTAAACATTAGGAGCAGCTTCATTGCATTCAGCGTACAGTACTCCGAAAGCCTCAAGAAGTACCAAGTGGCATGTTGTCTCGTCATCGAATCCGTAACGGTCGGACTTTCTCTGCCAGATCTTTGCCAATTCGGGATTGCCGAGGATCGCCTGCTTGAGCTCTGCTGTCTCTGCTGCCGTGCCGCCTGCTACTGTTGCGAGCTGGTCTAAGTCGAGTGTTCTTGTTGCGTTTGTCATATTAATTTCTCCTTTTCTTTCTGTCTTAGTGTTTTTGTTTGATGTGTGTGTGTGACAGATTTGATACCTGTATTAAACAATCCGGAGCATGCTCAAACAATCCGCAATGTAAGTGCGTATCGTCGATTAAGCAACACTCTGTTTGTCAGGTGTCGGATAAGGTGAAAAATGTTTGCGTTATAAGGGTATTATAGTGTCTCTTATTCGAAAAATCGCAAAATCAAGACACACCTGCTTTTATCGCCTTGTGTCTCAAATTTCTAAAACAGCATTTTTAAGATACTGAAGCAGTGTCTCTATTTTGGGATTATATAAATTTAAGACACAACTACAAAAGATATGGGCTTCGGCATGAAAAAAGGCTGTCTCAGGTACTCGTGAGACAGCCTCGTTTAATATTTTAATGAATAACAGTATCAGTTCTCGTCTGCCGGTGCGTTCTCGGGAAGTGAATATCTCTTCTCGATGGTGACCTTCTCGTCGTAGCAGGAGAAGATGCCGTCGACTTTGTCCTTGGCAAGCTTAGGTGTGATAAGGCTTACGAGAGGAACGATAACGAGCCCTGCGACCATGGTGATAGCGCCTGCATTAATAGGCGATGCAATGAACTTCAGGAACATGTTAGCGACAGTGAAGCCTACACCGAAGATAAAGCATACCCATACGGAGATCTTCGTTGTCTTTTTCCAGTAAAGGCCCCAGAGGAAAGGAGCGAGGAAAGCTCCTGCGAGTGCGCCCCATGAATAACCCATGAGCTGAGCGATGAACGTCGGAGGGTTAAGCGAGAGGAGAACGGAAACGAGAATGAAGAATACGAGGAGGAGACGCATTGTAACGAGCTGTGTCTTTTCTCTCTTCTTCTTATCTTCATTCTTCTTGGGCTTGATCTGTTCGATGAGGTCCAATGTAACTGTCGAGCTCGATGTGAGAACGAGGGAAGACAGTGTGGACATTGAAGCGGAAAGAACGAGGACGATAACTACGCCTACGAGGATCGTAGGAAGATTCTCGAGCATAGTAGGGATGATGGAGTCGTACATGACGGAACCGTCGTCCTTATAGATAGCCGGGTTGCCTTCGTAAAGTCTTGCGAAACCGCCAAGGAAGTAGCAGCCGCCGGCAACGATGAATGCGAAGATCGTGGAGATGATCGTTCCTGCCTTAACGGACTTCTCGTCCTTGATGGCGTAGAACTTACCGACCATCTGGGGAAGTCCCCATGTGCCCAAAGATGTAAGGATGATTACACCGAAGAGGTTTAAGGGGTCAGGTCCGAAGAAAGATGTGAATGCTCCCTGCATGCCTGCTGTAACAGGGAGATCGGACTCTGTCTGTGAAAGCGTTGTGAGAGCACCTAAGAATCCGCCGTTGTTGTTAAGAACAGTAACGATGACTGCCGTGATGCCGAAGAGCATGATGATACCCTGAACCAGGTCGTTTACGACAGTTGCCATGTAGCCGCCGAGGATAACATAGACGCATGTAAGAGCTGCCATAACGATGATGCAGATCTTGTAATCGATGCTGAATGCCATGTTAAACAGTCTTGAGAGACCGTTATAAACGGAAGATGTATAAGGGATAAGGAAGATGAAAGATATCAGGGCAGCTGCGACTCTTAAAGCCTTGCTGTCGAATCTCTTTCCGAAGAAGTCGGGCATCGTCTTGGAGCTCAGATGCTTCGTCATGACTCTGGTCCTTCTGCCCAGGACGATCCAGGCGAGAAGCGAACCGATTACCGCATTACCGATACCGATCCAGGTGGATGCCACACCGTATTTCCATCCGAACTGTCCTGCGTATCCGATGAATACTACTGCGGAAAAGTAGGATGTTCCGTAACCGAAAGCCGTGAGCCAGGGACCTGCATTTCTGCCGCCCAGTACGAAGCCTTCAACGCTGTTTGCCTTTTTGCGCGTAACAAGACCGATACCGATCATGACAGCGAAAAAGACGACAAGGAATATGATCTTGATTGCCAAATCCATTTGTAATTGCCCTCTCTTTTTGTTCCTTCCACCCTCTAAATGCAAGGAATGTTTTTATGCAAAAATATAGCCTTGTGCCTAAAAAGACACAAGGCTTATATTTTAAGACTGATTTTCCTGTTCTACAAGTCTTTCAGCCCCATATCTCTTACGGAGAACGGGTTTTTCGATCTTACCGGTGGCGTTTCTCGGAACGTCAGCTAAGATGATCTGCTTCGGTCTCTTGTAACGGGGAAGCTGGGTGCAGAATTTCTCGAGTTCTTCTACGGTGCAGTTGCTGCCGGGTTCGATCTCGACGATCGCGCCTGTGATCTCACCAAGTCTCTTGTCGGGAAGACCGATAACAGCAACATCCTTGACCTTCGGATATTCCTGGAGGAAGTTCTCGATCTCGACAGGGTAGATATTCTCACCGCCGGAAACGATAACGTCCTTTTTACGGTCAACAAGGAAGTAGAAGCCGTCTTCGTCCTGACGGGCCATGTCGCCCGTGAAGAGCCAGCCGTCTCTTAATGTTTCCTTTGTAGCCTCGGGGTTTCTGTAGTATTCGAGCATGACGCCGGGACCCTTTACGCAGAGCTCGCCGACTTCGCCCTGAGGAACGATGTTGCCTTCTTCGTCAACGATCTTGCATTCCCAGCGGTAACCGGGAACGCCGATGGCGCCGACCTTATGTGTATTTGCGAGTCCCAAATGAACACAGCCTGGGCCGGTTGATTCAGAGAGACCATAGTTTGTATCGTACTGATGATTCGGGAAATAATCTTTCCAATGACGGATAAGTGACGGAGGTACGGGCTGTGCGCCGATGTGCATGAGACGCCACTGGTCGAGCTTATAATCTGAGAGCTTCAATTCGCCTCTGTCCAATGCATCAAGGATATCCTGAGCCCACGGTACCAGGAGCCAAACGATAGTGCACTGCTCGTCGGATGCTGCCTTGAGGATTACATCCGGTTTTGTGCCCTTGAGAAGAACAGCCTTGGAGCATGTCCACAAAGAACCCATCCAGTGGAACTTGGCGCCTGTGTGATAGAGAGGCGGGATACAGAGAAAGCAGTCGTTCTTGCCTGTCTCATGGTGGATAGCCTCCATCTCAGCAGCCTGTGTAAGGCTTCTGTGAGGGTGCAGGATCGCCTTAGGAAATCCTGTCGTGCCGGATGAGAAGTAGATAGCAGCATAGTCTTCTTCCGTGAGCTCGATCATGGGATCTCTGCTCGAATAGTCAGCTACCTGCTGCCAGTAGTTTTCTGCGAACTCGGGAGCCTGGCCATCGCCTACATAGAGGAGAAGTCTGTCCTTTGTGAGTTCTTCTGCATTGATATTAAGTCTGTCTACGAATTCAGGTCCGAAGAACATTACGGAAATCTCGGCCAGATCCGCACAGTAGGAAATCTCATTTGCCGTGTATCTGAAATTGAAGGGAACTGCGATGGCGCCTGTCTTTAAGATACCGAAATAGATAGGAAGCCATTCGAGGCAGTTAAACATAAGGATGGCTACTTTGTCGCCCTTCTTGATGCCTCTGCCCAAGAGCATATTTGCTACTCTGTTGGACTTTTCGTCAAAGATCTGCCATGTGATCTCGTGACGGTATGGCATGGACTTTGTCTGCTGTACAAGATCGAATTCCTTAAAGGAGATCTTTCTTGTATCTTCCATTGTAGGGTTAAGTTCTACGAGAGCTACTTCATCGCCGTGTTCACGTGCGTTGCGTCTCAATAAATCCATTACAGGCATGATAATTCCTCCCTTGTGCTTTATTTATCTGAATAAAGCCAAAGACAATAATATCATCGTAACTGATGTTCGTCAAAATAATAATAAAATAATAAAGACAAAATGATTTTTTGTGTTTTATAATATATTGTCTTTTATTATCGGGAGGAGAATCCTTTGATACCTAAATTGCTTAAATCATTACGCCAGTACAAGAAGGACACGATCCTTGCTCTTGTATTTATAGTCGGCGAAGTAATACTTGAAGTATTGATACCGTTTATAACATCACCGATGGTCAACAGCATTGAAACAGGTGCACAGATGAATGAGATCCTTAAATCCGGAGCATTCATTGCGCTTGCTGCCGTCGTATCTCTTGCATGCGGTGCTTTGGCAGGCAATTTCTCTGCCAGGGCTTCGGCCGGATTTGCCGGAAATTTAAGAGCTGATATTTTCTCAAAAGTCCAAAAATTCTCCTTCGGAAATATTGATAAGTTCTCAACATCATCTCTCGTTACGAGAATGACAACGGATATCACCACCGTTCAGAATGCTTTTATGATGGCGATAAGGATTGCCGTAAGAGCACCCCTGATGTTTGCTTTTGCCATCGTAATGGCTTATGTGCTCGGAGGTTCGCTCGCTACCACATTCGTTGTCGTTGTGCCTGTAATGGGCGTCGGTCTTGTGATCATCGGTAAGTTCGCGATGCCTGCTTTCCGCGCCGTATTCAAGAAGTACGACAAACTCAACGAATCTATCGAGGAGAATGTCCGCGGCATGCGTGTCGTAAAGGGCTTTGCCAGAGAAGAGTACGAGAAGGAAAAGTTCGGCAAGGCTTCTTCAAACATAAGATTTGACTTTACGAAGGCTGAGCGGATCGTAGGTCTTAACTCTCCTCTCATGGAAATGTGCCTCTTCTTTAATGTGGCATTTGTCCTTTATGTCGGATCAAAACTCGTAATCGAAGGCCGCGGTGAGATCATTAATGTCGGCCAGATCTCGGCTCTGATGACTTACGGCTTCCAGGTACTCATGTCACTTATGATGGTATCCATGGTCTATGTCATGCTCACGATGTCCCTCGAGGCTATAAGGCGTATCGTAGAAGTCCTTGATGAAGAGCCTTCGATCTCAAATCCCGAGAATCCTGTTATGGAAGTCAGGGACGGTTCGATCGATTTTACCGATGTAGCTTTCAAGTATTCCGAGAATGCTGCGAGAAATGCGCTTTTCGACATCGACCTTCATATAGACAGCGGAATGTCAGTAGGCATCTTAGGCGGTACTGGTTCATCCAAGACCACTTTGATCCAGCTCATTCCGAGGCTCTATGATGTAACCGAAGGCGAGGTAAAAGTAGGCGGCGTGCCCGTTAAGGATTATGATATCAAGACCTTAAGAGATGCTGTCTCGGTAGTACTGCAGAAGAACGAACTGTTCTCCGGAACTATCGCGGAGAACTTGAGATGGGGTAACGAGAATGCGACTGACGAAGAACTCGTTGCCGCATGCAGGATCGCCCAGGCAGACGAGTTCGTATCTTCTTTCCCTGACGGATATGACACTTATATCGAGCAGGGCGGAACCAATGTATCCGGCGGTCAGAAGCAGAGGCTCTGTATCGCCCGTGCTCTTATCAAGCGCCCGAAAATACTTATCCTCGATGATTCCACATCAGCCGTTGATACGAGAACTGATGCACTGATCAGAAAGGGATTAATGGAATACATTCCGGAGACGACCAAGATCATCATCGCCCAGAGAGTAGCTTCCGTTCAGGAATGCGACATGATCATTATCATGGAAGGCGGAAAGATCATGGGTACCGGTACTCACGAGGAACTTCTCAAGTCCAATTCAATTTATCGTGAGATCTACGAAGAACAGACGAAGGGAGGATCCGGTGATGAGTAATAAACCCAACGCTCCCGAGAAGAAAATAGAAGCAGCTCCCGCACCCGGCGGAAGACACAGAGGCCCTGCATCCATGTCTCAGGTAGTCGGATCCATGGATAATCTCAAAAGAGCAGTAAAGTATTACATCAAGTGTTCTCCGGTTCTTTTCGGAGTAATCGTTTTCTGCGCGCTTGTAGGTGCAGTAACGGCTGCCGCTCCGGGCATCCTGCTCCAGAAGATAACCGCGATCATTACAAGTACATATGAGTCAGGCGACTGGGCAGGTGCCAGACCACAGATACTGGCTTACATCATTCCTCTTATCTGCCTTTATGTGTTTGCTGTATCGTTAAGCATTCTGCAGTCTCAGCTTCAGGCTCATCTGACACAGAGCTTCATGCACAGGCTGAGAACTGATCTTTTCAATAAGATGCAGTCGTTGCCGCTCCGCTATTTCGATACCCATAAGCACGGCGATATCATGAGCCACTACACAAACGATATCGACACGTTAAGACAGATGGTATCCATGGCACTGCCGACCATAATCAGGGCAGGTGTTGTTGTATTAGCCGTATTTATCATCATGATCTACTACAGTGTCTGGATGACTCTGATAGTAATACTCGGAATCGTTGTCATGATGTTCGTTACAGGCAAGGTCGGTTCAGGCTCTGCAAAGTACTTTGTCAGACAGCAGAAGGCCGTAGCCGCTACAGAAGGCTTTGTCCAGGAGATCATGAACGGACAGAAGGTGGTCAAGGTCTTTAACCACGAGAAGAAAGTTACGGACGAGTTCAACAAGGTCAATGACGGTCTTGTTGAGGACAGTGCCAAAGCAAATACTTATGCAAACATCCTGGCCCCGATCATCAACAATATCGGTAACATCGTTTACGTCCTTCTTGCCGTAGGCGGCGGTATCATGATCGCATTGCACGCTTCGAACCTCTCGATATCCGGTCTTGCATTTGACATCTCCATCCTTGTTCCGTTCCTTAACATGAGCAAGCAGTTCATGGGAAATATCAACCAGCTTACGATGCAGATGAATGCTATCGTCATGGCAGGCGCAGGCGCACAGAGAATATTCAGTCTCCTGGATCAGGAACCTGAGACGGACGACGGTTATGTAACCCTCGTAAATGCAAATATTGCAGCAGACGGAACGGTAACCGAGGCTGATCACAAGACAGGCCGTTGGGCATGGAAGCATCCTCATAAGGCTGACGGAACGATCACATACACGGAACTTAAGGGTGACGTACTGCTCGACTCCGTAGATTTCGGTTATGTCCCTGAGAAGCAGGTCCTTTTCGATGTATCCGTTTTCGCTAAGCCCGGTCAGAAAGTTGCTTTCGTAGGCGCTACCGGTGCCGGTAAGACAACGATCACGAATCTCATTAACCGCTTCTACGATATTGCTGACGGTAAGATCCGTTATGACGGGATTAATGTAAACAAGATAAAGAAAAAGGATCTCAGAAGATCTCTGGGTCTTGTTCTTCAGGAGACAAATCTCTTCACCGGAACAGTTATGGAGAACATCCGTTACGGAAGACTTGATGCTACTGATGAAGAGTGTAAGGAAGCTGCAAGACTTGCAGGCGCAGCAGATTTTATCGAGCGTCTCCCCAAGGGTTACGACACGGAACTGACCAATAACGGTGCGAACTTCTCACAGGGCCAGAGACAGCTCCTCGCTATCGCCAGAGCTGCAGTTGCCGATCCTCCGGTAATGATCCTCGACGAAGCTACGTCTTCGATCGATACGCGTACGGAGGCTATCGTACAGCGCGGTATGGATAAGCTCATGGAGGGACGTACGGTATTCGTTATCGCACACCGTCTGTCCACAGTAATGAATTCTGATGTTATCATGGTCCTTGACCACGGAAAGATCATCGAGCGCGGTTCACACGAGCAGTTGATCGCCGAGAAGGGTACATACTATCAGTTGTATACGGGAGCATTCGAACTCGAGTGATCCTTTGAACGGGAAGGGAATAGTAATAAATGAAAAAACATTTGGAGATAGTTCTCATACTTTCTGCTTTTTCAATATTATTATGCTCATGCGACTCGCGTAATAATCCTATAAGCAGCGGTGATGACTGGCCGGGTCCTACGTCGGAAACCACACTGCCGGATTATTCCGTAAAAAGAGCACCCTCACATGATCTGAACAGGGTCGATGCTATCGAAACATTCGATACCATGGATTTTGATAAAGATGATTCCTGGGGTGCGCGTCAGGATCTGCGCATGGCTCACGGGACCATACATAATTATTTCTCATATTTTTCGCTGGATTCCGGTATGAACAGGATCAATGAGAATCTCAGTGACGTATCTATAATCAGCAGACCTATAGTTATGGAATATCCTGCGGATGAAGAGGGATATGTTATTTATGAAGTAACATATTCCCAGATATTCCCCATCAGTACCAAGGAACCCAACAGCTCATATATGTCGTTCTTTTCATATCATGGCGTAGGATTTCTCGACTATTACACGGGAACGACTTATCCGGTCATCAATATGTCGACGCAGATCGACAGTTTCAGCGTTCACGGGGATATCATATTTCACGGTTCCAAATACCGTATGAGTTACTATGAATTCCGTGAACAGGAGATCTTAAACAGCAGTACCGAACAGGTTGACGGCAATACCATTATCTTAAAAGAGACGGTGAAGCTTACGTCAACTTCGTATTTTATCGTTCCTGAGGGATATGACGGTATCGTTATGTTTGTCTATGTGGCTGATGATACAAGTATGCCGCTGGAACAGGTATTGGCCGAGAATACACCGTATTTTACCGAGCCCGGAATCTTCGGCGACGATGAGAATCCCGATGATTACGTATTCATCGGAATATCCGCATCAGAATAATTATTCTTTCCGGATTTTATCTTCAGGCTTACTTGCCGGGCTGTTCCAGACCGGATGTAAGGAGCTTGACCGCAATCGCGCATTCGATCCTCTTGCGGAAGATATCGCAGCCCATCTCGTATATACCGTTGATGTCACCTGAAGCGTGATAGGAATTGGCAGCGCATCCACCCGAGCAGTAGAGCTTGGCCCAGCAGTCCTTACATTCGGGACGGCTGTAAGCATTGCAGGAAGCGAACCTGTCCTGAAGTTCGAGATTCTGTACTCCGTCGTAGATCGTGCCCATCTTGTAAGCCTCATCACCTACGAACTGGTGGCATGGATAGAGGTCACCCCAGGGAGTGACGGCGAGATATTCGGTACCGGAGCCGCAGCCGGCGATCCTCTTATAGATGCAGGGACCGCATGTGAGATCCAGCATATAGTGGTAGAAGGTGAAGGGCCTGCCTTCGTTATAGCGCTCGACCATAAGTCTGGCGAGTTCTTCATACTGTTCGAAGATTACAGGCAGATCCTCTTTGGTGATTGCAGAAGGACTGGAGGGGTCGGTGACTACAGGTTCCATGGAAAGTTCCGTAAAGCCCAGATCCAGCATCTGTCTTATATCGTTTACGAAGTCAGTATTGTAGTGCGTGAATGTGCCGCGCATGTAGTAACTGAGATTACCGCGCTTTTCAACGAACTTCTGAAAATTCGGAACGATCTTGTCGTAGGAACCGTGACCTGCGTAGTCCACGCGGAACCGGTCGTTTACTTCTTTACGTCCGTCCAGGGAAAGGACGACATTATGCATTTCTCGGTTGGCGAATTCCGTTACTTCATCATCTAAGAGAATGCCGTTAGTCGTAAGGGTAAAACGGATATTCTTATTATGGGTCTTCTCCTGTTCGCGGCCGTATTCCACGAGCTTTTTGCAGACGTCCCAGTTCATTAGGGGTTCGCCGCCGAAGAAGTCGATATCGAGGTTCTTGTGAAAACCCGAGTTTTCGATTAGAAAATCTATCGCGCGCTTACCGACCTCGTAGCTCATGACCGCGCGCTCGCCGTGGTATTTGCCCTGGCTCGCGAAGCAGTAGGAGCAGTTGAGGTTGCAGGTGTGGGCTACGTGAAGGCACAAAGCCTTTATCCTGATATTCTTTTTCCTGAAATCCTTGGCCAGATGCTCGTATTTGTCAGGAGCATAGAGCTTGCCTGCGGCCTTAAGGTCATCTATGTCCGCGATGCATTCTTCGGCATCTTCTCTGGTGATACCGTGTTTGTCGATTGCTTTCGTGATTACGTCTTCAGCAGGTTCGGTCTCGTACCACCGGATCATGTCATAGGCGACGGGATCGACCATGTGAATAGACCCCGAGTAGCAGTCGAGAACGATGTTAAGACCTTCAAATTGGTAGCAGTGGATCATAGAATATCTCTTTTACATAAAAAAAGGTCCCACATAAAAATGAGACCTTTAAGCTTCAGAATAAGACTAAATTATTTAGAAAGCTGCTCGCAAGGCTGGTTAGCGACACCGCAGGATGTCTTGCATGCTGACTGGCAGGATGTCTGGCACTCGCCGCAGCCGCCTTCCTTAGCTGACTTCTCGAGATCTCTTGTCTCAACAGTAACGATTCTTGTCATATTAAGTAATCTCCCTTGTTTTTAATATGAGAATTATACTTTGGAAGACCTGAACCGTCAAGGCAAGACGGGTATCAGTCCCTGATAAGGCCTTCCGCCGCCTAACATCAGGCGGATATCACCTTTCGAAAGGACTTTGATCGTGTCTTCCGTGATGACTTCACCGGGCATGAGAAGAGGTATTCCGGGAGGGAAGCCGTAGATGAACTCGCTGCTGGGAAGGCCAAGTGCGAACTCCGGCTCGAGATCTACCGAACGCTTGCGGGCTCTGGCGGCTTCCTGAAGAGTGAGTGAGAACCTGGGATACGGCCTTGCGACAAAATCCGCGGGGATATACTGTCCGTCGATCGCATCATCTGTGGCGGTCACCGCATCGCAGAATCTTTTAAGGCTCTCTTCCGTATCGCCGATGCCGGTCATTGCGATAAGATGTGAAGGGAATCCGGCCTCGCACTCGATATTAAATGTCCCTCTCAGGTACTCAAAGAGCATATTTCCGTTGCCCATGATAACGAACTTCGAACGCTCTCTGACGGGGGCTTTCCACAGCCTGAAGTTCTTTAATGAACCGAGGCTGTTTTCTGCATAAGAAATGGCTTCTTCCCACGGCTTCAGCAATCCCGGTCCCTTGGAATTAAGTTGTGCCAGGCACTTCGAGATGCCCTGCAGGAGTATATAGGAAGGACTCGATGTCTCGAAGATATCCAGGCCGCGTCTGATGAGAGATACATCTAAGGGGCACCCCTCATGGCGAAGCATGACTGCCGTCTGGGTAGGTGAAGAAAGAGTCTTGTGGAGACTCTTAATAACAAGGTCGCCCTTCGAATCAGGGCCGAAGAAGTTATCGTCAAGACCCAGGTGCGCGCCGTGAGCGCTGTCGGTGATAAGGATCGCATCATATTTCCTGGTTATCCGGAAGATCTCAACTGTATCTGACAGAACGCCCTCGTAAGTGGGTGAAGTGATGACCACCGTCTTGATCGACGGATCTCTTGCAAGGTTCTTTTCTACGTCCTTGGCTGATATATGTCCTGCAAAAGGAAGCTCGGGATCAAAAGCGGGCATGAGTGGAACGATGGCATTCCCCGTGAGTTCGACCGCGTTCCAGACTGCGAGGTGGCAGTTCATGGCCGTAAGGATCTTCGTTCCCGGATTAAGCATGGCAGCGCCCCATATTGCCGAGAGCAGAAGCGCGGTCGATCCGTTGACGGAAAGAAAAGCGTTCTCTGCTTTCCAGAGTGATGCTGCGCAGTCTTCCATGTCCTTTATAAAACCTTCAGGAGCGTGAAGATTGTCGAACCCGCCTATCTCCGTGATATCCCGCATGAATGCCTGCGATACGAAGTCGGGGTTGCGCTTGCCGCCCGGCATATGCATCGGCAGAGGATCAGTTCCCAGATAGAGCTTTAGAGCCGCTCCAAGCCTGTCGTTATCGTATTTCATAGGCCGAGTTCCTCCTTTTATTGTAAGTTAACACAAAAGGGGGATAACACAAAGTTGACAGCGGCGTTCTACATGTGTAGAATTTAGCAAAAATATCAGCAAAGGAAGAATTGTTTATGGGCGAGAATTCTATCGGCGACAGCGAATATAAACTTATGGAGCTTATCTGGGAGTATGCTCCGGTATCATCAGGCGAGCTCTCCAACATGTGCGAGATGATCCACGGCTGGAAAAAGACCACTGTCTACACCATGTTAAAAAGACTGGCCGATAAGGGCTTTATCAAAAATGAGAAATCGACGATCACGTTCCTTGTAGGACGTGAGCAGATGCAGCAGCAACAGAGCGAAGAACTGGTAACAAAGAACTTCAAGGGTTCTCTGCCTATGTTCGTTAATGCTTTCCTTGGTAACGGCAAAAAGATGAGCAAGGAAGATGCCGCCAAACTGATCGACATGATCGAGGAACACACCGAGGAATAAGTTTTCAGGAAACGGTTACTGAGGGATTAAGATATGGGAGAAGTGTTTTCGAGAATTTTGGAGATGAGCCTTTACGGCAGTATTGCCATCCTGGCCGTTCTTCTGTTCAGACTCATTTTCAGGAAGTGTCCGAAAAAGATCCTGATACTGTTCTGGATCGTGGTCGCGGCAAGATTATTATGTCCTGTCAATTTCAATTCACCTACCAGCGTTCTTAACGTAAGAACATTATTCCCGTCGCGGGCTGAGACTGCGGTTACTGAAGCATATGAACCGGACACGACGGTTCAGGTTGCATCAGTCCCCGGAAATGTGCCTGCAGTTACAGGTGATTTTGTTCCGGCTGATGCAGATGCCGTAACTTCTCCTGCAAATGTCGAAGCAGTTAAGGAGTCCGGTACATCACGTGTTTCTTTTAATATTGTGGCATCGATAATCTGGATCGCGGTTACCGGCGGACTGATCATTTTCTCCGTGATCAGATATGCTATCTTCTATTCGAAGGCAAAGTGGTCTTCACGTTCCTATGACGGCAGATACTACATGGCTAATGATATCGATTCTCCATTCGTGGTGGGAATCTTCAGTCCTAAGATCTTTTTCCCGTTCCATATGGATGATGACGAGCGTGAATATGTATTGAATCACGAGTGGATCCATATCAAGAATAAGGACAGTCTTATCAAGCTTATCGGTTATTTTATTCTCTGCATTCACTGGTTCAATCCTCTGGTCTGGCTCGCATTTGTAATGCTCTGCGCCGATATCGAGATGCGTGTCGACGAAGAGACCACGAGCAATTTCGATGTGTCCATGATCAAGGAATACTGCAAGTCTCTTGTCAGGCATGCATCTGATGACAAGGGCGGCGCTTTCATGCAGAGCACTGCGTTCAGCGGACTTGGATTTGGCGGAATGGAAACAAAGATGAGGATCACCAACCTTCTGAAGAAGCAGGAGACATCATTGGGATTCAGGCTCGTTGCGCTGCTATGCACCATCCCGGTCGTAATCCTTGTCTCGGCATCTTCGCTGGATCATAAGGATGCGTGGTTTGAGAAGAAACCCGTTATTCCCGAAGAGTCAGCAGAGGAGAGTGAAGCTGTTGAAACTTCCGAAACCCCTGCCGTTTATGAATGGGATTCCGGATACGTCAGTTATTATGCAGATATTATCTGTCAATGTGAGAATAGCGGTTTCTTATATCATTACTCTCTCTGCTACATGGATGATGACCTGATCCCCGAACTCGTTACTGATAATCTGGAGGCGCAGCACCATGAATACGGTGATGAGGTAAGCGTATATACATTTAAGGACGGCAAGGTCCGTAAGGTTATCGACGAATATTATTATGACGTTATAGGAAGCAGTTACTATTACTATCTGCCTAACTGCGATTTCATTTGCAATGTCGTCACGGAATCCGATAATGCCGATTATTACTATGTTTACACTCTGGACAGCATCCTGTCCGGCAGTGACCCTGTTATTACCGGAAAGATCAAGAATGGCGCGTACTTTGTTGACGGTAATGAAGTAACGGAAAAGGAGTTCACAAGCACGTTACGCACTACGGCATCGGTTGTTGTTGGCGGTGAATATTCAGCTGATAAGATACTGGAGATCCTCGGCATATCAGGTGATGCAGATGCAGACGGCATACCGGGAGCAACGGATAATACGGATGTTACGGCTTCTGCTTCTAGCTCATATGATCCGAAGAACGATCCTGTCTACGGCGAGAACGATGCAGGTCCTGACATTTCCGGTTATTCAGACCGTACATTCGATAATCTTCCCAACGGAACGATCCTGACCTTTGACATGGATGACAACATGGATTATGTCCTGGAAGGCAATTACGGCAAGGTAATATTCAGACGTCTTGCCGGCAGGCTAATGATCTCCGTCAATGGCCATGAGTATACCGAAGAAGTTGACTACAGATCATGTTTACAGCCGTATCTGTTTAAATACTACGGTCAGGTTTACATATACTGGCAGATCTATGACGGTGAATACTGGAATATCAGAGTCTATGCGCTGAGTGATTATGCAGCAGTATATTCAGGAACAAAAGAGAAGATCAGATTGGATTATTTTGAAAACACCGAATACTTCATGTGCGAGGAACAGTACGGAAATGATGCCATCTGTTCCATTCACAGAGGCTACTGGGTATCTTACAGCGGCGGTTTACCCCAGCCGAAGGCCGACTGGTGCTATTTCGGCGAATATGACCGTGTCAGGGTGAAGAATGACATGACAGGTCTTATTGTAGGCGAGGAGGGTATTGCAACAGACATGGCCATGACAATTCATGGCGGTGATGAGATCTATCTTATCGCATCAACGGCCGGACCGGACTATGGCACGCTCGATGTTAAGACATTGGACGGAACGAGAATAAGAATAGATATCTCTGATGCATATGAGCTCTGCTATGCCAGAGATAACGAACGCTGGTTATATGTCTATCTCTTAACCAAGTTCGAGAGACCTTAAACCAATCGTATAACCTATATTTTACGGGCTGTCTCCGATCCGGAGGCAGCCTTTTCCGTGCCTCGTGAAAAAGATTATCGAAAAAATTCTACAAATGTAGAAAAATGTATTGACATTCGTTTTCTACAAATGTAGAATGACCGCGTGAAAGGAATTCTACAAGTGTAGAATCGACACACAGATTATCGGAGGAATTAGAAAATGAAACTTATAAACAGAGAAACGATCAAGGGAACATCAGTAAACGCTAAGAGCCTTACTCTGGCATCCGTTATTCTTACCGGAGCCATTGCCATGGCGGCTACAGGATGCGATGCACAGATCAAGGCAGACGGCATCACGATCGACAGCCTTACGATCTCTGGTTCAGATGCCAACAGCATCCTTGAAGGCGCAGAGATCAAGGTCAACGGCCAGAATGTTGATATAGCAAATGCATCACTTCCTTCACAGATTATGAAGGAAGCAGAGCCTTCCGTTAGCGGAAATACTGCTTCAGAAACTGAAACTAAGACTGACGTTTCTGAGGATAAGACTCCCGCATATGAAGAACCTTCCCAGCCTGAAAAAACTGCAGAAAAAGAGAACCTCTATGAAGCTTTTCTGAATGGCAACGCAGTTGCCGGACGTTACTGGTTCGGAGAGTTTTGCGACTACGGCTACAAGCTTTCCGATCTTATCGATACAGCGGAAGAATATGAGTATACAACTGAGATCGACAGAGCAAACTGTGTTTCATACCGCTATGTCGACTGTGGTGCAGATGGTATACCGGAATTGCTCGTAACAGTTGATTTTCACTGTGGATGGTACGATGCGCAGCTCTATTACCTTATCAAAGATTTTGACGGCAAACTCTATATCACATATTCCGAAGAAAGCTGGTACAGACATTTCATAGAGATCGAAGACGACGGTGAGGTAACGACATCATTTTCAAACGGAGCGTTCGATCACGAGTATATCAAGGGATTCCTCAATGCCAACGGTGTATATACGAACCTGTACCGCTGCAACATTCAGGATTTAAGACCTGACATCGGTAACTACGAATACTACGATGAAAACAACAAATATCATGTGATCGAGTTCTATACCGACGGACTTGATGTTCCCTATAAGGATTTTTCGATCATGGAGATTTATATCGGAGACAGCGCTTCGCCCGTTTACACATACAGCGTTTGGAATGAGAACGGTACAGATACAACAACAGAAGCCAACTTCGAAGATACAGACCGCATAGTAAGGATCATGAATTATTACGGGCTCAAAGTATTCGCGCATTCCGAGATCGAAGAGATGGTCTTCGGGACCGCAGAACAGATGGGAGTTTTGAACTATGTATCACTTGATATAGATTCAATCCTCTATAACAGGTAATGAAGGGATCATCAGGAGGGTAACTGAAATGGAATTAATAAATAAACCTATCCAAAAAGGAACAGTGACAGAGTTTATAAGAAGTCCTAAGGCAGTGAGCCTGGCTTCGGCACTCCTTACAGGGGCGTTGGCTCTTACGGCATCAGGCTGCACTACGGAGGTCAAGGCTGACGGAATAACAGTTGAGAATCTCTACATAAGCGGCACTGAAGAAACCGGTATGATCAGTGATGCATTAATCAATCCCGTTAACATAACTGTTGACGAGAGCATGAATGTAACGGTTCCTTCCTGGATCAATAAGGCTGATCCGGTGTTGCCGGAGATCAAGGGTTCCGGCGCCGTCAATACCGTAAACATCACCAACAACAGTCAGAGCGATACAAGAAAAGCAACCTGCTTTGCGAACATTCCTGACGGAACGGTTTATGAATTCACATCGGATGATGACGGCATATTCGAAGTAAAAAAGGATTTCGGCCAGATAATCATTTACACGAACGGCCCGGATCTGGAGTATGGTATCGACGGATATTTCTATTCGGCTGAAATGACTTCTTCAAATATATACGATGCATGGCTCATCAGAAACAACGGCAGGACATTTATCTATGTAGATACTGATGCTTATGACTACCTCAATGTTTATGAGATCACAGAGAGATCTATAAGATATCTGGGTTCGGACAAGCTCATCATTTCAGGTCCTTCAATGAACAATACCAAGTCATTCAAATGCTATGAATACAACGGGATCGCCGGTGAGACAGATGTCATTTCTTTCGTGAGGATGTACAAAGTATCGGATAACGGTATGCCGGTGCCTGCTGATAACTACAGTGAACTCGGTGCATGGATCGATGTAATGGCTGCATATGACATGACAGGTTATGTTGTAAGAGACGGCAGCGTAACATCAGAGACGAGAACGATCAGGAAGGGTGACCGGGTAGATCCCGTTAAACTGAACGAAGTAGAGTATATAGATTTCAAGACGGCTGACGGCGAGACCGTCAGAGTTGATTTCACATCACAGTGCTGTGATTTCTATGATATGAATGATAACCGCTGGGCATACAAGGCAGTCATGAGCATGGTCGAGCCCTATGTTAAGAGAGTGACAGTGGATGATCTCGCTGATGGTATGTTCATCGGCAGCGAAAACGTGAGAAATTACTCAACAGAGCTCTATGCATATGGTGTTGACATCCGGATCGAGCCATACGGCGGTAAAGAAGTCAAGATCACATATTTGGACGAGAGTTATATTCTTGACATTAGATCAGATTACACCAGCGACGGTATAGGCGCATGTTATATCTTAAAGTCCAACGGCAGAGCATACCTGTATGTAACTTCATTCTGTGAAGACGAACAGGAATACATCAACGTATATGAGATAAACACAAACAATGTCAGCTATGTAGGATCTACGAGATTATCAATTGATTACATCTATACAACAGATAAGATCTGGTGCACTGAATACGACGAAATGAACGGCATGATCTCTATCACGAGAACATATAAGGTTTCCGGTAACGGAATGCCTGTGATCTCAAATAACATGTGCTATGTAAATGCTTTCGGAACGCTTCGCGCAGTACATGACATGGAAGGTTACATCGTAAGTGGAGGCACTGTGACTTCAGAGAAAGTTACGATCAAGGCCGGCGATGTACTGACCCCGGTAGATCTTAATGAGGTGGAGTACATTGAATTCTTTGATGACAAAGGCCATACCATCAGGGTTGATTTTACAGACGAACTCAACACTTACTACGATATGTACGACAACAACTGGGTTTATAAAGCAGTACTGAGTATGGTTTATAACTTTGGGTATTGATCTGAAAAGAACTGCATCCGATAAGCACACGGGGAAAGAGGCCGAGCTCGAACAGAGGCGGCCTTTTTCCTGTTGTATGAAAAAAAGAGGCCGTCCGTTAAGACAGCCTCTGACTAATTCTCAGTTAATGAATTCAATTATGAAGGATTGATTACAGTGAAGCTGTAGCCTGATACAACGTCGGAATCCTCATAGATCGTCTTCTGCATCTGGAGAGCGGTAGAGAGGAGAAGTGTATAAGGGGAGAGCTTGCCGTCAAGAAGCTCAACGTCTGAACTGTAGCTGATTGCCTGTGCTTCATCGTCAGAGAGCAGCATGTACTGGGAAACGAGGAAGAGGGATCTTACGCCGACGTTCATGTGAACGAGCTTGTTGTTGATGGAGTAAGTAGGAGTCGAGCTGGAAGAAGAGCTTGACAGTCTGCTGCTGAAGGAAAGACCTAAAGTGGAAGTTGTGCCTAAAGAACTGGTCTCTTCCTGAATAAAGAGAGGCTTGCCTTCGATACCGACCTTACCGACTTCATGGAAGAGCGCAATGATAATAGCGGATTCTTCATCGAGCTGAGGCATGATCGTATCCTTGATCCTTAAGAGCTGCTTAGCAACTGCAACGCTTCTGATAAGGAGACCCTTCTCACATGCGAGAGGACCCTTAAGCTCAGCGGGAGCCGTGAGCCAGGAAGTTCTGTTCTCAAGGAAATCGATAAAGTGATCGAATTCTGTCTTTCTCTTAACGATAGCTGCCTTAAGCTGATCATAAAGAGTATCGACATTATCCTTATTTACCTCGATCATCGGCATAATGCCGGCAACCTTATCGGACTTGCCTGTAGCTGCAGCGGACACAGCTGCTGCCTGGGGTGTTACTACTGTAGCAGAATCATTTCCACCGCCTGCGCTCTCATCTGCAGACGTAAATGTATATTTACACTTAGGGCATCTGATAGCCTGATTAGCAATGACCATTCCGCAATCGGGACATTTCTTCATATTTGTGACCTCCTGTATCACGGATGTACAAATGAATCCGCAAAAATATTTACAATTTATTTTACAACTTGATTTTTACACAATCAATAAGAAAACTGTCTTTTATTAAAAGTTTTATGTCTATTTTGTAATATTTATCTAAAAATAAAAGACACTGACGAGGGGGTGTCAGTGTCTTAAGGAGGGTGTTATGAAGTAAGGAACAATTACTTTGAACAACCATATCTTACCATGTCAATTGTTTACTTTAATATTCAAAAAGGGCAAAATAGTGGCAAAGAATGACAAATTTGTGGAGGAGATCAGGTTTGACACTTGAGGGAAGGCTGTTTGTGGCCAACAGGATGACAGAGATCAAAGAGGTTACCACCGAGAATACGGATGCCTCTTATGCCAAGTGTCTTGAGAAGGCCCTTGTAGAGCTCTGCAGGCAGCTCGATATCCCTGTCCCCATGTGGATGAAAAAGAATACAAAGGAGTTTGCAGCCTTTGGCCAGACGATCTTTTTCCGTGAACAATATACGGAAAATGTCAGATTTGACAGGTTTCAGATAAGAGTGAGAGAAGACTGATATGAATAAGAGTTCAATGTTCAGTAAAGATCGGAGCTGTTATTGGGACAATATCAAAGGTTTTCTGATCCTGCTTGTTGTTTTTGCCCATATTCTTTTACAGCTTCAAGGCTTATCGGATGGGATTAATGCTACTGTCGATTATATTTATATGTTTCATATGCCTGCTTTTGTCTTTGTGTCGGGATATTTTGGAAAGGGTGAACGAGCCGGAAGCTTTGAGAAGATTATCAAACTTGTTTTTCTGTACTTCATATTTAATAGTATTACGTTATTTTTTAAGTATCCGGAAGGTTACACCTCATTTGTTGAACCCATTTTTTCGTACTGGTATCTGATCGCACTGATTGCCTGGAGAATAACGACCCCCAGGATTGCCAGGTTTAAGCCGTTAACTATATTTACAGTGTTATTCACAGCAGCCTTGGCTGCAGGTTTTTTCCCGTCTGTAGATAATCATTTTGCCATAGCGAGGATCATAGGTTTTTATCCTTACTATATGGCGGGATATATGCTCGGTGAAGAAAAGAGTTCAGGATTGGTTATCCGGAAATATGCCGAAAGAATTCTTCTTGGTGTGATTACTCTGTTGTGTGCAGTTATATTGGCTTTTGTATCCCGTGAAGAGTTAGGACTGTCAGGTGGTGCACTAAATATGGAGGCTTATGCTGATACGGGGGATCTCTTAGGCAGGATAGCCTTATATGCAATAGCTTTTCTTGTTATTTATTCAATAAGATGTTTCTCTCCTGAAAGGAATATTCCACTTATTACTCTGTTTGGACGTAATTCCTTATGGATCTTCCTATTCCACAGATTGATAACGATTTGGATCAGTGAGCGTATAGTTTTATGTCCTGAGCCATGGATATTCATAATAGCTGTTCTGGCTTCGTTCGTCTTATGTATTGCTTTTGGCAATGATGTTGTTGCGGGAATCATGAACAGGTTCTTATCTTCCGGAGTTGATATTTTCATCAAGAATGATAAAAAAATCACTGTAGCGAAAGCAGTATCTTTTATTGTGGCACTCGGACTGGTTTTTATTGCCGTATTTAATGCTGTAACGAGCATAAAAATGCTTTCCACCGCAACGCTTACCTCTGAAGAGACGGTCGAAACAGATGTTATTTATCCGGTAATGACGGATCAGCAAAAGAAAGCTTATGATGATTCTTTCAGGATCACCTTTGCGGGAGATCTGATATTGCTCGAGGATCAGGTGAAGCTTGGTTATACAGGGAATGGTTATGATTACAGTGATGTGTTTGAGTATGCCAAACCTTATATTTCCTCTGCGGATTTGGCGGTAGGTGTTTTAGAAGGACCAATGGCAGGTTCTGATAAAGGATATTCGACAGGAAATTTCACTGATGGTAAATTTCTGCGTCTCAATTTTCCGGATGAATTTGCCTCAGCGGTAAAAGATGCGGGTTTTGATCTGGTTACCACGGCTAATAACCATCTGTTGGATAAAGGTGAAGAAGGAGCCTTGAGGACTTTGGATGTCCTTGACAGTATCGGTCTTGATCACACGGGTTCATACAAGAGTTCTGCAGATAAGGAAAACAACCATATCAAACTGGTTGAAACCCAGGGAATCAGGATCGCAGTACTCTCTTATACATATGGGAGCAATTATATTGATGATGATGATTTTGACGGGAAATATGCATATCTGACCTCGGTGATATCTGATATTGAAGGTGAGCGTTTTGAGAGATTGAAAGCAGCAGTAGAGGAGGATTTCCGAGAAGCAAAAGCTCTTAATCCGGATCTTATCATGGTCCTTCCGCATTTAGGAACCCAGTTCATGAATACACCTGATGAAACGCAGGAAGTATGGTTTGGCATTTTCAAGGAGAACGGAGCTGATATCATCCTGGGTGATCACGCACATGTAGTCGAGCCGGTTATAATAGAACAATACAACGGAAAGACGGTATTTACAGCATACTGTCCCGGAAATTTCGCAAATATATACCGTGAGAATCAGGGCGACACAAGTATGCTGATTGATGTTTATATTGATCGCACCACAAAGCAGGTTACAGGCGGAGGTATTATTCCGCTCTATACTTATGCTCCGGTTGGTGGAAACTACCGTGCTGTTCCGATCTACGACATCATGAATGACCAGGAACTCCGCAATCATCTCACTAATGATGATATTGTACGTGCTGCTGATTCACACAAGATAATAACTGAAGTTGTTTTTGGCAGCAGTCTGGATATTACAGCTGTAACTGAAAGATATTATCTTAATACAGATGGTTTTATCCGTACTAAATCAACAGGTCTGGTTCTGACGGACGAGATGAAGAACGGAACGTTATATAGAGCAATGTCCGAAGCAGACGGGATTTGTTTTATAGGTGACAGCGTAACTGAGGGCACGAAAAATGGCGGATGTCCTTGGTACGAGCCTTTAGAAGAGTTTTTCCCTAATAAGAAAATAATGGGTTTCTCAAAGGGCGGATGCACTGTTTCATATATGTTGGATCATATCAATGAGATCCCATCAGCAGATCTTTATGTTATTGCGCTGGGCACAAATGATGTGCGTTACCGCGATGAAAGCATATGTGCAATGACGTCGGACAGCTTTGTTGAGAGAATAGATGAACTTAAGACAAAACTGCTTTCTGTTTCTTCCGGGGCAGAGTTTGTATTCATCGCGCCATGGTATTCGACAGACGGTGATCCTTACTGTGTGCTTTCATTTGAAGAAAAGACCGCTATGAATGAAGAGTATTCAACCGCTCTCGAAAAGTACTGCTCCGAAAACTCATTTATGTATATAAATGCCAATCCGTATATAAAAGATATTCTTACAGTTTATCCGGACAGGGATTATCTGCTGGATCATATACACCCGAATGCTTCAAAGGGCGTAGTTTTATATTCGGAAGCAGTATTAGTATCCTGAAGATCATGAATATTAGAGTTCGATAAATGGGAAAACGGATCGGAATAATCGGAGGCGGAGCAGCGGGACTTTTTACGGCCTGTCTGCTTAAGCATTTTTCAGATAATGATGATATTAAAGTAACGTTCATTGAAAAGAACCCTGTACCCGGAAAGAAACTTACACTTACAGGCCATGGACGCTGTAATATAACCAATAGAAAACCTGTGTCTGAACTGAAAAAGGGTTATCATGAAGCTGAGAATTTCCTTTTTCCTGCCCTGAAGGAATTCGGACCTGAGGATACAATACGCTTTTTTGAGGATCAGCTGGGATTAAAGGTCAAGGAAGAGGATAACAACAGGATATTCCCGGTCTGTGACAGCGCAGTAAAGGTAAGAGATACCATCGTTTCCTATATTTCAGACCGCACGGAGATGCTGTGTGATACAAAGGTCACGGACATAAAAAGATCATCTGTTTTTGAAGTAAACACTTCGCGGGGAAAATACGAATTCGATTGTCTTGTTTTGTCCTGCGGAGGAAGCTCTTTCCCTAAGACCGGTTCTGAGGGTGATTCTTTCAGATTTGCTGAAGGATTCGGACATACGGTCATACCGGTCCGCGCCGCACTTGCTCCGGTAAAGGCAGATAAGGAGTCACGGGTATTTACGGGAAGACTCAGCGGAGTATCGTTAACTGCTGAAGTTTCGTTCTATTGTCAGGAACGGAAAACAGCATCCTGTTGCGGAGAGATGATGTTCACAGATTTCGGACTCACCGGTCCTGCGGTAATGGAATTATCCAGGGAGATACCTTCTGATATTACGGATATGAGCGTTTGGATCGAGCTGGATCTTGTTCCGTCCATGAGCGACGAGGAGTTTGACGCTGAACTCCAGAGACAGATCCGTGAACACCCGGATACCAAGATATCAACGCTGTTATCAAGATATGTACCTGCTTCGGTTGCCGGTGAGATCTGTTCAGAGGCAGGCGTGGCCGGTCTTTATGCGCAAAGCTTTTCCAAAGAGAACCGTAAGAGGATCGTTAAAGAAATAAAACACCTCAGGATAGGAATCGAACGGGAGCCGTCTTTGGATACCGCATTTGTGACCCGTGGCGGTGTTCTGCTCAAAGAGATAGACCGAAAGACATTAGGTTCCAGATTAGTGCCTGGTCTATACATAATAGGTGAAGCCATCGATATAGACGGTATCAGCGGCGGCTATAACCTCCAGGCCTGCATGAGCGAAGCTTATCTGGTGACTAAAGATATCTTGGGTATGAAATAAAAAAGGTGACGGACAATTACCGTCACCTTTGAACTTTATCATTGAACAATTCTCAGTTGTATTTCTCGCCGGTAACCCTGAAGATTACTTCTCCGGGATAGACCATATCAAGCTGCGCCCTGGCAACGCTCTCTACATAGGCATCATCCTTGCCGAATTCTTCCTGTGCCCTGATCTGTTTAAGCTTGTCAGACAGTGCTTCAGACTGGGCGATGAGCTCGGCGTTCTCTGCCTTAAGACGCTCTTTCTGCTTGGCGATGTTCGCATATCTTGTAATGCAGAGGATGCCGACAACAACACAGCAGATGCAGATCATCGCTGTAAGGAAAGAAATGCCGCCGGTTTTGCGTCTGACTCTTCGCAAGGTATGCCTCCGAATCTTAGAAATACATATCCTGATTATTACTTAACCCCGGACTCAAAACAATAATCCGGGGCCAAACTTAAAGTACTTGTAATAATTCTGCCGTTAACGAGCTATTCAAGAAGCTCATACATAGAAGCAGCCTCTTCTTTTCGGACCGTTTCCGGTAATGCGGTGACCTTAAATCTTACTTCTCCGCTTCCGAAAAAGATGCTGACTTCATCTCCGACCTTGAGCTGGACAGACGGTTTAGCCTGCTTGCCGTTGACCATGACTCTGCCTGCCTGACAGACGTCATTTGCAACAGTCCTGCGCTTTATTACTCTGGAGAGCTTAAGAAATTTATCAAGTCTCATTATTGTCTCCCGAAAGCACTACTCTGCCTTTCAAAGCGGAAAGGAGAGTAAGGTCATCTGCATATTCGATATCCGATCCCATCGGAAGTCCTGAAGCCAGACGCGATACCCTGATACCCGAAGGCCCGACCATTCTGGAAAGATAAAGAGCAGTCGCATTTCCTTCGACGGTCTGGTTGGTCGCTACGATAACTTCTGTGATTTCGGGATGATCTGCCAGACGTTTTATCAGATTCGGAATGGTAGTGTCGGAAATGCTCATGGACTTCATGGGATTAAATACTCCGTGAAGCACATGATAAAGGCCTTTATATTCGTGTGCGCGCTCAAAAGTAGACACGTCCCTGGGCGATTCGACTACCATAAGCGTAGTGTTGTCCCTTAACGGATCAGAACAAATAGGGCAGGGGTCAGAGTCAGTAAAATTCTGACAGCAGGAACACCTTTTGGTAGACTGTCTGGCTGCTGAGATCGAAGAGATCAGAGCGTCAGCGTCCTTATCATCCATAGCGAGCAAATGGAATGCCAGGCGCTGTGCAGACTTGCCGCCTATTCCGGGAAGACTGCTTAACTGAGCTATAAGGTTCTGAATTGAAGGTGAGTATCTTGCCATTATCAGAAGGGCATCTTCATGCCGCCTGTGATAGCGGTAATTCGCTCTTGGTTGGTCTTGTCGATCTGCTCGAGAGCCTGATTGCAGGCTGCAATGATGAGATCCTGGAGACCCTCGATATCGTCGGGATCAACGACCTCTTTAGCGATCTGGATCTCAAAGATCTGATGATCTCCTCCGGCAACAACCTTAACGAGTTCGCCGCCAGCAGTACCTGTGAAACGCATCTCGCGTATCTCGGCCTGAGCCTGTTCTATCTGTCTTTGCATCTTCTGGGCCTGGGCTACTACCTGATTCATATTGCCGCCCATTCCCATTCCGCCGCGGAATCCTTTTGCCATGTTAATATCCTCCGATTGATTTATCTTTAACTGTTGATTGCTTAATCACCAAAATGCACGTCTGTGGGAACACCCATATTCCTGGAACGTTCATTCAGATCGTCGAGTTTCTTATCCTTCTCGGTTGCCTGGTTCTTTTCCATCTGTTTGTTGTATTGAGCAGTTGTGCAGAGATAGAGATGCTCTGCTCCGAACTCATCCTTGATGCCTGCAGACAGCTGTCTGAACGACTGTGAGCTTTTCAGGTTGGCAAGAAGCTTCGAATCTTTGTCTTCGAAAACTATATATGCCGAAGTACCGTCTTTTCTGAGACTGGTGTGTTCCAGAATAAGTGCAATATTGTCATTGCTTCCTTTAAGGTTTGAAGTGATATTAGTCCATCTGACTGCGATATCGGCATCTTCTCCAGTAAAAGAAGGTGCTCTTACCGGATCTCTGGACCTTCCGTCCACAATGAGTCCGCTCCTGTCAGCCTGCTGTGCCAGCTGTGAACGGGGCTTCGAAGAAACTGATTCCTTTTCTTCCTCAGCGGGTTCAGCGCTGTCAGAACCGCCGGTGAGATCATCAAGGAAAGACGGTGCGAGTCCCGAGAAGATTCCCGGGAAAGGTGCTGAAGTGCTCCCGCCGGAATAATAAGACGGGGCTGTGGTTTCTTCAGGCTCGTCCGTGCCGAAGCTCAACTGCTTTTCAGATTCCTCGGGAACATATGAGAAGATAGTCGGCTCTGTATGCTCACTGAAAGAATCATCGGCAGGTATGACGATGTCATCTTCAGGATCTTCGTCTCCGGTATCATAGTCCGGTTCATCGGCAGGCACTTCAGGTTCCTGTGTCTGTGATTCAGTATTCAGATATGAGAAGAATGAATTCTGCTCAGGTATCTCTTCCGTCTTTTCCTCTTCTTTTTCTTCCGGATTAACAGAGAACGGTGAAGAAATATTCTCAGTTACGGTCTTAGGAGCCTCTTCCTTTACGAAAGCAGAGAAGGAAGATATTCCTGCCGCTGAAGCAGACGGCTTTGGTCTGTACGGTTCGGGAACCGCAGGAGGCTGCGTTGACTTAGGCTTCGGTGAAGATGACGGCTTAGGTCTGTACGGCTCGGGTGCCTTAAAGACCGGCCTGGGTTCTGAAGAAGGTGCTTCAGCTTTTGAGGGCTCTTCTATTATCTTAGTTTCTGCATCGTCTTTTGAATCAACGGCCGGAGCTTCAGTCATTTCCACTGATACGGAAGCAGCCTTTTCGGCCTGTTTTTTATCAAAATCCGGAATGACTATGGGAGTAACGGGAAGAGCAGACTTCCTTCCGCATAGACGCATAAGCATAAGCTCAAAACTTGTAGGGATGTCGGGAGATTTCCTGAGTTCCGCATATTCTTTGGACAGATAACTGATATATCCGGTCAATGTATCGGCGCTGACCTTGGCGGCCGTCTGGTACATATCCTTGATAGTCTCTTGGGGATATGGAAGATATATGATCGGATCCGCCTTTACCCTGATTATAAGAAGATCCCTGAAATATGCTGCTAGATCGAGGGTGAAACGGGCCTGATTCTTGCCAGATCCGTTAAGGATCTCACAAAGATCAATGAGTTCGTCAAAGCGCGCATCGATAAGGCAGTTAGCCATCTTGAACAGGAACGAACTGTCTACCGTACCGGTGATGCGCTCGACGTCTCTGGAGCTGATCTCATTATCACTGCCGGATATAGCGGATATCTGGTCAAGTAAAGACAGTGCATCACGGAGGGCGCCGTCTGATCTCGAAGCGATGAGACGCAGAGCGTCATCAGATGCCTTGATTCCGGATTTACCGCAGACTTCCCTTAAGCGTCCTGAAATTAGTTCTATGGGAATTCTCTTAAAGTCATATCTCTGGCATCGAGAAATTATCGTTGCAGGGATCTTATCGGATTCCGTAGTCGCGAAAAGGAAGATGACATGCTTCGGAGGTTCCTCGATCGTCTTGAGGAGTGCATTGAAAGCACCCTTCGAGAGCATATGGACCTCATCGATTATATATACCTTATAAGTAGTTCTCGTAGGAGCGAAATTTACTTCCTGAAGGATAGGTCTTATGTCATCGACTCCGTTATTGGAAGCGGCGTCCATCTCGGTAACGTCGAGAATGGTCCCGTCAAGTATGCCTTTGCAGGTCGGACATTCGTTGCAGGGATTGCCGTTAACGGGATGCTCGCAGTTAACGCTCCTGGCAAATATCTTCGCGATAGTGGTCTTGCCGGTGCCGTGCTGGCCGCAGAACAGATAAGCATGAGCGAGCTTCTTAGATATCACTGACTGCCTGAGAGCAGTGACTGCGGCTTCCTGACCGACGACATCATCGAATGTAAGGGGTCTGTACTGTCTGTAGAGAACGATATGATCTTCCATAGTGTGTTCCTTAAAGCCGAATCGTAAAACCTGAATAAAAAAACTCGTCCCGCCCGAACTGCCGTCGGTAAGGCTTGACCCGCGGCGCACTCCGTAAACCGCTTACTGCTGCTTCCTTCCGGACCTGACAGGGTTCACAGCCCGGAATCGCACGGGACCTTGGCCGGCGGCAGACCGCGCGGGACGAACTAATCAATTACAAGGGAGATTATATCATAAAAGATTCTGATTACACTTCAATTATAAGGACAGAAAAAGCAGGGGGTCACGCATAGCAGGCTTCGATAAACTTCTGGGTATATCCGCCTATCGTGGCTATGGCCGTACCGGCGGAGCCGGTTGAGCCTGATTCCACGTAAATGATAACTGCAAAAGGTTCCTCATAATCGACGATCGCGCATTCGAGATAAGCTCCTCGGTCTGTATTTCTGCCAAGGACATGAAGGATTCTGGTGTTTTCGGGAAAAGCGGCGCTTAACGGGGATTCCACTTCGCTGTGCGCCATATCATTTACGAGACGCTGGTTTATCTGGGGAGTATTAATGAATACGCTGTACAGATAAGACAGGTAGTTACCCATGTCGTAGCAGGAGATGGTACCCGGAGCGCGGTATTCCCTTCCGCGGTAGTCCTTATAGATGACCGAGTCGTTGTAGGAGATATAATTGCTTATCTCATCAACAGATTTGATAACTTCATCAATTCCCCCGAGTTCATCGATAATGTAATTGAGCGCTATACTGTCGTTCTTTACTATCGCGTAATTCAGGAGCGTGCGCATGTAGAATTCTTTTCCGTAATCGTAATGTTTGGCGATGTAGGAGGAATTGCGCGCTCCGCTGTAGTCACTGTCAAAGGTTATCTTTTTAGACAGCGGTCCGGTTAAGCCGACGATGCTTTCGTAATAGACGATCTCCACAGGTATCGCCATCGCTCCGGAAGGAACGACAGGATCAAGTTCGTCAACGCCTAATCTCTCTCCGGTGGACAGAGAGACGAATTCATAGCATATTCTCATTTCAGGGTGTTTCTTCTGATAAGCTACGATGTTCTCCTTGAGTTCATCCATATATACGGCTCGTTCCTGATAGGTCGCGGTCTGTATGCTTGCAGGCTTAAAGCTGAAGTTCCTGTCTTCGGTAAAAGGATCGGGAGAATTATTCTGGGAAGCACGGGCTGTTTCCGCAGGATCGGGCGTCGGGGTAGGCGTCGCGGCAAGGATCGCGTGCGGAGCCGTGGTCGTCGCAGAAGTGGTCGTCTCGGTCGTGGTCTCAGTCGTAGTAGAATGAACCGGCCTCTGATATGCCGAGTATTCAGTCGTAGTGCTGGTTGCGGCGCCGATAAGCCCGGGATACATAAGACGGTAGGTATCCTGGGCAGAAGCCATGGAACTTATGAATATGATAAAGAAAGTCATCACAAGCAATACGGCGATGATTATTATCGTACGCTTTTTGCGGGATGTCTTTATCCCTTCGGCTTTTTTCAGAAATGTCGGATTCGGCCGCTTCATTATCTGTCAGAAGAGTCCGGTTATTACGCCGTTATCATCGATGTCGATATCCATTGCGGCAGGGTGCGGAGGAAGTCCCGGCATCGTGACGATCGTACCGGTGAGGATAACAAGATATCCTGCGCCTGCCGATAAGAAACAATCCCTTACGGTTAATGTAAAGCCTGCCGGATTGCCTAGCTTCTTAGGATCGTCAGATAATGAGTATTGGGTCTTAGCGATGCAGATAGGGAGGTTGCCGTAGCCTTTTTCGACGAACTCCCTGATCTTTGCGGCTGCTTCGGGAAGAATGTCAACATCAGCGGCGCCGTAAACCCTGGTTGCAACCTTGATGATCTTTTCTTCAACAGAATCTGTTAATTCATATGTATATTTCGGATTCTTCGGGTTGTTCTGTTCAAGGATGGAAACAGCCTTATTAGCAAGATCGATTCCGCCTTCTCCGCCCTTTGCGAAGATCTCTGCCGGTGCGAAATCAGCCCCCGTAGCCTTGCACGCCTCTTCAACGATGGCAAGTTCTTCTTCGGTATCGGAAAGGAATCTGTTCGATGCAACGAGAACCGGAATGCCGAAGTTCTGCATATTTTCGATGTGCTTAAGAACATTTGCGAGACCTGCCTTTACGGCTTCGGGATTGGGTTCTGAGAGACGGTCCTTAGGTATGCCTGCGTTATACTTGAGCGATCTTACGGTAGTTACGATGACAACGAGGTCAGGCCAGATGCCGAGATCTCTGCACTTGATATCGAGGAACTTCTCAGCACCCAGGTCAGCGCCGAATCCTGCCTCGGTAACAACGATGTCGCCGAGTTTTAAAGCTGTCTTTGTAGCTATGCAGGTGTTGCATCCGTGAGAGATGTTAGCGAAGGGTCCGCCGTGTACAAGCGCAGGAACACCTTCCAGAGACTGGACCAGGTTAGGACACATGGCGTCCTTGAGGCATGTGGCAAGAGCGCCTGTTGCGCCGAGCTGTCCTGCTGTGATGAGATTGCCGTCTGTATCGTAAGCAATAGCTATGCGGTCAAGTCTTACCTTGAGATCGTCCATGTCCTTTGCGAGGCAGAGGATCGCCATGATCTCGGAAGCAGCCGTGATCTGGAACATCTCAGGACGCGTAACTCCCTTTGTTCCGCCGCCGACTCCTACCGTAACAGCCCTTAAGCATCTGTCGTTCATATCAAGGCATCTCTTCCATAAGATCCTGTCCTTATCAATATTGAGTTCGTTTCCCTGGAAAAGATGATTGTCTATCATTGCTGCGAGAAGGTTATTTGCGGTGGTAATAGCGTGGATGTCTCCCGTAAAGTGAAGGTTGATATCTTCCATCGGAACGACCTGGGAATAACCGCCTCCGCAGGCGCCTCCCTTAACTCCGAAAACGGGTCCTAAAGAAGGTTCTCTTAATGCGAGGACGGGCTTCTTGCCGATGAGCTTTAATCCCTGTGCGAGAC